>JAJDEH010000151.1 GCA_029259935.1 Planctomycetota bacterium
CAAAACATCCTTGCAACAGTCTCCGAATAATACCCCAAAGCCACTCACAAGCGAACGCCTGTACACCGCACAACTTTACGAAAGCAATCGCCGACTCTCCCCATTATCCAGCCAATTCCTGCCTCACCGGGAACTGCTGTGGTCCTTCTAAGCGTGTACAGGTAGCCCAACTCTCTCGCGCGCCGCTGGAGTCTCTCCAATTCAACAAGTACACTTAACGTGAGTAAAGACGACCACGAAGTTTGAGAGTGCGAATTACCGATCTCTAAACGAACAGGTCCTTTTACTTACGGATTCATAATTTGTTCGGTGATCACGATCTTTGAAACGTGATTAGATCTCGCTCGATTACTTCATCCAACGGAGACGGCGCGATGCGTAAATCTCTGGTTCACATTACTGTTGCATACTCGCTCTTGCTCGTTCCCTTTATAGCGAGTCAAGCGTCTGCGGAAACAACGATCGAAGAAGTGCAGCGCACAAAAGACGAGATGGAGGACTGGCTACGTTCAAAAGGACTGCTAGTAGGTTGGCGTAAATTTCTCAAGTCCGATCAATTAGATGAGCAGTTGGCAAAAGGGAATGATGCGAGTTCGAAGGTTGTTGCCGAAATTCTCGATACATACAAAGATAGCGGTGTAGAGGCGGTAAAGAAGATAGAGAAGTTCGACGAGTTTAAGAACGTCCGTCAAGCGCTTGAGCGATGGGTTGACGAACTCAGACAGTCCGACGCTGAAACTTCTCCGGAACCAACGGTCGAAGGTGGTGCGCCACCGAAACCCTTCGCCAAGACTCCCCCCAAGATCATGTGGGCCAGAGCGCAGAAAATGGGCGAGCATATTGTGGTGACGTTCTGGGTACCTGAAATAACAAGGACCGTGGAGAAGGACGGCAAAATAATCTTGGAGTCAAAACCCTACACAGAGTTCAAAGTGGATGGGAAGAAGCTCGTAGCACATAGTGTCGATGGAAAGAACATCAATACAAAGGAGCTTTTTGACCAGCTTGCCACGAAGAAAATGGTGACCGTCGTGCCGCAAAGAGAACCAAGGGGCGATCTAAACTACTTGAAGAGCGTGCTGAAGGTAAACGTCATCGTCATCCAAGTGCCGAAGGACAAATTCAAGCTCGTGCAGTAAAATCCCAAGGGCCCGTCGGGCAAGAAGTAAATGAGTTTAGGCGTTGCGGCTGTTTTTGGCTTTTTTTGTGTGGGGATTCCGGCAGCGGCGCATAGTTGTGGCGTAGCGCGTTTGAGAAGCCGTGTTTCGAACAGTGTGCCTCCGACGCGGAACTCCTTGCCATGCGCTCCAAATTGTGTTTCCCAATCTATCGCGAATCTGTCTACTGTATGCCCGTGAGGAAGATCGACCTTTTGAGGGTGAAGTCGTACGCCACGCGCGGCTCGGAGGTCTGCTCAAGCATTACTCTCGGAGGGCGGCATGAGGAGTGCCCCCTTATGAGACCGTGAATCGAATGATGCCCCAATTGGCCTTGGAATCGAAGTTGATCGGAAACGCCTTTCGTTTGCCGATGCGTACATGACCATGTACGCCGATTCTTACGAGCCAGCTTTCACACCTAGTTTGCTTGCTGCATCCCTTTTCCCTGCACAGGCTTGCGAATTGCGGTTCGGGAAGAGCCAATCGTCTCCCCGACACAAGAATGTGTAGTGAGCCTCGGAGAGCTAAAAACAAGCGATGAAGGGGCCGCCCTGGCAGGCGGCCCGCAACATCCTGCTTGTTTTCGGACGGAGAGGCACAATCCTTGGGACTAACCACCGTTGCTCTCCGCATTTTTTAGGGCCGTGCGGATGGTGGTGTCGCTAACCCCGAAGTGCTCGGCGAGCTCGACGGTACTCATGCCAGATGCCTTGAGCCGGGCAACTTCCTTGGCATGGTCCTTCGCCCAGTTGGCACGAGCCATCTTTTTGGGGAGGCGCGACAAGTCGATACCCAACTCCTCTTGGGCATACTTCAGGGCCTTGCGGATCGTTGGTGGCGTCATATCGAACTCCAAGCACAATGCTTCATGCGTCGCATCTTCCAGTCGCCGCGCCGCGATATCGCGGGCATGCTCCTGGTAGGGATACACAATCGAAGGCTGTTGCAACGTGATTACTTCCGACCATTCGTCCGGAACTACCACCTGCTCCATCATCCCCGCGGGACGCGCCAGCGGGCTACGGCCTAGCTCTGCCGTGGTCTTACGGCGCGACAGCGCGCGGGGCCTGACGCGGTACACGCCCGCGTGCATCTCCTCGACAGGTTCATGCTCCTCATACAGTTCTGGCACATTACCAGCCAACACGCCGAGCCGGTTGAGGTGGATCGTCACGCGACCCTCAGGAAACACCTCGATGGCAACGATGTGGTAGCTCAACTCCACGTTCAGATCGGCGACGTTGGTGCGCGCCAAAAGATCTGCGAGGCGACGAATCTTCTCGATCACCACCACCGGGTTGACGCGGGCTTCGATGTCGGCGTCGCTGGTTCCCAGCGTTTCGAGGTCGACTTCGAGGCGGACTTTACGGTCGGCGGCCCGCTCATAATCTTTCTCGATGTCCTGACGTAGCACGGAGGACAACCGGGGGTTCGCCAAGGACGTGCGCCACCCGGCCAACTGGGTTTCAATCTGCGCGAGTTCCGCTTCCTTCAAAGGCCGTTGGTCCTGGGAACTTTTGTGACGGACCTTGAGGGCGTGGCGCACCTGCTCGCACAACTCCTCAATCGCCGCGGCCGACGGGCCATTAGCGGCATCGAAACCGGGAAAAAGCCCATGTTTAAGCGAGTCACACACCGCTTCCCACAACCAAGGTCCACGCAAGTATTCTTTGTTGTCGCACCGGCCGTCCGATGTGTTCGGGCAACGCCAGTAATAGTACGACGCAGCCGTTTCGCTTTGGGCACCGGAGACGCTGGCCCGCATCGCGGCACGGCAGCCGCCGCAGCGGACCAGCCCGGCGAGCGGATACTTGACACTGACACCGCAACCAAGGCAAGCGACATCCTCTTCTTCGGCGGTCTTGTTGGCTTCAACAATGGCGGCCCGAGCTTCCGCACGGCGTTTTACGTCGGCGCGAACTTTTTGCACGATTTGCTTTTCAACGATGGCATCGCAGAAGTCTTCAACGTAGAGGACTTCATCGTCGGGGTTGCGCTGGACGATACGACAATCATCCTCGATGTCGGTGGCGTTGAGGTTAAACCGTAACGTGCCACCGTAGATCGGGTTGTCCATGATGTAGGCTACGGTGTCGCGAGAGATCTTGCCAAAGCGAGCGACGAAGTTCTCGTCCGCGTTCAGCGTCTTGGTAGTCCGATCTGGGCCCCAACCGTGCTCATGGGCAAGTGCGAAAATCCGCCGGGGGATTTCGGCGGTCGCCGGATTAGGCACAAGCACCGAGTAATGGTCGATGATCTCGCGACCGCTTCGCCGTGAGCGGGTCTCCTGACGGACTTCTAACTTGTAGCCGACCGGCCGCGGGCCACCCGGCCACTTCTTCTGCTTCGCCGTATCGATTTTGCCGCGGAGGACCTCATGCGCTTTTTTGGCGCCATCACTCCAAGCGCGGATGTCTTCGACACACGCGACAACCTCGCCGGTTTCGTTCGTTGGATCGGCGAAGTTGTTGTTTGCAGCAAGAACCACGATGCCGTACTTTTTGTACAGCTCGTCACGAATCGACTTCAACTTTTTAGCGCGTCCCCAGCGCTCGATCGAATCGACCAAGACGGCGCTGCCAGGCTTAATTCGCCCAGTCTGGACGTCTTGCAAGAGCTGGTTGAAGCCAGGTCGCTTGTGAATGAAACGTCCCGAACGTCCGTCATCACGATAATCCCATTGGTGAACCCAATGGTGATAGCCGCACCGCGACAATGTCGTATCGATCATGTCGAATTGCTGATCCGGTGAACGCGGATTCTGTTGTTCATCGGACATTCTTCCATAGCAGTAGTACCCGTGCGGCTTGCTGGGATCGAAAGATCGCTTAATCATGTCTTAACCTCCTTCGTTCGCGTCCTCCGCGATTTCGGCGGCGATCCGCGAGGCGATCAGCGCGACCAAACGCTTCCGACGATGCTCCCGAACCATCTGCTCCAGCCGCACTGCTTCATCCGGAGACAGCCCCTCAGGCCACATGATCTCTCCGGCGGCAAGCAAGCGGGCGTAAGTTCGCAGGAGATCGTCCTCTTCGGCGGATCGGTCGCTAACGATAGAATTAGGGAAATGACGAGGCATCGCTGCTCCTTTCTTGGGAATTTGGAGCGCGAAACCTTGCCGACGTCCCCGCGGGACGCCGCTTGGTAGGCATCCGCGCACCTTGTTAATCACTTGCCTTAAGAAGGCGGTAAAGACTGGCTAGGTGTCGATTCACACTCGCCATAACCGATTCAGAAAAAGACATTTAGAGCGCCAACGACCAGAAAGGACCACGCAGCACATGCACGTGCTCCCGAAGGGCGCGGAGGGTGGCAGGATGGAAGAGGCGGATTGACTGGTCAGCCGCCGTTGCTTTCGTCTTCCGGGGCTGGAGCTATGCCTTCGGCACTAAACTCAATACACGTCTCAGTGCCACAGGCACTGCACTCATAAGTCACGGTAACATCGTCTTGCTCGGCTTGCGGTAGTTGGTGACTTCGATAACGCAACGACTGATGACATTGAGGACAAGTATGTCCACGGGCAGCGGCAAAGTCTTCGAACAGCGTCGCATGGGAAGGAGGAGCGTCGTCGCGAGCCTCTTCCGATACACGCTCTGTATCGCTGGTCGTTGCAGTCCCGCGGGCCGCATCCCAATTTCTTCGCGAATAATCGTACTCGTGGGCGGCGATCAGAATCGTGGCTACAAATCCCAATAGTCGTCGCAGACTTGAACCTCACCCGTGCGCATCAGATCCTCAAGATCGTGCCGTCCAATCCAGCCGCCAATTGCAGCGAGATGCTCGGGGGAGGACAGCACTTCGCCTGAGAGAGGATGCAACGCCAGCACCTGCCCGCAAAAAACATCACGCGACTCACCGAGGCGCCCCCTTCGCCTCAGGTGCCGAATCCATTCGTCGACCGTATCTATATACTCCAGTAAGCCTTCCCGGCCAATCACCGCAGAAATCGGTGGGAACGTAGTGCTGAATTGGACGGACAGGTTGAAAGTTGAAAAGACGCAACCCTCGACGTATTTACTCGCCAGCCTCATGGCTGTCGATTGAGATCGAATGGGGCGCACTGCAACATTTACAGGAATAGTCGACCTTCACGGCACACTCGTCAGGTTCTGGAATTTCGTGCGACGAATAAGAAAGAGAGCCTGAACATTGTGGGCAGACGATTTGCCGGGCTGCCGCATAGTCTTCAAACTCAAGTCGGGCCGATGAGAGTGCATCGTCACGGGCCTGTTGGTTGACTTGATTGGTATCCGTAACCGTCGTCTGTCCACGAGTTTCTTCCCAGTTTTCACGTGATCGATTGTACTCGTGTGCGGAAATAAGGATTGTTGCTACAAGATCCCAATATTCTGAAGCATTCACAATTTCGCCGCTATTGTACAGTGAATCGTAATCCTGATGACCGATCCAGCGGCCGATCACTTCCAAGTGTTGAGGCGAAGTTAAGACAACGGCAGATAATGGATGAAGAGCTAACACTTGACCGCAAAAAGCGTCGCGGTGAACTTCTGCTTCCACCGGGGCACAATTTTGGTGATGCCAGATCTGCATGAAACGCTGCCCCAGGACATCAAGATCGCCATCCTCCGTGAGCTGGCCAAGAATTCCGCTCCAAGCATTACAATAACAGTGGTAAAAAGCAACTTTGCTTTCATAGGCGAACATATTGACGAAGGTACGCACACGGTTGTCACCGCCGCGTCGGCGGTATTTGCGAATCCACTCATCAACGGTCTTCGTGTATTCCCGCAACCTTTCTCGACCACCGCTACGCAGAGCGGTGATACCGTTTCCAATCCAATGTCGAGCTGCGTCACGGAAACTCGGCATTTCTTCACGGGGTGGCAAGTCCCCCAGAAACAACTCTTCCAGTTCTCTCCGAACTCTTTGACTATCATGTGAGCGGGCGATTTCGCGAAGACGATCACATTCTTCATCCGGTAGCATGTACGTTCGCTCAGATCTCCGTCGTCGAACAGCGTCTTCTTCATTGATGTCGTATTCCCGATCGGCAATGCGATGCAAATGAGCGTCGAGATACACGTCTTGTAGTGATCGAGCCGTGTTCACGAGTGGGTAACACTCGGCCAATACGAGCGTCCTCTCGTTGTTGGGATTTCTGGTTTCGCCCGCGAGACCCATAACGTGCCACCAGAGGTTGACGCAGGGCCGGAAATTCGGTCCGCCTCGTCCGCGGCGTAGTTGCCGTCCATCCATCCAGCAATACTTGCCAGTGCCGGCGTTTCCAAAGCAAAGCTCTCGTTCATGGATCTCGAAATTGAACGACTCGTCTCCGAGAGTTAGCTTGACATTGACGATCGAGGGCATCCTTCCACCTCCTCCACCCGAAAATCTATTCCTGTGTGATGAAAACCTGTAACTCGTTGCAGCTTAAGAAGATGCGACTTGTCCGATTGGCACTGCGCACATGCCTACCAAGTGAGCCATTTGGCGGATTCATTCAATCACTTGGAAGTCTCATGCGACACGAGCCACTGACACCGACCAATTCGAAGCCGAAGCGCTCGGCCAACGCTGGCAAGAGCGATGTTTGGCGAAAACGCTATGCCACCAAACACAGATTGCACCGGATCTCCGACTTTCCAGATGGAATTATACCGCCTCGAAAGATTCGAATTTATCGTCGCACAAATCACTACTTATTGCAGTGGTGGTGTCCCCAAGCCAAACGCACCTTGTCTGAACGAGTAAACGGAGATTTGGTCGCGGCAATCACGCGGTCGCGAGAGATCGACGAGCAACTTCTTCATTTTAGGTCGGCGGGACCAACCTGTCAGAGAATTCGCCATCGACAGTTAGTTGATCGGTTTGTCGATGACTTGGGTCGCCGTGCCGATGGCGGTGAACTCGACCCAGCAACGGTTCAACGATACCAGGATGCATTGAAGCACTACGTTGCCTTTGCTACGCAACCTTGCGTCGAGGCCAAGTACCCTTTGAGTTCGAACGCCAACCGCGACTTTGCTCTAGAGTTTGCCGCCTTCTTGGACAATCTAAGAATCTCGGCAAACGGCCATCCAAACGCCACGCAACGCAGGATGTCCGCCACTCACTACGTGTTAGACGTTGTACGGTCAATGTTTGCGTGGGCCGCTGATCGTGATCGCGGTGATTTGATGCCCGGCGGATTTCGCAATCCGTTCGCCCAACGAGCACGGAAGTCCCAGGCAGCCGTTCCGGACCCAGTGTGCGAGCTGGACATTGGCGTGCCAATGGCCATTGACTTTATCGCGGGTTGCGACCGATTCCAATTGTCGGCGTTCGCTCCCCTGCTGTTATTTGGTCTAAGACCAAGTGAATTGGGCTGGCTCTTCTGGGAGTACCTTGAATGTGGCTGGCTGCGAGTTCCCTGCAATTCTGACCTGGAATACGCAACTAAAGGCCGGCGCGAAAAACGCTTCCCAGTACCGACTTGTCTTCGGGAACTTTGGTCACCGTACTCTGGCAAGGCGCTAGGGCTGTTGTACCAGAACCGGCGTGTGGCGACGAACGAAATCACATGGCCCTTTGCTGGCTCGTCACTTGCGGCCTTGATTGCCGAGTTTCAACGACGGTGTACGACCGCAAATCAACCTAGTGCGATGCAGCGTCGCCATATTCGCAATCAATTAATGAAAGAGGCTGCCCAGCTTGGTTACGATCATCTGAAAGCTGAATTCGACAAGATTGCCAGGCGGCTCAATTGGCCAGCGAAAGCGACGCTCAAAGACTTCCGCCATTTGTTCGCGACCTGCCTGGAGAATGCCGGAGTTCCTGAATTTTACCGGCGATATTTTCTCGGCCAGAGTTTTGGAAGATCAGCGCTCGCTGTGTACACACATCTAACCAGCGACAAACTCCGGGAGCATTTTCAAAAGGCACTCGATACGGAAATGCAACCAATGCGAGATGCGATTATCTCTCGGTGTAACGAATTGGCTCCACGCGCCGACTTGCGCACAGGTGAAACACAAAGGACTCTATAATGACGGAGAGTGAGAATCCGCACGCAAAACCGAGCACGGTTTCGATCGCTGAGTTAGCAATTGCCTCAGGCATCGCAGGGCAAAGCATTACGGTCTGCTTTGATGACTATCCTGCTCCAGTTGTATGTGCGCTATGGAAAGACCTGACCCAGCGTTTCGACTCAGACAAAGTTCTTCAGATCGATGGCCGCACGGACTTGCGAAAACTCGAAAAGCAATTTGATCGTCTTCGGCTGTTGATCGTTCACAAACCACAGATTTTTCTCGATGTGAATTGGGCGATGAGCTTGAAAGCGAATGCTGCTGGCACGCCAGTTCCTTCCGTGTTTACGAATCTTGCCCCTGAAAACCTTGATGACGACCCGGCAGCCACGCTTGTACTACGTGGAACGTCGTTTGAGTCGAGGGCGATCACAAACTTGCTGATGGATTACCAGCTTCCTCGTGTCGATTGGTGCATGGTCCAAGAATGGGCGGCGATGAATCTTGTTGAATCCCATTTTGGCTTTGCTATCGAGGAGACACTCGATCTGCGGCAACACCTTTCACGTTTGCAAGATTTTCACATTGTCCGTGGCCTGACATTGGGCGCGTGTCTGCTGCGCACAACACAAGTCTCGGAATGGCCGAGTTGTCAAGTTGACGCGACGGTCGAAGATTACGATCTAGTCCGAAAGTTGCTGTTGTCGCCGGTCATAAATGCGGCAGAAAGGCCCATCGACGAACTTGCAATTGTAATGGTTGATCGAGCAAATCTTTATCTTGAAGTCAAGAATGAGATGCAAAGATCTGGATCGAGAGAATTAGTTGACGACCCGCGCAACCAGTCGAAATCCCAGCCGATCACACGCCGAGAAATCGTTGATCTGGGAAACACGAATGCGGCTTTTCTGCGACGCATCATCGAATATCTAAAACGAATGCCCGACGGTTACGATCGGTTTGTGAAACTGGGGCTCATCGGAAACACGCCAAGCAAGAGTTCCTGGCAGCGGCAACCAACGGCCACCCTGACCGCCTTGCTGCGTAGCTGGTCACCAAAGCAGGTGCGGACCCACTTTGGTCGCTTGCATCGCGAGGGACTGATAACGGCCGCTCGAAACTACAACAATGGCGCGTGGCTGTATCAGCTCCCCGAAAGCCTTACGACCGCAGCCAACCGTTTTGCGAATCTGCCGCAGGTACCGTAGTGTGTTCTGAATTGCGGCGGTCGCTTGCCCTGGCATGCCCTTTGAAAGGGCAGACGAAAGCTCTTGCCATACCAGCAGTTAGCAAACGCCTGCCCTTTTTCGATGTAATTGACAGTGGCTACGTTCATCTACATCTGCAAGAGCCACGATGGCAGGGCGTGCAATCAAATGGCGCGTACGTTTGGTGGCATCCCCCAACGTAATTTCAAAAGGAGCAGTTGGGGCGAGTTGATCGAGCCGCCACTCCAGCAGAGGGGTCTGAATCTAGAGTACATTGGTGGGTCCCACCACCTGCACCAAATGGACGTTGGCATCTTGCGTTCTGGAAGCTGTCCTAAGATAGAAGGCGAACGCTCAGAAAGCAATTGTGCCGCTAGTCCGCTTCCGTCTGAGCGAAGAAATTGCAACGGCAGCCAAGCCAGAGAACGTCGGTTTTTCGCTTTTTAAATCGTGGCGCGTTTGTGCCTTGCTCAATGGCTTTTTCTGTTGCTTCGCGGATTAGGTAAACGCTCTCGGGCGCGATTCCGGAAATCGATGACAATATCGTCGCCTTCGGGATTTGGCTCGCTGCTTTGGGTTTCGTCCTCGCCGTTGGGGCCGACGCTGTAGAGTACGTAGCCGGCGTCTTCGAGTCGATACTTCAGTGGCTCATTCGTGAAGAGGTCGTGCGGCAATTTGCCAGGCAGGAACGCTCCAGCAAGCTCCGTCAGAGTGGATGGATAGGTCTTGTCATGCTCGCGGCGATGAAGTTCCAGCGCGATGGCCAAACTTGTCAAATCGTTATGCAATCTCCCCCGCAATTCGCTCTTGATAATGCTCGGTGCGGACGGAAACATGTTCCAGCAAAAAATCACAGCGATCGAGCGGCCGCTAGTCTTGGGGAAAATGAAATTCCCCACACCGCCGTTTCCCGACTGACGCAATTGTCGGCCCATTGCATCCAATCCTTTTTCAAACTCGGCAATCGCCGCGGCCTGCCGCGGATAGGTCGGTTCATCGATTGCGAGCGTCAGTTGATCGAACTTTTGATTGAGTAATATCAACGGCTGATTCCAGTCGGCGCGCCGGACCGATAGCCAGCCCCAATGTCCTTCGAAAGAACTGTGTTCCTTTCCGTCGATTGCCTCGCCCGCAGCGACTTGATAACCCCAGCGCGCGGCGAGCGAGAGCAACGCGTAGCGTTCAAACTCCAAGACCTCGGCGCTGGATCTTTGTGGCTCGAGATGCTTAAACTGCTCGCGCATGGAAATCAATTGTTGTGACGTAGTGGCCGCGTGGTGAATCAGATGCCAATCGACTTGGCAAGCCAGGCTCTCGATTTGGGCCGCCGTACCGAGGTCGACGCCGCACCAGCCGCGACTGACATGCCGTGCGATACGGTGACAAGCAAGCAAGTCCTGCCAAGCTGCGTCAATTTCATGCCGTCCCAGATGGTAATTTGCTCGAACACACAAAAGATCCGCTAAGTCGCGGCAGGTTTTGGTGGCTGGCAACGCCGCATCTATCAGTTTGCCGGTTGTTGTAATGCAAGGAGCATAGCTTTGCGGCAATTGAGCGGCGTCAAGGATTGCGTCGAGAGGCTTTTGATTTAGTTCCAACCAGCGGACCAGCATTGGATAGTCGGGGCTGGTCCAGGGATGCGCCTGAGCTTCCTGTTTGTTGCTCGAATAATCCTCCACTGCTTTGTACGAGGACAAGTCGTATTTAACTGCCTCCTGCTTGGCGAACGGTTCCAACCACACGATGTGATCTCTCTGCGCCGGTGGCTCCATTTGCAACTTTAGAAACATTTGTTCGAGCAGCGCATCACCTTCAGGACTCTGCCCATACGGCCAAGGGGGTCCTACGATTCGCCAATGCGCCACGATGAAATTGTTTTCGGGAGTGACGCCGGCAGAGAGTTGGTCATTGATCGCCCGGACATAGTCCACTCGGCCATCCGGTGTAAGCGGGCTCGTGAGGTAGGTCGTTTCCTGCGAGATCCGGATCTTGGGCGCAAACGTTGGACCGAATGCCCAAAAAAGACCCGTGCCCAGAATCAGCAACAAGACAATGCAAATGATGCGACGTGCCTTTTTCATTCGCGACGCCTAGGTCCTTGCCAAAGCTAGTTTAGATTTCGGGTTGATCCTATCTTAAGCTGTTGGCACTGCTGGACAAGCCAGTTGCACCCAATGAAACTGCGGGAGTGGCATCCCCCAATGCACTTCCGAAGTTACCCCCTGATTGGCACGGGTTGATCAAACTGCTCGATGGATGACAGATGGCGCAACTTCAGGTGGTGGGTCCCACCAGTGTGCGCCCCCAAGCCAGCAATTCGGCCGGTCAATACCTCGGCATTTCATCTTTTCCCGCATTTTGATTTCGCGGCCGACTTCTTGGGGGGACTTTGCAGCGACCGGCTCAAATGTTGAGCCGAGGGAGTAGAAGGAGGCTATTTTCGGGGACGGTATGGCCGGAGGGCTTGCGCGCTTATGCCGCGATCGGTTTGGTCATTTTCAGCGAACTACGTTTGTGGCTAATGACGCCGTTTCAAGAGCCATTAAGCGCCATGCAGTTTCTGTACTCGGTCGGTTCGTCTTTGCAAGTAACGACATGAAACGTCATTGCCTTCGCTGTGCGTGTGTATTTCTGAAAATGGGGGGGACAAAAAGTGCTGTCCCATTTGCAAAACCTCGACGAGCAGCCGTTTGTTTGGTAATTTCCGTGGAAGGGACCTTTGACAGATTTTGGCATCGTTGGTGCCCTAACATCAAACGACATCGGATGTTCCGCTAGATACGTTGGCGGGGAGCAACACGTTTATTGATTTTTTTCGTTTTTTCTTGGGGTAGGTCTGACTCAAATCGCGTTTGTTTCCTCGGAGACAAAAACAATGCAATCGAAACCCCGCAAAGTCCAGCCAGTGGCCGTTCTTATCGACAAACAAACGACAACGGGCGCAGGCGAACTTGAATGTGCAGTAGGGCAAATCAGGCCATAGCGAGGTATGCAGATCTCGCTGCGTGGCGCGGTTGCCTTGCGCGACCGATGAATTTGCAGTTGCGAACCAACCCATCGATAATGCGGTTCGGTACGATCTAAACGATGAAATCGGCGCGGCGTGCGAACCGGCCACACTGAAGCGCCGCCAGGAAAAGGAGGCAACATAAAGTGACCGATGTGAAGTTGACACAATTGTTGCAAAAGGCACTCAAAGGCGATGAAGACGCCAAACATCGAACGTGCCTGGCGACGTACACCGAGCTACATCAACTCGCCGGCTTGGTGGTTGGAGGAGGACAGAACGGATCAGTTACTCCTACAGATTTAGTGCATGAACTGTACCTCAAACTCTTTGAAATGGCAGGACTCAAGAAAGCTCCCAGTCGCGCATACTTCTACAAGGTAGCACTGGACCAAATGCGCAAACTGCTCGTCGATCACTATCGAAAGCAAAAGACGATCAAAGCGGGTGGGCGATTTAAGCGTACGCAACTCGACCAAGCGCTGGATAACGTACTTTACGAATTCGAGAAGGAGAGAGGATGTACCGTTGAAGAGCTAGAAGTTGCACTTAGAGGGTTAAGAAAGAGTAGCGAGCGGCAGTATTGGGTGGTCGTTTACCGTTACTATGGTGAGTTTTCGGTCACGTTGACGGCAAAGTTGCTCGGCGTCTCCACGAACACGGTCGATCGAGATTGGAAGTCGGCGCGTAAGTGGTTGGCCGAGCACCTCTCCTAGAATAGCTCCAATCCAAAAGAACACCAGGGCGGCGCGGCCATATTCGGGCAGCGGTCGAACCGAGACTGTAGAGAGTTACGGCGTGACGAGCGATTCACTCAAGTCGAAGGTAGCTGGCGACAACGAACGGGATGGTCGTTTGGAATCATATGTCTCGCAACAGTATCGACCCGGCGACAGTGTGCTCAACCGTTTCACGATCAAGGATGTCCTTGGTAAAGGAGCCTTTGGGGTCGTTTATCTGGCTGAGGATCCTGAAGGAAACCAAGTTGCCCTCAAAAACGTGTTGCACCTTCGCGAAACTGAGGACCGAGGCGTTCGTGACTGCATCGATGTCATTCATCCGAACCTCGTGCGTTACTTGGACATCTGCTACGACGACGATGATGATCTTTGGATCGAGATGGAATACGTTCGTGGGCAGACGCTTGCGGAGTTGATCGCCAAATGTCCCAGTGGCATGTCCCGTGAGGAAGCATTCAAGATAATTCATGCTGTATGTGTAGGCGTGGATCATTTGCACCAGCACAGGATTATCCACAGGGATCTTAAGCCAGCCAATGTGCTTCTGAACGGCCAAGTCGTCAAGGTCGGCGACGTTGGTATCGCGAAAAAGATGGTCACGGGTGATACCGGAGTCCACACGCTGATTGGAACGCCCAACTATATGGCGCCGGAAATTCAGCACGGCGACGCCAGTCTCGCCAGCGATGTCTACGCGCTGGGGGTGATGCTTTACGAGATGCTCACCGGCAGCTTGCGCGACCTTGAGCAGATTCTCCAAGCACGCAACCAAGGCGCTTCCGTCGTTACGAAACTCGACAGGCCCTTGCAAGCTGCGATCAGTCGAGCCGTAGCGCGTGATCCACAAGAGCGCTATAGCTCGGTTTTGGAGTTCTGGCAGGCGGTTGAAACGGCAGCCCAATCTGTTGGCCCAAACGGGACGCGAGGTAAGCCAGAGTCGACTCAAGGGCCAGCCCCGCGGGCGGCTCGTTCGCGAACCTGGCGTGAGCAGTTTGTTGCCCTAGTTCGTCCGTCATTCGCATTCACTGTTATTCTTGCTGTGACGTGGGGCGTCTCATTTGCTTCCAATGAATCGAGCGTTTTCCTCTTCGGTATGACGGTCTATGTCGCCGTTCTTATCCTATTGGCGCTGGCGATGAGGTGGGAAGATCAGCGGCTGAGTTTCACCCAACAACAAATCGTCTTCGGCATCACCGGCGCTTTTCTGGGGACGTTCTCTTACTCGGTGGGTCGATGGCTATTGATCCAACCTTTCGGATGGCCAAGTTGGATTTCTTGGATATTCACAGTTTCTGGTGATCCATCATGGACGATGGCTTTCAATCACATAGGCTATTTCAGCGGATTGTTCTTGTTTCCCGCCGTTTGGGTTATCCCAAGCCGGACCCGGCAATCGCGCTTCGCCCCGGTGCCCGTTGCTTTGTTCACGGGATGGGGCTTGATCTGGGGAGTCATATTCGCAGTTCACTTTTGGTGGGCACTGCTGTGGCCGTTCTCGGTCTCCCTACTCGTTCAACTGTCGCGATCTCACCAAGGCTCATCCAATTCCTGGTTTCGCTATCTGGGGGTGCGTTGATGGAAGCTCTATCAGAAGTCAGCTATTCATGGTTCCTAGGCGGTTTCGTTGCACTGCTTGGGTTGTTGGCCCTGCTCAGCTGGCTGAGCCGAATGTGGAGCTGGCAGTCCGTACTCTGGAGTGAGTGGCATACGCTCGATGATGAGTGGCTATCGTCCTACCTACATCGTTGTCTTCGCGGTCGGCCTGTCGGCTGGGGGGTTACGTTTTACCTTGTCCTGTTTGGCGGACTAAACGCCGGCGTCATCGGGTTGTTGGTTTACGGTTTTGTCATCGGCGGTGGACTTGGCCTAGAACCCTCGCTAACAGTGTTCGCAGGATCGATTTTTGTTGGTGCCGTTCTCATACTGTTCATCCGCGTCGTGACCTGGAAACTGCTTACCTGGGACCGTTGGACGGGATGGCTTATGGCCGCCAAACCCGAAGGCGAATATCTGGATTCCGAATATCTGGAGTCCGGCGCCATCTTTACCGTTGTTCAAGCTCTTGCGTACACGCCTGCTCCTATTCTTTTCTATCTCCTTGTCGAACACATCCTCCAATTACAGCTCGGTGGACCCCAAGTCATTGCCACAAGAGTCGCGTTGGTTTGTCTCAGCGGTGCGTTTGCACTCATGCTGACATGTGCATTTGGACGCATTGCAATCCTGTGGCAGTTCTATATCTTCCTCTACCTTTTCATCGTCGCTGGTAGCGCTTCGATCTTAGCTCACTATCAGGTCAACTTGTTTGGCGACAACAAGTCCCTTGGACTGTTCGTTCCAGCCATGGCGGCGCTGATGGGAACCATCTACTCTGTGATTCCCGGTGAGATGATACCTTTGAATGACTACCATCGAAAGTTGCGGGACCACAGGCTACTCTTGAGAATATCACCCCATCGGCCGCGTCCCAGTCGCGTCATTCGCTCGGTCCGGCGCTGCCCTGGACGTGATGCAGCTCGTCTACATGGGCGCATCGAAGACAATTTGCATACCCCGCGCCAACTGATAGGGAAAGTCGACGCCGTCGATCCTTTGACGGCACTGGGAGCGCGTTATGCGCTCGAGTCTTTGGGCGGGGAGGCGGTCGATGCGATTGTCTCGTGTGCCGAACAGTGTGATCGCTCGACTATCTCGTGGTTGCTCAAAGGCATTCAGTTAGAAACGAGCCAACTGAAGAGTGAGGTACGGAGACTACGGTGCCCGGAACACCTTTGCGCGGTGGGGCCGCATGTGATAAGAGTACACCGCAAGACATACACGATCTACGGTTGTCGCAAATGTAAGCGAAGTCGGGAACTTTTGCGAGCCAAGTCTGTCGCCGTAGTCCTTTGTCACGACATGACTCCGTTGCAAACCCTCTACTGTCAAGTGCTTCGCGTCAATTGGTTTCGTCGACCGGAGCCAATAGATTTCACGCACTTGGAAATCGGACGGGCTACCGACTTCGAGTTTGAGCGGTTCATGCTGGCGGTCGATGCCAACGACTTCGTGCAGCGACACTTGGAGTCAATCATCTGCGTGATCGATCGTGCGAGTGAGATCTCTCAAGCGAACGTCAATCTAATGCGAAGCGTTTTTGCCAAAGTGCAGATAAAGTAGAGTTAGGTGTCAAACGTGACAACTTCAGGGATAACATGTCGGCGACATTTGTACACAAGCGTGACCGCAAGGGACTCGCTGTTAGACGTGGACGGATTGCAGACGATTGCTCACAGTGCAAACTTGACCGAAGCGGAAGTTGGCGAATTGGTAAAGCGTTTGTCGTTTCCAAAGAACGGAGAAGACATCCGTCGACTCTTTTTCGTAATTTCGAGTGGACACTTTGTTTGTACGGAGATGCGCCGGGTTTCTGCTCCGGACCACGCCAATCGCGGTGGTGTGTACCTCGCCCATAGTATTGTCGTCGACTGCCGCGAACTCGTCCGATTGGGCATTGGGCCATTCGCGATATTTGGTCAGGGGCCAACCGATTTAGAAACAAGCGATGTTGTTGCAGCACGTGAGGATCTCACCGGCCACATCGACGATTTGCAAATCAAAGCGGTTGGATACTACGAGCACGACCTGAACAACATCGCGTTATGGGGCGCGGATGAGCTTGTGAAAGTCGTCGCGTTGGCGTTAGAGGCGGAACGGCTACAAACGCTTCGTGTCTCTACCGCCTTTTGCGGATCGCCTGAAGCAGTTGAAAATGCCCTCCGGGCCGTACTCTACTGTGTACCGAGTCAATGGATGGACCGTTGCTCGTTCGCCACCCTTGACGATGGTTGTGATTCAATTGACACGTATTATTGGGCTATCGGCCTTCGAAAGGCTCCCAACAACCCCAAGCGTTTGGTCGTCGATGCACGACAACGGCGAGTCGTGCATCCAATCGAAAGACCGTCGCACTCGCTGTATCTGCGTTTTCTGCGAACGCTCGCCGAAAAGAAAAGAATTGCCGAGATTGCTGCGTTCAAGGATAACGCGTTTGCTGTTTCTCAGTTTGTTCACTGCGACATTGCTGATCATGTCAGGCTTAAACAAACACCGGATGAGCTTGTCGATTTTTTGTATCAACTGGCTGAGCTAGAAATTGACCAAGCACTTCTCGGCGCGATTATGAAGCAGGGTATGCCCGAATCACTTGCCCGACGTATTCTTGAACATGCCAGACGCTGGCACGGGCGAGCAGTCGCCTTGCGGGGGATTGCCGGCGGCGATTGGTGCCTCGCGCAGCTTTGTGATCTGCTTGAGCGAAGCTTCATTGCGGACGAGTGCCGTCGACCTGCGGACGAAGAACGCGCTGCCTTGAAGGAAGTTCTGCCCCAAATCCCGCTTCGGTTTTTGCATGCACTACGTTGCAGTTGGGAAAGGGACTATGACGAACTAACGCGACTGCTTGCCGCCGCAGATCGCTACGGATATCGCAAACTCATCGACGAAATCATGGCTCAGGAACTGGAGCCACCTGAGAGATTGGTGGTTGCGGGCCCAGACCGAGAAAGAGAATTGGAAGCTGCACTTCAAAAGTCATGTCCGAATCTTCAGTTGATCAAACTGGTGGATGCAGTCATTGAAGCGCGCCGCGACACTACCGCCAAAGGACATGGCAGGTGGTTTTGGCCCAAGCGAGGTCACTGAACGAAATCAATTCAACCAGGAGCTGACGATGCGTTTTCGAAAGATGCGATGCCCCTACTGCCTTTCGATGGTTCACTTCGGGCGGATAACGAAGGACGTCAATGGAAACCCAGTGCCCGACCCGTATTGGCAGTGCCCCATGCCCAAATGCGCTGAGAGGATTCCTAATCGATTTGTGACGGAATACCACAACTATCAGCCCATCGTGGCAAGCATCTTCGGAGACAAAGCCCACGGAAAGACGGTGTTGCTGGCCAGTTGGTTTTACGCGTTCCACTACGATCGCCCGGCACACTGGGAACGGTTCGGAATCTACTCGCTCAACGAAGAAGCCGTCGAACAATTGCACAAACACCGCGACAATTTGCGGCAAGGTATCCTGCCAGACCTGACCGCTGCTGCCAACGCGCTAGTCAAACCAGCGATTGTTCAGTTCCACAACATTCCTGGTTATGAGAACGGTACGTTCTTGTTTTACGATACGTCCGGCGAGAACTATCGCGACCCCGACACGATCGGCAAGTCCGCTCGATTTGTCAGTCAGGCCGAAACGGCGCTGATGATCATTCGAGTTAGAAAATTCGACGACGCCGCGACAAGAATGAAGGACTCTCTTGACACATACATACGAGGCATGGATCAGATGAACGCGCCGTCCAAGCGCCAGCACTTGGTTGTTGTTTACACCGCAGCGGATGAGATGGACGAGTACTTTCAGAATGAATACGCGGATCTGAAGATGTACCTAGAAAGAGGTACCAGCAATGACATAGACCGGCCGGATTATGGTGAAGAGGTTTCGGAGTTGTCGCGAAGACTGTACGAATTTTCTAGGAATGGACTAAGAGCCCACGCGTTTCTGGCCACGGCACAGCATTACTTCAAAAGCCTCGATTTCAACCTCATATCTGCTTTGGGAAAGTCACCCGGAAGCGATGGCAAGGTTGAACTGCCGCTTGCACCAGCAAGATTGCTGGATCCACTGCTACTACTCATGGATCGTGGTCGTAATCATGCTTGGCCGTTCAATGAGAATAGGTGATCAAGTTTTCGTCATGCATTGTGTTGGCAGTTTGCATTCGGGAAGAATGACTACCTACCTGTGTGAACTGGTTGCGAAAAGCCGGACCAGGAGTACGAGTGTTAACCCGCCGCTGGAACACATCGCCAGACTCTTGAGCGAATCATTCGTCGACCGTTCAACAATCAGTTTCACCTCTACCGTACCAGAGAAAACACATGATTGAGAGCGAAGACCGATCTAGTGATGTGAACCGACTAATTGACCAACTGAAGCGTTTTCACCGCCGTCATGGTGACCAGCGTTATAGGCGGTTAGTGTCTGCCCTGATAGCGGCGACGAGTTGGACGGACTTGAAGGGATGGGGGAAAGTCACGATCCCCGCAAAAGACCACGTGGTTGGCTCCCACATAACCACTGAAACGATTGAGCCCACTAGTATGTGATATGGAAGAGCTACTCAGTAATTGAGAATATGCCCCAGCATAAAAGAAAAGGCTTGCTGACAGAAATGAACCATCGCCCGGCACCGGGAAACCAGATCCGGGGGTAAACGTTCAGGTTTTTAGTACCTAGCTGAACCCCTATGGAGAACGGCATGCCCCGGTCCTGGTTGACGTTGATCGAGCGGATTCTGAAGCGCCGCCGGTTTGACCCGAGCAAATACAAACGCACGCTTGTCCATTCTGGTCCAGGGGCACCATTCGTCAGGTACGACGAAGTTAGTTACGACGATCAGACCGCAGATGAAACACAGTTTACAAATCACCTGCCAGAGAGTCCGAAGCACTTCCGCAGAAGAATTCTCGCCCGCGCCGCTCAGGTTACTCAGTTGTTGATGATCGCGATGGGTTTAATATTATGCATTCTATTGCCAAACATTAATACCAACCTCAGCTTATTTCTCGCATTTGCCACGATGATGGAAGTCATTGCCAAGATGGTGCATCCGCAGCGATGTTGTGATCCTCATTGACCTCTCCTCGTTCGCTACTTTGTGTGTCAGTGTTGCCACCGCTCGCCGTTGTTTGAATGGATCAACATAGAGTTAGTCATGCGCCTCGCCAAATTCGGGAGTTGGAGAATTCGGGCAAATGCCGACTAGCAATCGCTACAATAGACTCGTCCAAAGCCGCCCGCCAGCACCTTATCCAGAACACGCAACGACATTCGGATTCCACGAGAGCCGCAGGTAGCTGTCCAAGGTATGAAATTGGTCTTGGCTGGAATTGCGTGGTTTCACACAATTTGGCATGGATGTTGAACAACTCAGGGACGACGCAACGTCGGGCAAACTTTCCGTCGAAAAGCTGCTCAATGTGATTGCCGCGCAGCAAGAGCGGATTGCCGAGCTTGAGGCAATCCTCAAGTCCCCAAAGCCTACAGATCGGCTCGACCAGGCCTACTCGGAAAAAGCCGAACAGAGGCGGAAGGGCAAGGCGAAGAAAGGCAAACGAAAGCCACTCCGGCGAGGACGAGTTTCGACCGCCGACAAGATTAAGCTCGCCCAGCGAATCGAGCCAATCTGTCCCCAGGATGTTGCGCCCGAGCGGTGCAGGTTCTCTCATACGCGAGTCGTCTGGCGGCTCGAAAATGGCCGCGCCGTTTTGGTCGCCTATGAGATTTATCGCTCCGGAAATCGCTTCGGCAGGCCGCCGGGCGTCCTCGGACGCGGAGAATTCGGAATTGAAATCCTTGTCGCTCTGGCCTACCAAGTTTATTGCTTGGGGCTGTCCATCGACAAAGCCTGCCAAGTCTTATCGTTCTTCCAACAACTCAAGCTCCGCAAGAGCCAGGCCGACGCCTTGCTCAACCAACTCGCCTCCGCCTGGGAATCCGAGTTCGATTCTCTTTGCACCCTGCTGGCCAACTCCGCGGTGGTTCACACCGATGAAACATCCTGGAGCATCAACAGCGCGTGGGCTTTCCTGAGCGACAAGCTGACGGTGCTGTTCTACGGAGTCCACAAAGACGGCGACACGCTGGCGGAAATACTCAACAAGGAAACGTTTTCCGGCGTGCTCATCAGCGACGACGCCGCCGTCTACCAAGGTTTCACCAAGTCGCAAAAGTGCTGGGCCCATCTGCTTCGCAAAGCGATCAAATTGACACTGCAAGACCCGGACAACCAGACGTATCGATACTTCGCGGATCAGTTGCTGGAAATTTATGCCGCCGCAAAACGGATCAAATCCGACGGGCGATTGCTGGATTCCACTCGGTCATCGCGAGTGTCCGAGTTGGACGACGAGCTTTTCAAGCTGTGCGAGGATCGTTGGTTCGACGAAGACACCCGTGGGTCGGAAGTCGAAAACGACTATCGACGACTGTGCGACGAAATCATGCGACTGATGCTCTGCGGCGAGTTGTTCGTGTTCGTGACCGAGACGGCCGCCGAGGGGAACAACAACGCGGCCGAACGGCAGCTTCGGGACGACGACTTGGCCCGCAAGACAGGTCGCACGAGTAAGACGCCGGCCGGCGCCAAGCGGCGTAGCGTGATCAGCAGTGTTCTCCAAAATATCGGCAAACAGCTTGAGGAATTCACTCTGGAGAAAGTGATTGCCGAAGCCAAACGTTGGCTAGCGGCCGGTCAAAGCTGCTTCGCCGAGCAAGTGAAATCACGGGGATTGGGACCGCCCCGCAACGAGACCCCGCCGAATTCGAAAACCCTCCTCGATCGAATCATCTTGGCGGTCGACGCCTAGCAAATTCCCCGGACGATCCATCCAATCGCCGTCCTCTGCTATGCGCATACAATGGGCAGCTACTTCGGAAACAACCCATTAGACGTACCCGATCACGCTTGGTTTGTTCAGAATGCCACGAGTGTCGGCGACGAATTTGCCCATCAAGTTAGAAAGAAGCTGCCAAATCATTGGGGCATCTACGATATGCACGGCAATGTGCATGAGTGGTGTCGGGATTTGTACGACGAAAACCTTCGAGGTGGCACAGCCCGCTGGTCTTGAATGGCTCCTACAGAGTCTTCCGTGGCGGGGGCGTGGGGAATTCTGACTGGGAGTGCCGTTCCGCGCGCCGAGACTTTTGTGGCGCTAAAGATCGGGGGCTCAGCATGGGCTTTCGTGTTGTCATAATACCGTAATGGCGACGTGGGCAGTGTGCCTGGGGCCCGGCTCATTCCGGGAGGCAGTCGGAAAGACGATCCGACATGTGTCGAGTTTGACGGACGGGCAACCGATCGCCGACGCTGCAGGAGTGGCATCCACTCCCGCAGTTTCAAAAAGTTCGCAGGCCGGCCCAGACAAGTGACCTTTTCCTAAATGGGGGGTACTCCAGGACCGGGGAAGACGCCTAGATTTGGCTTCGTTGAGCCAAAATAAGTTCGCTGGGACGCAAGGTGCGATCGAGACAGGGTAGGGGAGTGGAGCAAGACCGCTTTAGAGACTACTCCGCGTTTCCAATGCCGCTACACGATCCTGTAGTTGTCGGTTGTTTGTAGCGACACTTTTTACGGCTTCAAATACGGTGTCGATTTTCTCCTCGATCTTGTCGAATCGACCGTCCATACCATTAAAACGACCGTCGATTGTGTCGAGGCGTTCGTCGATGGCTTCAAGGCGTTCTTCAAGAGCCTTCCGAGAGTTAGCAGTAATTGCTGCCAGTGCATTGACGGCATCTTCGATGTGGCCACGGTTGGCGGGTTGGGGCCGCTGCGCATCCGTCCATGGCGCGAGCGGATCTACTGCGTCTGTTGCGATCATGCTCAAAGCATGCCACAAGTGCCGCGACGTCGCAAATGCAGACCAATGACCTAGAGGGAAGCAACCTCAACCGAATCGTCGTAAACCGTTCCGGGGCACTTCCAGCCTTGGCCATCTGTCGGCCAACAGTTCAAAGGATGGAGCAGCTACACGAATCGCTACGCAAAGCGAACTTTAACGGCGTCGGCCTTCCGTCAGATACCTTCCTCCAAGCCGACTGCCCGGCTTTGCGCTCGCACATTCGTGCGAGTGCTTACGCACTTGCCATACGGCAACGCAAACCCGGGCAGTCGGCCTGCGGCACCAAAAGCTCCCCGAAAGCCTAACGGCCGCAGCCAACCGTTTTGCGAATCTGCCGCAGGTACCGTAGTGTGTCCTGAATTGCGGCTGTCGCTTGCCCTAGCATGCCCTTTGAAAGGGCAGACGAAGGCTCTTGCCATACCAGCAGTTAGCAAACGCCTGCCCTTTTTCGAGGTAATTGACAGTGGCTACGTTCATCTACATCTGCAAGAGCCACGATGGCAGGTACATTGACGGCGGCCTCGTCGTCGTAAACTCCTACCTTGAGAATTCCCGCCCGACCCTGACGAGCAGAGCCAGACGATAACAACGACAACGACGACGATTAAAATCACATTTTCCATGGATCCACTCCTCATTCAGATTGAACAGCACTCTTTCACCGTCTTGGTAATCACCGCAGATTTCCAAAGAGCACGCAGCCCGGCAACACTCCCGTTCAGGGCCGCGTACAGGCGCATACGTTTTGCGCAACAATCAGCAATCAGCATCGCTCCGGCACTTGCCGCCGGCGTCAACTATCTGGGCCGGCGATTCTCCCTGAAACTCACACCAAGACACGTGAAACTCTTTCCTGAGTTGGCTGATTCTTCCACGGCTCACACGGAATCTTTTGGCGGTCTGTGCTGTCGATTCGCCACTCGCTAAAACGGTTGCGATGCGACGCTGGCGAGACGACAATCCGGCTAGCCAGTCGGCAAAGTCGATTCGGCATGCTGCGACATCGGCGGGACTGCATCGCTTATCCTCGACGACTGCCTCCAGCCACTGCCCGTCTTCCTCGCAATATCGATCCAGCCGCTCAACATGGAAATCTTTTCTACGCCGGGCGTAGTGTGACAAGACGTCGCCGACATTCATCTTGTTTCCGACCTTGCGCCCGTCCCGGTACTGCGCCACGCCGTAGCGGGCAAGCGCGCTGGGAAACGCAACATCCGTTTTGCCGAGCTCATTCAAGCGAACAAAGGCAACCAAGGCATTGGCCAGTACTTCTTGGACTGCCTCGTCGCGTGCTTCCCCCATTTGATGACGAAAGGCAATTTGGGCATGACGCCGAATCGCGGGAACCATTTTCAGAAAGCCATCATGCCAAGCAGGTTTCTGCGCACTTTTTTGCCGTGGTCGTTTGGCAAACGCAATCATGGGCGACCTCCTTTTGGACGAGTCGCCCCCAGCGGGAGCGACCCTGTCGTTGGACAGGACCGCCCCGCGTGCGCGAGGCAGTCGAAAAAGCTGGAAACTGCCACGCACCGTGCGAGGCGAACTTCGAGAAGCACGCAAAAAAAACGCACAATCCTGATTCGCGTGGGGGACTGCCTCATCGGCTAGCGATCGGGACGGTGCGTTGATTCGGATGCAATTTCGACTTCTATTCAGAAAGTCGAAACGCTAACCGGTTTGCTTCGCAAGTAAATATGACACGCTTGGGGTGTTTATTTAGCAATTGTTGGTGCTTGGGGCCTTGCCGCTTCAGTCGGCTCGCTTGTCCAGCCACATCTGCACTAGAGATGCAGACGGTCGTTGTGAAAGCGCGTTTTCCAACTGCTTCCGTTTGGTTTCGGGACGTGTATGCGTGTAGATCGCCGTCATTCCCAATCCCCTGCTTCCGATGGTAGCGCTACCGGGCGCGTGCCCCATCAGTTCGTTGCGGATAAGCGGGTCCACGTTGGCGTCCTGCAGGCACGTGGCGAACGTATGCCGTAGAGTCTTCGGAGCCGTGACTTCCGGCACTCCAATCTGGCTCGTGATGCGCATGAATTCCTTGCGGATTCTGTCTTCCTTCAACGCTCCGATATCCCGCCAGACGGTCTTGGCCGCGGACTCGAACTGTTTGCGATCGGCGGACGCTGTCTTCTGGATGCGGTGCGCAACTGCACGTTCAAGCTGAACGGGCGTGCGGTTGGCCAGGAGCGGAGTGTGACCCTCTGCACAACGACGTTGCTGAAAGACGGGACCTGTGCAACGGTCGCCCAAAATCAGACGAAGGACATTGACCAGAGATGACATCAGCGGAATGTCGCGCTCGTTGCGTGTTTTAACCTTCCAGCCCAGGTCGGGTTTGTTGCGGACGTACAGCCAACCTTCATCGAGGTCCAGATTGTCAGGCAGTAGCAAGTGGGTTAGTTCGCCGGGACGCAGACCGGTCATCAGCAGCGTTGCGAAGATGGGAAACTGCCAGTCGTCACAGGCCTCAAGGAAGCGTCGCTCCTCATCGCCCGTGAAAACAACGATCGGCTTGGAATCCTCGACCGGAATGCGGTTAATTTCAATGGTGCGAAAGGGGTTTTCCACGTAAGGCGGCAGATGCCGCTGTCGCGCTGCGTAGTTGAACAGCGTCGAGCAGGTTTCGAGGATGTACTTGATCCCCTTATCGCGGAGCCGTCGCTTCGAAGCGTTGCGGTGGCCGTTGGGCGCAATCTGAAGGGAACGCAAATAGCGGACGAACTCCTCGGCATGGACCGGACGATAGTCCGACACGCGACGAAGCGGTCGTACCTTAGACACGAAGTTGATTAGGTGTTCGGTAGCTGCGCGGTAGCGGCGAATCGTCTCTAGCGACGAACGCCGTACTTGCTCGTGGTGGTCCAGCCAGCGTTGGCGAAGGTCCGGGATGGAAATCGGCTCGAAGCCCAGGGCCGAAGGCGCGCCGACTTCAAGTTGGGCGTTGATTTCGGCGGCCATCTGCCGAGCAACGTCGCGGTCGGGTCCAACTCGCGGTTGATGACGCCGGCCGTGCTCGTGGTAACAGAGATACCAGATGCGGCTGCGGAGGTAGGCGCGGACGCGGCCGACACGAAACGACTTGGACTTCTTGGTGGATGACATTCCAGGCTCTCCTCAGAGAAGCTCTCCGCTACAAAACGCTACAAAAAGCGCTACAAACGGGAACTTCTGAGCGAGGCCCAGAATCGCAAATGCCCACCGACAAACAACTTATGTCGATGGGCAGCAGGCAAGAGCGGAGAGGACAGGATTCGAACCTGCGGACCAGGTTTC
>JAJDEH010000152.1 GCA_029259935.1 Planctomycetota bacterium
TGCCAGGTTTGCGTGGTGCAGGCTCGCAACGTGGTGACGGTGGCTCCGGTATAAGGATCCACCGTGGCGATCGGCCGATAGGTCGTCACGGGAACCCGCGCATACGTCGTTCGAAACGCAGTGCGAGGCGCATACCTGGCGAAAATCGGTTGGTACCCTGCCGTGTAAGGACGGTAAGCGGTCCCAGGATAGTACGCCGTCCTGGCGGCGGGAGGATAAGCGGCATAGTAAGCAGCCGTCCGCCGGGGGAAGAGCCAATCGAGAATCGGACCCGCATTGGATGACTTAGCCACGAACGCGAATTGCCCCGCGACAACGACGACGACGATCAAACTGATTCGGTTAAACATCTTTGCCTCAGCTTCCCCTGCGCGTATGAATTTGCTTTCAGCTCCCGTTCGCACGCGGAACTTTTTTCCACATGGATACTTTCAATCGTAGGTCACTGAACTTGAATCCAATAGGAGAATGTTTCTGGAGATAGCCAGATTGCTCCGGTTTTAGGCCGGTTATCTCGCTCAGCGAAGAGAGTCGTGTTGGGTAGACACTTCGTTAACCCGGCGCGCTTGCCGAATAGGTTAACGTTGCTAGCCATCCGTGCCAGCTTGTAGCGATCATGGCATTTGTGAGGATCGTTCAGATCCTCGTTCGATTCCCTTTTCTCTTGCCGAGTGCCGGGACGGGAGCGGCCGGCCAGATACAGCCTACCAAGGAGTCCAGTACAGGCTGTTACCGCGCAGTCCCACGTCACCTGGCGGCACGCCGTAATTCGAAAGGTGCCGGTGGTGAAAACCGCCGTAGTACTTTGGGTACGGCTGGTAGTAGTAGGGGTCCGGCGCGATTCGATAGCGTGGCGGGTAAGAATTGGGCACGGGATACAGCAACTGATAGTTGTTGCCACCGTGGTAGTGCATCGGCGGTTGGTCCACGGGAGCACGCATTTCCTGTTGAGGATATGCCGGCGCGACGGGCCGTTGACGGGTTTCCCAATAGGGCGCATTGAACTGTGCCTGGGCGTCTTGGCAGCCGAATCCGAGGCTCAACCACGCACAAACAACCAACAGGGCCAGTCGAAATAACATCTCTCACCTCGCCTTTCACGTCAGGTACAACACTCCCGCAAGGGTGTATAGCTTTGTGCCGCTGCAAGGCAAGGTAATTGGCCCGGCGGGGCAAGATGCACGTCGTGGCCAAGTCGGGTTATAATGGTGGCGACGTTTGAGCCCGTTCTCTCCACGGCGAGCGAGTGCATACCGTTTCGCGATTCAAGTAACCTAGAAAGGCAATTTTGATGAAAAAATTTGTAACTCAGCCGGCGATGGTACTCGCGGCTTTCGTCTCGATCGTGTTGTGTGTGGCCGCAACAGCACGCGCGGCCGACAAAACGACAACCGTCGAGGTCGGCGAGATCAAAATCGAAATCCCCTCAACGTGGAAGAACGAAGCACCCAGTAATCGTCTGCGGCTGGCGCAGTTTCACGTACCTGGCGGCGAGGACGACAAGGAGGGCGCGGAATTGGCTATTTTTGCCTTCGGCGCACAGGCCGTGCAAGCCAACATCGATCGCTGGGTGAGCCAATTCAGCGCAAAAGACCGCAAGGTGAAGGTCACCAAGGGCGAAGCCAAGTTGGGCGAATATTACTTCGTCGACATCAGCGGAACCTACAACAAACCGATCGGTCCACCCGTTCGTAGAAAAACCGAGCCCACGCCCAATTCGCGCGTGATCAATGTGATGCTGAGCGTGAAGGACAAAGGCCTCTACTTCTTCAAGCTGGCCGGCACCGAGGAAACCGTGAAAGGCCAGGCCGACGCGCTGCGGCAAGCTTTTGGCGGTGACGCAAAAAAGGAAAAGGACTTCGAGTAGGTGGAGTCAGTTGTGTAGGCCGGATCAAGCGAAGCGCCGCTCCGGCAGTCTTCAAAGTTCTTGAACTCGTAGATGCCGGAACATCGTGGATGCCGGAACATCGTGGATGCCGGAACATCGTGGATGCCGGAACATCGTGAATGCCGGAACATCGTGAATGCCGGAACATCGTGAATGCCGGAACATCGTGAATGCCGGAACATCGTGAATGCCGGAACATCGTGAATGCCGGAACATCGTCGCTTCGCTCCTCGGTCCGGCCTACTACTCGTTTTTGAATAGGCTGCACGTGTTGCATTCACGTCGCACCTTTGAACGTAAGCGCGGCTTGTTCATGGACTAACTCTTTCTCAAACTGCGACCAGATGACGATCTACTTTCAGGCCGGATCGCCGACCACCGAACTCTCCGAATCCGACCTGCGCGAGGCGCTTCAGTCCACATTTCAGCAACTGGGCGACCGTCGAAAAGTTTTGGCCCTGCCGCCCGACTTTACGCGCTTCAATAGCCGCGCCGGTGTGCTGACTTGCTTGACGTACGAGCATTTTGGCGATCGCCTGACCGATGTGATGCCCGCGCTGGGAACCCATGTTCCCATGCCCGATTGGCAGCTTGAGCGGATGTTTCCCACGCTGCCCAAGTCGCTGATCCGAGAACATCGGTGGCGCGAGGACGTCCTCACTATAGGTGAAGTCCCGGCCGACTTCGTGGCCAGCGCCACCGAGGGAATTTGGAAGCGGCCCTGGCCCGCTCAGTTGAACAAGCTGTTGTGGGAGGGCGGCCACGACTTGATTCTATCCATCGGGCAAGTCGTGCCGCACGAAGTGATTGGCATGGCGAATTACAACAAGAATGTGTTCGTCGGCACGGGCGGCGCGGCGGGGATCAACGAGAGCCACTTCATCGGTGCCGCGTATGGCATGGAAAGAATGATGGGCCGGGCCGACACGCCGCTGCGACGGATTTTGAATTACGCCCAGGATCAATTTTGCGCCGAACTGCCCTTGGTGTACGTGTTGACCGTCGTCGGGGCGAACGAGCAAGGAAATCTGGTTACCCGTGGACTCTTCATTGGCGACGATCATGATTGCTTTTGGCGAGCCAGCGAACTTTCGGTCGAAGTCAATTTTACGAAGCTGCCCGAGCCGCTGACGACCGTGGTGGTTTATCTTGATCCCGAAGAATTTCACAGCACGTGGCTGGGAAACAAGGCGATCTATCGCACGCGGATGGCCATCGCCGATGCGGGCGAACTGATCGTACTGGCACCGGGCGTAAAGACATTCGGCGAAGACCCGACGATTGACGCGCTGATTCGCAAGTACGGTTATCGCACCACGCCGGAAATCATGAGGATGGTGGATGACAATGAAGATCTGCGGCAAAACCTGAGCGCCGCCGCCCATTTGATTCATGGTTCGTCGGAAAATCGTTTTACGGTCAGATACTGTCCAGGCCACCTTTCGCGCGAGGAAATTGAAAGCGTCGGGTATGAATACGGCGACTTGGAACAGGCCGTCAGCCGATTCGACCCACGGACTCTGACGGAAGGTTGGAATTCCGTGCCCGACGGCAACCGGGTTTACTTTATTGGCAACCCGGCCTTGGGCCTGTGGTCCTACGAAGGGAATTTGGCGTCACGAGACTGAGGGGATCCGCCTTAGTTTCCCCTCAAAACGAGGGTGTACGCGGAAATTTGTGCCACACCGATGGCGATGCGCTGGACGCTTTTAGACTTTTCTGTGAGAATATGCGGATTGGGTAGCAAACCGAATTCTCAGTCCAGCGTTCCCAATTCCAGGAGTACGGGTCCATGTCCGTGAAGAATCGTAAGGCTTTTACCCTCGTCGAAATGCTGGTAGTCATCACGATTATCGGCGTCTTGGCTTCTCTGTTGCTGCCCGCCGTCCAAGCCGCTCGCGCGAACGCACGTCGCGCGGTCTGCATCAGCAAGATGCGTGACCTCTATCTAGGCACCGAATCGTTCGTCGGTCTGCAGAACCGCTATCCGGGATATCGCGAGCGAATTGGTAAGAACGTGATCGGCGACACCTGGGGTGCCACGGCTGCCGATGATGTTGTCGAAACGAAGGACGCGACCTGGCAGATGCTGTTGCTGCTGCACCTCACCGAAAAGTCGCTTTACGAAGAATTTCGCGACGCCGATCCCGACCCATCCGTTCGCCTTCCAGACGCCTCGTTTCGCAAAGCCTTCTTTTGCCCTAGCGAAGTTTCCAAGGAGAGGAACGGCCCTTCCAATAGTTACGTTGCCAATGGTGGAATACAGCCAGGCGTGGATCCCACGACCAATCCCCCCGGCGCGCTGCCAGCTTCGGACCCCTTCAGGTATGAGACACCGGCAAACGGAATCTTTCACAATCGATTTTTTGATCGCTTGTACGCCGCCGACCCGGGAAACAATCCGCCTCGTCTTCCTGAAATTGATACCATGGATCCCGCGCGAGCCAATGGACTTGCCGCCCAGCGGATCATCATTGGCCGGCGGACCACGACTCCCGACGACATCATCGACGGCAAAACCTACACGTTGCTCTTTAGCGAAAACGTCCAAGCCCAACGTTGGGATCGGCCCTACACCTACGATGAACTTAGCAACGAAGATCCACCCTGGGTGGATACGCCGGATGCGGGACGCCTCAAGCTGACCAACGTCTTTACTTGGACACCCAACATCAATCCTGTTTCCGCGGACGGATGGCGGGTGAATGCGAACAAAGAGCAGCAGTTTGTCCTGGATGACAGCACGGCTCGCCCGTCTTCCTATCACTTTAGCGGAGTCAACGTGGCCTTTGCCGACGGCCGAGTTGTTTTCGTCCACCAGTCGGTCCCGTACTACATCTACATGCGGCTGATGACGCCGAATGATAAGACTTCGTCGGTGTGGCCATTGCTATCCCTTTATGACTCCGACGGAAATGGCACACCCGACCAACAAGAACCCATCGACGACAGCGACTATACCGGTTCGTAGTTTTCGGTTTTCCCTGTGGTCGTGGACGTCAATTCGCGATTTCCAAAGCCCGGCTTCCTCAAGGAAGTCGGGCTTTTTTACTTCTTTCCACGGTTTCGTTGCTCCTGGAAAAAGCGGGTCAGAATCTCCCCGCACTGCTCGGCCATTACTCCGGAAACGACATCCGCTCGATGGTTCAACCGTTCGTCGTCCAACAGATGGTACAACGACTGGACCGCTCCGGCTTTCCCGTCCGTGGCACCGTAAACCACGACTGGAATGCGGGCTTGCAGAATGGCACCGCCGCACATCGGGCACGGTTCCAGTGTCACGTAAAGTGTGCATTCTTCCAGTCGCCAGCCGCCGATCGAATCGGCCGCTTGAGTAATGGCAATCATCTCCGCATGGGCCGTTGGGTCGCGAAGTTGCTCGCGCTGGTTGTGTGCCGAGGCAATCACTCGTTCGCCTTGCACGATGACCGCACCTACCGGAACCTCTTCCTCATCGAAAGCTTGCTGTGCCTCTCGCAGAGCCATAGCCATATAAAACTCATGCGTCATGGATTCGTCATTTGTCCTTCAGCGGGCGGATCTCTATCTTGCGAATAGCTGACTTTGTCTCCCAAGCCGTGATGCCCAGCGGTTTTGACAAATCCACCTCCGGCCGAGTTGTGATCTTGCGATCCTTGATGTTCTGATCGACGAACTTTTTGTCGTCGATCCAGGCTTCAATCCGTTCGGGCCGCACGCGGACCCTGAATTGATACCACTTGCCTTCATCGAAGCTCGTAAACTTGGTGGTCTCATTCTCCGATGCGTCCTTGCCATCGATGCTCGACAATCCGACGATCCCTCCCGCCCACCCACCGGGGATAAAGCTGCAATAGCTATCA
>JAJDEH010000153.1 GCA_029259935.1 Planctomycetota bacterium
CAAGAAACAGGGGGGATCTCGAGTTTTTGTCGATTCATGCTCCCAAAAGCATTCGGGGTTCGCTTGTTCTGGGGCTAGTAGGGGTACTGCTGAGGGACGGGGGTGGCTTTCCCAAATTACAATGTCGCGCGGCTGTCCAACCCAGATGTAAGTGGCGTTCTTACTATTTGCCGTTACGCCGAAACACCTTATATGGTTGGTTCTTGTTCGTGTTAAGTATCTCCGACATTGGGACCTCTGGGAAAACGCGCGCCATCTTCCCATCAAAGGAAACGTCTAGCTTATAGCGGTGCATGCGCGCGAGTCCATATCGCCAATGAGGACTTGCGTTGTTTTGAATCGCCTCAATCAACAGAATGACGTCAGGGTTCGTTCCCTGTACGAACGCGAAAATCGCCCCATCGATTACCCCGGATTCAGGGGCGGCGTATCGAAAGAGCGGCCGACTCATTAGTCGGAGATTCCGCTCGCTTTCATCGGGGTCGTGCCTTGCGGCTGAGAATTGTCGAGCAATAGCTCGCATCTGTCGTTGTCTTACTGCTGTTGACTCAGATGGCATGGGGCCGTCTGGAATCAGATGCCGGACAACTCCGCCCTCGGAGGGTGACCACGTTGCACCGTCATCACGGCGCGCGCGAAATGGCTGACTGCTCAGCGAATGAATCTCTGTTGAAAGCAACGTCTTTTCGTCGTACTTGTAGATCGACGCGATTGCGCTGGGGCGTTTATCATGCGTCCAAATGAAAACGGCCCCGCGAATCGAGCCTGAAACCGGATTTGTCCATCGCAGAACCGGCTCAGGCCGCAGCCGAAAGCAATCCGTTTTTTCCGCCGCCGCAAATTTGTAATTCTTGGCCTCGGCTTCCGCAAGTTTCGAGAATCTCTGCGCGAGATCAGATTCTAACGCTTTATCGCCCGCCGTTCCGGCCCTTGCCATCAGCCCTAGCAATACGACCATCACGATAGTGGACTTCAGCAATTTGCAATGCATAAGTTTCTCCAAACATCCAGTACACTTCGGGGCGACTCGTCTTCGAATGCAGATTAAGACATAGCGTCTTAGCCGACAATTTGCAAGTCAACAGTCGCGGGCAGAAAATCGCCACGATCCCAGACGAGATAATCCTATTGCGAGTCGAGCAGTGCGTAAGAGGCCACCCGGGTGGCCCTTTTCACCGACTTTTCACCGAATTTAAGATGCGGTGGCCGTGGCCAGGTGCTTCGCCTCTTGCTCCTTCGTCCATTCTTCGCCGTGACTCGTATGTTCGTCGTGAACCATGGCATCCTGGCTGATGCCCACATCGGTGGCGCCCGTTTTGAACCTCGTTACTAGGTCGTTCAGGCTCATCGCCTGAGCCCCCAATTGTTCGCTGCTGGAAGCCAATTCCTCGCTACTCGCGGCGGCTTCTTCAGTTACGCTCGAGACGTCTTGGATGGCCTTCGCCACCTCGCTGGCATTGGTCGCCTGTTCAACTGTCGCCGCAGCCATCGAACTGATCCGACCGGCTGTCTCCTGAACACTCTCAACAATTGTCGCCAGCGACTGCGACGTCTCCTGGCTGAGCGTGGCACCCTCTTCGACCCGCGTTGTCGATTCCTCGATCAGCACGGTGATCTCACCGGCCGCCTCGTTGGAGCGTTCGGCCAGTTTGCGAACCTCGTCGGCCACCACGGCGAATCCCTGGCCGTGCTCGCCCGCCCGGGCCGCCTCGATCGCCGCGTTCAAAGCCAGCAGGTTCGTCTGGCAGGCGATCTCGGAGATCACCGCGATGATCTCGCCGATTTGTGACGAACTCCCGCGGATCTGGTCCATCGCCTCGTTCGCTTTCCGCACGGCGTCGCCGCCATCCTCGGCCAGCTTGCTGGTCGAGACGGCGACTTCGTTGGCCACGTTGGCCTCCTCTTTGACCGATTCGATCGAGCGGGCCAATTCCTCAATCGACGCCGACATCTGTTCGACCGTCGCGCTTTGACTTTGGGCACCTTGGGCCATCGATTGCGAACTCTCGGCAATCACTCGCGAGCCCTCGGCGAACTGCAAGGCTCCGTCGGTGACCTCGCGAACCACGCCGGACAGGTCTGCCAGCATCCGGTTGATTCCGGCGGCCAACTCATCGATGGCCTCTTCGCCGTGAACGTCAACGGACTGCGTCAAATCGCCCTCGGACGCCGCAGTGATGACCCTCAGCAACTCGTCGACTTTGCGACGCAGTTCTTCAGCCGCTAGCCGATCGGCTTCAGCCCGCCGCCGCTCTTTGTCAGCCAGCTCGGCTTCACGTCGTCGCTCCTCTTCGACCAACTCGGCTTCGCGTTGCCGCTCCTCATCTTTTCGTTTTTGCTCTTCTGCGGCCAACTTGGCATCGCGCTGCCGCTGTTCTTCGGCCAACTCGGCTTCGAGTTGCCGTTCCTCATCTTTTCGTTTTTGCAATTCTTCGGCCGACTGGGCTTCGCGTTGCCGCTCTTCTTCTTTACGTTGTTGTTCTTCTTCGTAACGCTGGCGTTCGCGTTCGGCCTCCTCGGCCTTGCGCTGGTCTTCCTCCTCGCGCAGACGTTGTTCTTCCGCTGCACGTTTGGCTTGCGCCTGCTTCTCTCGTTCAGCCGCATCCTTGACCTCCTGCATCGCCTTGCCGGTAGCCTCAGTGGCTGTGTTGAACGCTGTCGCCAGCCGGCCCAGCTCATCCTTGTTCTTAATATCGAGGCGCTGCGAGTAGTCACCCGAGGCGACGGCCTCCAATGCATTCACCGACTTACCCAGCGGACCCAGAATGCCGCGGGATATCACATAGACCATGGCCAACGCACCCAAGGCGGCGATGGCCGCGACGGTGCCGATCGTGACGAACGACATGAAGGCGGAACTTCGCCGACGCGTCGCAGCCTGTTGCACGCTCGCGGCCAACTCGTCGTCGACTTCCTTCATGAGGTTGATCTTCTTGGTGATCGCGTCGAACCATTGATTCGCATCGACGCCAAAGCCATCCAGATCGACAGAGCCCATCTTGAAGGCGATGTCGCGCATCCGCTGAACTTCATCCACGACTGGTCCGGTTAATTTCTGGTCGTAGAACGCGACCTGCTGGGGAGTGGCGAGTTCGCGGAAGCTGTCGAAGTACGTGTCTTGCGCGGTCACAAGCGCCCCAAACTTCCGCAGTGTCCCCGACTCGAATCGGTCGGCGGCGAAGGTCTTGCTCATCACGGCCCGCTCGATGCCGGCCCGTTCCTTGCCCTGGAGAAAGTTCACATAAGCGATGATGTTGGTTCTCACCCTGCCACTGTCGGTCGCCTCGGCACCGGCGGAAATTGTCTTAAGCATGAGGGAGTTGTGCTCGGTATAGAACCCAATTGCCTCGCTGTCGGCGATCGATCCGCTGCTGGCCTTTGCACGGTGCGCGTCGATCTCTTCGAGTTGGGCGACGGCCTGATCCAACGCGCTGACGAACTTCTTGTCCTCGTCGTTTCGCGCCATTCGGCTCACGCCCTGCTCAAATTTGTGCCTCATGGTGTCGGTGAGCTTGCGCTGCTTGGCCAGTTCGGTTGCGAATTCCGTCCGGCCACTGCCCACGTAGGCGGCCGTCAGAGCACGCTCCTTCTGAGCTTCGTGGACCAGTACGCTGATGTCGGTCGAGAGCTTGAGGAGTGATTCCAGGCCGCTGAACTTTTTGGAGGCCACGGACGCCAAATCAGCCGCCATGCGGTCCTCCACCTCCTTCATGAGCTTGATTTCCTTGGTCTTGGTGGCGAACCAGGATGCCGCCTCCACGCCCAATCCACCTTCCTCAGCGGCGTTCCGCTCATAAGCGATGTCGCGCATCCGCCGGACTTCGGCCACGATCGGCTCGGACATTCTCTGGTCGAAGAACGCAACATGATCCGGCGCGGCGAGCGCACGGAAGGCGGCGAAGTAGGTGTCCTGCTTGTCCACGAGCGATCCGAATTGTCGCAGACTTCCAGGTTCGAACTCGTCGGCCGCGAAGGCCTTGCTCAGTACCGCTCGCTCAAGCCCTGCTCGCTCCTTGCCTTGGAGCAAATACACGTAGGCGATAATGCTCGACCGGACCTGAACGTCGGTCGTCGCATTCGCCGTCGCGGAAATTAGGTCCAACATCTGCGTGTTGTGGAGCGTGTAGTATCCGATCGCTTCGGCAGTGGAAATCGATTCGTTGCCCACCTTAACACGATGGGATGCGATGCCCTCAAGCGTGGCGATCGCTCGATCCAGGTCGCCAAGAAAATCGGTATCGAGGCCAGCTCGCGCCAGCGAACGCACGCTGCGCAGCAACTGCTCCTCCTTGCCATCGGTGAGCTTACGCTGCTCCTTCAATTCGTTCGTGAATTGCTTGCGATCGCTGCCCAGGTGACCCGCGGTGAGCCCGCGCTCTTTCTGAGTTTCGTGGACTAGCGCACTGATGTCGGTTGAGAGCTTCAGAAGGGACTCCATGGAGCCCCTTTCTTGAGCAGCCGTAGCCCGCATATCCTCTGACAGGCGGTCGTCCACCTCCTTCATGAGGTTGATCTTCGCGGTAATTATTTCTAACCAGTGACGTGCATCGACGCCGAATCCATCCGTCCGGACCTCACCTTTTTTGAAGGCGATGTCGCGCATTTGCTGAACTTCATCGATGACTGGCCCCGTTAATTTTTGCTCGAAGAATGCGACTTGCTCGGGTGTTGCCTGCGTGCGGAAGGCGTCAAAGTATGTATCTTGTGCGGTCACCAACGTGCCGAACTTACGCAGAGTACCGGACTCGAACCGGTCCATGGCAAAGGTCTTGCACAGCACGGCCCGCTCGACTCCGGCTCGTTCCTTTCCCTTGAGGAAATTGGCGTAGGCGGCCGTTGTTTTGGCCAGCTCGGCGTCGTCGCTCGCCTCGGAGATGGCTTCCACGACTTCCAGCATTGCCGCGTTGTGTTGGGTGTAAAACGAGATTGCTTGTTTTGCCGAAACTGACTGAGAACTGACCTGTTCCCGGTTACCATCGATCTCGTTCATCTTGGCCACTGCCGCCTCAAGCGTCTGCTGGAAACTCGGGCCGAATTCAGCCGGATCGAGTTTGGCGATAAGCTCTTTCAGCGCGGTTCGGCGGGCGTCGGTTTCTTTCCGCTGCTGGGAAAGTTCGCTGACAAACTTTGTCCCGCCGCTACCCATGAAGACGGCCGTGGTGCCTCGTTCCTTCTGAGCCTCATGGACATACGCGCTGATGTGACTGGCAAGTTCGGTTAGCGTTGCCAGATCGTCCATCTGCTGATAGACAGAGTACTTCGTGACGACGTTGCCCAGCATGAAGTAGAGGGCCAGCAACAGCGGAAGCATACCAACGAGCGCAATGCGAAAACGAATGGTCTTGAACATCATGGAGCCTTTTGCTAGAAATGGGGTCTCTGCATTCAGGAGTTATGGATGTTCATATCCACAACTGGATGTAAAACATTGATCGGAGGTTGGGTTGCCCCTGAGTCTCTCGAAAACAGATGGCGGCGGTCAAAAAGCCCGAGAAACTGCTCCTGAGAACCGTGAATTCATGATCCAGCGTTCGCCGCTTGTCACGACGTCTTCAGCGGCGACCAGATTCCGCCGTGCCAACACGACCTAAACCACTTATCGGTGCCAAACGGTACGTGTTGATATGTACGTCGCTGTTTCGCGTGAGTCAAGGAATGCCCCTGGATGCCGCGGCGTCCGGAGAATCAAGACAGTTTGTTTTAACCTGTCGGTCAGACATCCGAAGGAGTCACGTGAAGGCACGAAGACACTAAGGGAAATAACGAAGAACGAAATACCCAATGACGAAAGAAAGACGAAACGCGGGTTCCAGGTGCGCTGCATAAACAGCTTGATTCCAGCAACTTTCGTGACCGCCGTGACGCCGAGTTCGAACTCGTTTTCCAGGGTTTGGCACGTTTGGGCGGCCTCGAAGCCAGCGGCGAAAGTTATCGTCTCAAAGATGCAAAACGCCGACGGCAACCAAACCGTTCAAGTGACGGCTCTCAAGCGTCGAAATAAGAAAGGACAAACAACCCCACCGAGCTACCGCCGCTCGGGCATTCACTCACAACCTGGCGCTACGTTTTTCGCCCGCCGAGCGCTACGTTTTCTGACCGCCGTCTACACAGCAGCGTCTTGAAAATCGCATCCAGGAGATTTCGTTTGATCGTGGCTTTCACTCACCGCAAAACCAACAGCAACTGTTGGAGATCGTGAAGGAGGTTTGCCTTCCCAAGCCGGGCAGCAGACAATCGGTCGAGCAGGCGGACGCGGGCTCAGTCAAGTTCCATTAAGCCAAGCAACGCCATCCCGGAATCGAGTCCGCCATTGGCGCATTACAATCGGGTAACGGACTGCTCCGCTGCCGCGATGTTGGAGAACTGGGATTCGAACGCTACGTGGCGTTGGCGGTCCTTGGTCGAAACCTTCACGCCTTGGGCAAGCTCGTGATCGCCAAGCAGCAACCGGAGTCGGCGGCCGCGATCACTTTTCGAGCTGCCGCATAGCCCAAGCATCTCATTACCCATCGCGCTGACCGCAACCGCGCCCCACGTCTGCGCCGTCCGAATGCAAATCAGTTCAGAACACCGCGTTGAACGGCAAAGTCGCCGTGCTTCCACAAATCCGTGACAATCTTCGAAGCCCCCCAGTGCCGAAAAAAACGCCGATCACAGGCTATGCCCAATTTCCGTACAGACACTAGCTAAGCGACTTCAGCCGCGATCACTCCGCAGTTTCATCAATCAACCCTCGCGCGCCACATTCGCTGATCACTTGCCGAGCAGAACTCTTGGCGGCTCTTTTTTTGAAATGCAGTCCGGTCGCCTAAAAAACTATGGGTGGCGCTTTCCAATTCCTTCCAATTTCCGCCTTGCACGGAGACGCCGGGCACCCGGCCAACCATGCTTCCAAGGCCTATTTGTCGAGCCGACCGTCTCGCTTAACGCTGCCACGGACAACCGCGGCAGAAATAGCGAGGACCTCTATTTTGGCTCGAGACCGGTCGACAAGCCCGATTTATCGAATTCACAAATGATTCGAAAGCCTAGATTGTTGGCATAGTATTCCGGATTGCGCGCTCCGTGGCGATCCGCGGATCGTGAGTGCTTGCCAAACGCGTGCCAACATCCGCCCCGCATTACGGGCGTTGATCCAGGTGCGGTAAGCGGATCAATACCGCCTGGCATCTTATGTGCATAATTATCCCGGCACCATTCCCAAACGTTTCCGTGCATATCGAATAAGTTCCACTGATTTGGCCTCTTCTTTGCCACACGATGGGCATGTTTTTCACTGCCTACATTGCCGTTCGGATCGCGCCCCCCGTACCAGGCGAAATGTGTTAGTTGTGTGACATCGTCGCCAAAACTATATGCCTTTGTCGTCCCCGCACGGCAGGCGTATTCCCATTGGGCCTCGGATGGCAATCGATAGAACCAGTTATCTGGAAGGCGGTGAATTCGTCGTTCGCGAGAAGTGAGTTGCTCGCAGAATTTGGAAGCGTCCATCCAACTGACCATCGATGCGGGGGCGGAGGCGTCGATAAGTACCTTCGGTCGATCCCTCCAAGGTTGACTGCTCATGATTCGTTCCCACTGACCTTGAGTCACCTCCGTTTGACTCATCCAAAAGCCGTGACTGAGTTCCACTGAAATCTGCATCTCATCCGTTGAATCCCGGTGTAGTTCTGCCAAGGGAGAACCCATTGCAAATTTACCTGCCGGACACCAGGCCAGCTTCATGAATGTCCCGACTTGCTTGGTTTCACCGGCTGTTGTTCCATGGAAATCGGCATCACTTGACGGCGTCAAGGCCTCGGATTTCGACGAAACTGAATCACCATTCTTTGCCGTATTTCCAAGTGTCTGAATTAACAAAACGGCCAAAAATATTCCAGCCACGCTCCCGGCGACAATGCATGCGGATCTCAACCAGCCGCCGCGCAAGATTGGACGCGGCATCAGCCGCCCAGCCTGCGACATCAACGTCGAGGATGGAACTGGCGGGAGCCCGAAGTTGGGCGTGGACCTCACTTCAACAGCTGTGGATCGCAAATTGCTGTCATACCTGGCCTTTTTTTCAACGTCTAGCAGGCAGATCCTGGCTGTGGCGAGTTCATTTATGAGTTGCTGAGTAAGAACGGCACGAGGTCCCAGTTGGTGACGCCTCACGTGAGCAATCTGACGTTCGGCTGCTTCGTCAATCACATCCGGATCATCTTCGAATTTCGCCAGCCCTAGCAAGCGATAGTAGTCGGCCGGTTGCTCGCCGGTCGGAATGCCGAGCCAGCGATAATAGGGATCAAAAGGGTCTGCCATGCCACTGCCAATAGAAGTAGGTATTTCCGTGCAAAGACTAGCCAAAAACCAGCCTCCTAGCAACTTACTACCGTCCGGAAAGCTGGCAAATTGTCTCGATCGCTTTGGATTACTCGGCTAACACTTTCGAGGTAGCGCGAACCTCTTTGCTGGCCGCCAGACGCTTGACTTATGACGTTGTGAATTCGTGGTCGCCACTCATGGATTACCGGGGGCCTAAAAGGATTCTGAGTTCCCGCGACTATTCGCTTACGATCCAGGAACGGCGGCCCACCGTCGACTCTCAGCTCACCAGTATTATCCCCTGGAAGGCTATCGGCGGCTGACCTCCATGATGCTGGACGCCGACTTCGTTATCTACCCACACTATTATTTGACAATCGAATCAACGACTGTCCGGCGTACTTCGTACGGACTGCCGTCGGGTGTCCACTTGCCAGACGGCTTAAGAGTTCGCGCGCTTGTTCGTCGCCGATTCGCTCGAGCAAGCGGATGACGCGACACGTTCTTAGCAGCGCAAATTCCGAAACCCGTGCGGAATCACTTCCCTTGGTAAATTCGTTAAGGATTCTTCGTAGTCGCGCGCGGACTTCGAAGGAATAGGCTTGCTTTGCCTCAACCCGCAGCCGTAGGGCCCCCAGGTAGCCATATCCGCGTAGCTTGTCGGACGCTGCTTCACGATCCGCGAAACGGTCGGAATCCAGCAACTTGATCTGCAGAGCGACGACATCTTCCGTTGCCGGGACAAGACGTTTTTCCAATTCCGTTAGCGTCAGGCGCGGCGCGGCCGCTAATCGCGTTATCGTTTCCATGCCAACGCGTGCATCCGGAGATGCTAGTTGCTCCCAATGCTTATCGAATTGATCGAGCGACGTGACCGGCTCCGACGGGTGCGGGGCAATGCTCCACACGATTGCCGTTCCATTGGAGGCTTCCGTGATGACCTGTTTCATGCCGCTGATGAACGCGACCTTTCCCAGATCGACATGAGGATCTTGAAGCCGAAGGTAGGTCGTCCCGGTCGCCAGTTCCCAGAGCCGCAACTCGCCGCGTGAGTCGGTTGTCGCTAGAAGCTGATCGTTGTGGGAAAACGCCAGCCCCACAAAGTGTGCATAACGACCACTAAGACGCAACACGGCGGCACCCGTTTCGAGATCGACCACGTGAAGCTGATCCCTTGCTGCCACCGCAACGAATTCTCCGTTGTGACTCATGGCGAACCGCTGACATTGGTAAGGCAATCGCCGCACTAGCTGGAGCGATTTTGTGTGGCGGAGTTCCAATTGCGTTTTGCGTTTGGAGAGGTTTAGCATCACGAACTGTCGCCCGTCTGGCCGGAATGCGAACGCAACAGGCTTGGGGTCTGGGTCCTTGCCTGGACCAGGGTCTGGGAGATTGGTTGCCAGGCGGAGACTGTCCATACATTCACCTTCCGGCAGCCGCCAGCAACTGAGCAGATATTCATGACGGTCGGTGTCAAGGTAGGTGTTAACGACCGTCTTCCCATCGGCCGAGAGAGCGAACCCTCGCGGTTGTTGATCGTCCTGATAATTCGTCGTTGATCGCCAGCGAAATACGGGTTTATCTAGATCGAGATCCCAAACCACGTGATCGTATCCACTTGCTACTGCTGTTTTGTACGCCAAATACCGGCCTCCGTGCGACAACTGGCCGGCAAATATTGATGGAAGTTGTGTTGCGAGCCGGGATTTGGATGGCTTCCAACTCTCCATCTCCCAACCTAACATTCCGCTATAGCTGTGGGTCGAGACCAGCCTCCGCCCATCGCCACTCAAGCAAACTTCGAATCTGCCACCTGAATTTTCGCCAGGGTGGCTCAACCGGGCCACGATGTATCGTTCCCAGTCTGCCGCATGCCCTGAAGCAGTGGGGATGATAAAGCAGAGACTCACCATCAAGGTAAGGTAACCATTCTGCCTAAGAGTTCGCCGAGCCATCGGGGGACCCACTTTGTATGCCCTGCCTGAATTTGTTGTATTGGGTCTATCTGTACATGTCAACTTGTCAGTGTTTGAATCTTGAATAAGCAGGCGGCAAGGTGGTCTGTGAACAGGGCCGGCAGTTTCGCCGCTTGAAGATCAAAAGTGAAGGGAAGCAAAAAGGGACCTCTAGATTTAGAAGCGGACAGAAGGCGCAACGAAAAAAGATGCAATGTGGGTGCCCTCGATATTGCCCTGTCCAAGTGCATTCTTCGGGGAAGGGGGCCCCACATAAATTAATTGCACTCCGCCGGAGATCCTATTTTGGAGCGGCTGCACGTGGCGAGCGACCTCTGGGTGGAGACGGTGTTGCATTTCGGGCGTTGGTTCCGCCGCGCGGCGGGCCAAGCCGTCAGTTTGGCTGAAGAAGCTGAGCGTCAGGACCGGCATTGGCTGCCTCCAGCCGAGCCGCAAAGCTCTCGTCTAGATGAAGAGCTTGGCAGAATGATGGAAGGCCGCGTAAAGCCCAGAAACGCCGTAAGCACAAGACTAGCGGCGACGGAAAACCGATTGCTGATGGCGAGTGAGTCTTGTAGGCAGTTGCTCATGGCGACCTCAGTAACCTTGGGGCAGCTAGATCGGGCATGGCAATCTGTGCCAGCCAGTCCGCGGCCGGGCTTCTTGACCAAATCTAACTTATTGAACGATGGTCCTGCACGATTCTTCCGGCTAATATGAAATGATCCTAATCGTGGGCGAGTTCGCCGGGAAACAAATTCCGCATTTTCTGGAAGGCAGAGCCGCTCGGTACGTTTTAGGAGGTGGACGAGGACGACAGATTCCGGAGCAATACTTGCTTGAGCACCGGCAACGACGGAGAATAGCGTGGACGCGGGTGGCCGTGAGCTATAAATAAGTTTGGAGTTGGCAAGTGTTGAAACCGAGCAGGCTCTTTTTTGGTTCGTGGTGGGGCGGGTTTGCAACCTGCCAGCTTGCAGGCGTTTTCGGCAGGTTGCTGCCCACGACTCTTGCTCTGCTGATCGCAATCGCTTTTTCCGTGGACTGTTTCGCCCAAGACAACCAGCCAAAGAAGGTCGCCCTGCTGATCGGCGTCGAGCGTTATGAGAAGTCAGGATTTGAGAACCTCGCATTTGCCGAAGACGACGTGCTGGAACTGGCCAAGGAACTCACAAAGAACGGATTCGCGGTAACCACGCTGACGGGCAGCGGCTCGGGCGATTTGAAGGCGACCAGTGACAACATTCGCAAGGTGCTGGACGAGCTATTCTTACCCCAACTTGCCAAGCTCAAAAAGAACGACATTGTGTTCATCGCACTGGCGGGCCACGGGCAGCAGAAGCTGGTCGAAGGGGATGAGGACGCATTCTTTTGTCCCGTGGACGCTCACAAATCGCTGCACACGAGCTGGATCTCCATCAGCAAGTTGACCGAAGATGTTGCCCGTATGAGCAGCAGTAACAACAACTTGATCCTGATCGACGCCTGTCGCAACAACCCTAGCCGCAGCCGGGGGGTGGACGGCAAGAATGTGAATTTGCTGAAAGACAATATGGCGATCTTTTTCGCCGCGGCTTACGGCCAGCAAGCCCAGGAAGTACGCGATTTCCGTCACGGATTGTTCACCTACTATGTACTCGATGGTCTTCGCGGCAAGGCAAAGGACGGCGACGGGGAAGTGACCTGGGACACACTGGTCAGCTATGTCAAGAAAAAAGTGGGCGTCAACGCGGAGGCGTTGACGGGGACGCGCCAAGATCCGAATCACATCAGCAATCTCCGCGGCGCACCGCCCGTACTGTCGGGCAAGATCGTGGTCAGCGCATTTGCAGGAACGCGAGCGGGCCAGCTTCATCCCAACAAGAACCAGCCGATTGGATTGGTCTGGTGTCCGCTCGGCAAATTCAAGATGGGAAGCCCTGCCAACGAACCAGATCGTGGTGATGAAGAGGAAGTAGATGTCGAACTGACACAGGGATTCTGGATGGGTCGCACGGAAGTAACACAAAACCAGTGGAAAACAGTGATGGGCACCGAACACTGGAAGGGCGAGGATTTTGTGAAGGCTGGTCCGGATTATCCTGCGACGTATGTAAGCCACGAGGATGCCGCGGAGTTCTGTAGGGAACTTACGCAGCGGGAAAGGAGTGCGGGTCGGTTGCCAAGCGGATGGGTCTACAATTTGCCGACCGAGGCGCAATGGGAATACGCCTGCCGAGCAAGGAGCGACACGATGTACAGCTTTGGTAGCGGCGCTTCGTCGCTCAAGGACTACGCGTGGTTTGGTGAGAATGCTCGCGACGTTGACGAAAAATATGCCCATCAGGTTGCGCAGAAACGAGCCAATGCGTTCGGCTTGTACGACATGCACGGTAACGTCTTGGAGTGGTGCCGCGACGGCTGGCAGGAGCGTTTGCCGGGCGGCAAGAACCCGTTCGTGGAGGCCAATGTCGGCTCTTCTCGCGTGTTGCGTGGCGGGTCGTGGTTCCTCAGCGCCAAGTACTGTCGATCCGCGGATCGCAGCAGGGTCTACCTGACGACCCGTGGAAGCAGCTACGGGTTTCGAGTTGTTTTGGAGCTGGAGTAGTCTCTCCAGTCATCCTCCCGCACTCTGGTCTGCTGTCATCTGAACTCTGGCCCTCTGTTCTGAAAGAACCCACTCACTCTCCATTCAACCGGAAAAGATGGTCGCACTAGGAACGGCCCTTTTGAGCC
>JAJDEH010000154.1 GCA_029259935.1 Planctomycetota bacterium
ACACGACCCCCATTCCGCCGGACCCGACGACGCCCAGCACCTCGTAGGTGCCCACGCGCCCGATCATCCGATCGTCGTCTGTCGGCGCTAGCAAATTCAGCACCGTATCATGGTTGAACGGCGCATCCTCGGCGGTCGGCGGGTCTGTCGAATCGCCTTCCCGCGGATCTAGACCCAGTGAGCCGGATTCCAACGACTCTCGTACCCCAGACCAAACGTCATCGCCCGCCGCGGCCGCTTCGAGCTGGCGGCGGCAATCATGACAGTGATCCAAGTGGGACTCGAAAGCGGCCTGCTCGTCGTCGCTCAGTCGTTGCTCAAGAAACCGCTCGATCCGCGCCGGATCGCATGTCAGTTGTTCGTGGCTCATCGTGATATCTCCTGACAACTTATACACGATGCCGAGTGAAATCTGACACGATCCGTAACAACGAAAACCGCGTGTGCCGCTAATTCGCGAAATTAGTAAGTGACGCAGCTTGCATCCCGACAATAAAAATCCGGGAACGACGAATACAGATCATGGGCGACTCAACGGAAGTCGAGCGAGACCTTTGCCTTTGTCCGGATTGCCGGGCGGAGGTGTCCGAAGAAGCGACGCACTGTCCCCGTTGCGGGTCGTACTTTCCGTCGCTGCCAGATCGCCAGTCCTTGAACACTCCGCCGGCCTTCAATCTTCTCCGCTGGACGGTGTTCGCCGTAGCGGTGGCAATTGGAATCTGGGCGCTGCTGCTGGGATTCCTGGCGCTGCTGAACCGACTGTAGATCGGCCATCGCGGCCGCGATATTGACGCGGAGAGGGTTCTGTTCTAAAAGTCGCGACCGTGGGGGTTCTGGTTCCGCTAGCGGACTCGGCGCGGGCGACTAATAGGCGTATTCACATGAGATCGACGGTCCAGTTTATTGTTCCAGCTTCTTTGCTGATATTCATGGTCTGCGTTCCAGGCTGTATGTCTCATCTCACGTGGTTTATGAACTGTGAATACGCTGTTTCCACTCAAGACGGCCACTTGGACGATCTCCCCCCAGATGTCGCCGAAGCGTGGCATGCGTGGACTGCCTCGAATCCGGGCTATCGGCTGCACTCAATTAGCATCGTGTCGATGAGTGACGTGCCCACGTTCTTCTCATTTCACCTAGAGGATCCGGACGGAAATCGGCACCGAGCGAGCTTCAACAGCGACGGATCGTTTCGCCACCTGCGGCCAGCCGACCCGGATCCGCTTCAGATTCAACCTGGTGCCGCCGCAACGAGTGGATGACCCGGGTACGATAACGGCGTGTGCCGTAGTTTTTTCTGGCGGGATGACGGGTAAGATCCGCAACCGGAAAGCAGCCGTGAAACGGCGAAAGCATTTAGCCGCCGGCGTGAGCCGGCGGATAGCCCGTCGTGAAGAACCGTGCCGCGAAAGCGGCGACAGCACAAAGAACGGTGCAACAAGTCCAGTGCTGCTGACGCCGCTTTCGCGGCTAGGCGTGGGGCTTTCCTTGATCCATGGGCTGGCGCCCATGGCTACATGCTACCGCCGTTTTCACGGCTTTCAAAACAGCGGACCGATGGTTGCGGTTAACAAGTCGCGACCTAAGTCTTCATCATGGCGATTGATAAGCTGGCCACGAATTCTGACCCCACACATAACGGCTGCCGTGTTGAACAGGTGCGGGGCTACGCATTAGACTAGCCGATGCCGCGCGAAGTTGTTCGCCCTTGGCCGTCCCACACACGCGAGCCGCGCGAAAGTTACTGACGAACACATCTAGGAGCTTTACCCATGGCCGCGTCCAACGACGAAGTGATCAAGCTGTTAACCGCCGCTTATTGCATGGAAATTGAAACCGTTATGAACTATCTGGCCAACAGCACGAACCTTGACGGCGTGCGGGCGGAAGAGATCAAGAAATCGTTGGCGGCCGACGTCAACGAGGAAATCCTGCACGCTCAACAACTGGCTCAGCGAATCAAGCAGATTGGCGGCGTGGTTCCCGGTTCCAAGTCGGTCGAAATCGGCGCTCAGCTACAACCGCCCAGCGATACGACCGATGTCGTCGGCGTCATTGAAGCGGTGATCGACGCCGAGAGTAACGCTTGCGCCCACTACAAGAAAGTCATTCGCGCGACCGATGGTGAGGATTACGTGACGCAAGATCTGTGCATTCGCCTGCTGGCCGACGAAGAGCAACATCTGGTGTTGTTCCGCGGCTTTCTCAAGGAGTATGCCAAGGCGTAATGAGCGGACGTCTGCGGGAAAAGGTGGTCGTCATCATCGGCGGCACGACCGGTTTGGGGCTGTCCGCCGCGCGGGCCTGCGTGGCGGAAGAAGCTCGTGTTGTCGTCGTGGGCCGCGATGAAGAGCATGCTCGGCAAGCGGCCGACGACCTTAGTTCCGCCTGCCAAAGCCATGTCGGCGACGCCACCGAGCCGAGAACCGCCGTGACCGCCATCGATCTGGCTCTGCAATCCTTTGGAAGATTCGACGCGCTGTACCACGTCGCCGGCGGCAGCGGTCGCCGATTCGGAGACGGTCCGCTGGACGAAATCACCGACCAGGGTTGGCAGCACACCTTGCAGTTGAATCTGACATCGCAATTCAATTCCAGCCGTGCCGCCGTACGTCAATTCCTGAAACAGGGAACGGGCGGCAGCGTCGTGAACATGAGTTCCGTGCTGGCCGATTCGCCCTCGCCGCGTTTTTTTGCCACGCACGCCTACGCGGCCAGCAAAGCGGCGACCATCGGCATGGCCACGGCGGCGGCGGCCTACTACGCACCGCGCGATATTCGATTCAACGTGGTCGCGCCCGCGCTGGTCGATACGCCGATGGCCGAGCGGGCGGTGGGCGACCCGCGAATCATGCAGTATGTGGCGACCAAGCAACCGCTGGACGGCGGACGAGCCGGACGGCCCAGCGATTTGGACGCGGCGGTGGTGTATTTGCTTTCCGACGAATCGCGGTTTGTCACCGGTCAAGTGTTGCGAGTCGACGGAGGCTGGTCGCTGACCGAAGGCCAGTACGCCGCCGACTCTAGCTGATTCAAGCCACGTGACGGACGATCACTCGACTCCTCAGGCCGTGCCAAGCAACCATGCCCACCCAACCATGAACACCCAACCCGCCAGCCCCGCCGACGACTACTTAGACCGCTGCCGTGAGTTGGTTGAAATCGTCGCGGCCCAGAAGTCCGCTTTGGAACAGGCGGCCACCTGGTTTGCCGATTCGATTTTGGCGGGACGAGTCGTCCACTTATTCGGCGCCGGACACAGCCGCATCTTGGTCGAAGAAATGTGGCCGCGTTACGGTTCGTTTCCGGGCTTCAATCCGATTGTGGAATTGTCGCTAACGTTTCATAACTTGGTGTCGGGCGCCAACGGACAGCGGCAAGCGATGTTCTTGGAAACACAAACCGGGCTGGCCGAACGGATTCTGCGCAACTTTGATTTATCGGAGGTCGATTCGGCGTTGGTCGTTTCGTCCAGCGGGGCGAATACCGTACCGATCGAGGTCGCGCAGATTCTCCACGATCGCGGCATGAAAGTGGTGGCCATCGTCAGCCAACGACATTGTGATGCGAGCCAAAGCAAACATCCCGACAACCACAAGCTAACGGATTTTGCCGACCTGGTTTTGGACACCGGAGCGCCGGTCGGCGATTCAATGGTAGAGATTCCCGGTCTGGAAACGCCCGTAGCGCCGGGATCGACGGTGGGAGGCTGCCTGCTGGTGAATGCCATCAAGGCCGAGGTAGCGGCGCGTCTAACGCGGGCCGGTCAACCGCCAACCGTGCTGACCGCGGCCAATATCGTCGGCCGCGAAAAAGCAAGCGAGTTGTTTGAAGCCGCCTACGACGAACACGCCCGCCGAATGGCGAAGCTATACGAGAACCTGGGGATGTAAGGGGGCGTCGATTGGTGGAGCGGGGGTCTTCGGGTCACGCATCGGCACTCTTTCCGGTCCACGGCGTTAGCCTTGGAATCCAGCGAGGCACGTTCCGCCGATAGTCCTCGTACTCATCGCCGAATCGTTTGACCAGCCCCGGCTCTTCCGAAAGCGGAATGTAGATCGCATTCGCCACGGCAAAGAATCCGAACCAGATCAGTATCGGCGTGGAACTCGATGCCAAGGCTTCACCAAACAGGATGCACATGACTCCGGAAATCATCGGGTTGCGAACGTGTCGATACACGCCCTGAACGACCAGTCGCTCCGTTGGATTCCACGGAGCCAACGTTCCCTGGCCGGCCGTGGCGAACTGCTTGACGGTCGTCACGATCAGTATCAGTCCGGCTCCGCCGATGAGAACGCCGAAAATTGTGATCGCCGGTTGGAGGGCCGGATGAGCGGGCCAAACGCCAAAGGTATCCCAGCCGAACAAGACCAATGCCGTGGATGGGACAACCACCGCAGCCATCACGGGCAGCAAAAGAATCGCTCGGATGTGATGCCAAAGTTGCATGTCGAAGTCCAGTCCCAGTTCTTGGCTGGTGAATTAAAACGTTGCAGCAACGCCATTTTAGAAGATCCATTTGCGCTTGTGGCCGTTCCGGCGCAAATAACATTTCAAAGGGCGGGCGAACGTTCCCGCTGCTGCCGACCGTGGCTCGCCGGGCGAAGAAGTTCGGTGGTGGTTGCCTGGCGAAAGTTCTTGCGTCCTTTTCGAGCCATTCCCGTCTGTAGTTGCAGAATACCAACAATTCCTTAGAAAGGGAGCAAAACCATGTCTACCAAATCTCCAGTCACTTTCGCTGCAAACCAGCGTATCCACGTCGCACTGGCCGTCTCGAATCTGAATCAATCCGTCGAGTTCTACCAAGTGCTGTTTGGTCAGGAGCCAACAAAAATTCGGCCGAATTACAGTAAGTTTGAAGTGGCCGATCCGTCGCTCAATCTCGCGCTGAATGAGTCCCAGGGGCCGACCGGGCCCGTCCATCCCGTGGGGCACTTTGGAGTCCAAGTGAAAACAACAACCGCCGTCACGGAAATGATCTCTCGATTCCAAACAGCGAAGTTGGAGACCGCGGTCGAGGAAGAAGTAGCGTGTTGCTATGCTATTCAGAACAAGGTGTGGGTGACCGATCCCGACGGCAATCGGTGGGAGGTCTTCGTGGTGCTGGACAACGATTCCGAACAGTACGCCCATGACAAATCGGAGTGTTGTTCGGAGGCCACCGAATGCTGTGATTCCCCTTCTTCCAGTTGTTAGGGCATCATGTCCTCGAATCGCCAAATGAACTCAGATCGCCAAATCACCGAGCGAGTCTGGCATGACCTGCATGCCGCCTTGCTCGGTTTTATCCGCCAGAGAGTCGGTGACCAGACGCTGGCCGACGACCTTCTGCAAGACGTTTTTGTGCGCATTCAAGATAGGATCGACACGCTCCAGGAAACAGACCGATTGAGGGCCTGGGTTTATCAGATCACCAGAAACGTAATCACCGACTACTTCCGCGCCCGGGACAAAAATGCGAAACGGACTCCTGAAAGCGAGCCGGTCGCGGACGAATCCACCGAGGCCAACCTGAATGCCGAAGTTGCCGGTTGGTTGACCGCAATGGTCGATGATTTACCGGACACTTACCGGGATGCTCTCCGGCTGTCGGAACTAGATGGCATGCGGCAAAAACAAGTCGCCGAGGCGTTGAGCATTTCACTTTCTGGTGCCAAATCACGCATTCAGAGAGGCCGGCTAATACTTAAAGAGGCGCTGTTGCGCTGTTGTCATTTCGAGCTTGACGAACGGGGCAACGTCATTGATTTCAACCAGCGGGCGCCTTGTTCGGACTGCTGCAGTGATGATTCGAGTTGTTGATGAAACGTCATACCTAACATGAGAGTCAATTTGAAATGGACGGACCCAAACCCGTAACAATCCGACAACCGACCGAAGGCCGCTCCATCGGAATTGTTGGCGACATTTACCGTTTTCTGGCAACTGGCAAGGAAACGGCCGGGCGCTATGCAATGTTCGAGGCGATCGTCCTGCCCGGTGGTGGACCGCCTCCACACCTCCACCGCCGTGAAGACGAGACGTTTTACGTGCTGGAAGGCGAGATTACATTTCTCGTCGGTGATGAGCGAGTGGTCGCTGGTCCCGGCACGTTCGTGAACATGCCCATCGGAAACCCGCACGCCTTCAAGAACGAGACAGACCAGGCGGCCAAAATGCTGATCTCGTATGCCCCCGCCGGGTTGGAAGAATACTTCTTCGAGGTTGGACAGCCATTCGATGGTGAGTTGCCGCCGAAGCCGACGAAGGAGGAAATCGATAAGTTGATGGAAGCGGCACCGAATTATGGGATTGAGTTTGTTGCACCATCAGACGGTGGCGGCTGAGGCAATTCGGCGAACGGCCATCGCAAGTGACATGGCGAAGGCCAGCGGCTCCAGGAAATAAATGGCTAAACGAAAAACAACCCGCGTCGCGGAGTTTGGTGATTTTCAAACGCCTGGGGACCTTGCACGTCTGGCGTGCGGTGCAGTTCGACGACTTACGAGACCCAAGAGCATTTTTGAACCGACGTGTGGAAAGGGCGCGTTTCTTCTGGCGGCATTGGAATCATTTTCGACCGTGACCGATGCCGTCGGCCTGGATGTCAACCGCGAATACGTGGAAGAGTGCAGAGAGACCATCCAACAAGCAGGGTACCAGGCGCGAATTGTTCACGCCGACTTCTTCTCGGGCGACTGGCGAGCAACGATTGATGAATTACCGGAGCCCATTTTAGTAATAGGTAATCCGCCGTGGGTAACCGCGTCCGAACTTGCCACACTCGGCAGTGAAAACGTGCCCGAAAAGAGCAACTTTCTTGGCTTCAACGGTTTTGAAGCGATCTCGGGCAAGAGCAATTTTGATATTTCCGAATGGATGCTGATGCGCCTGTTTGACGTTCTATGCAAACGGCGGGCAACCCTGGCGATGCTGTGCAAGACGGCGGTTGCTCGCAAAGTGCTGGCCTACGCATGGAAGAACCAGCTACCCGTACGTGACGCTTCGCTTCACCGCATTGACGCTTCCCGGTTTTTCGACGCTGCCGTTGATGCGTGCTTCCTCGTTTGCCGGTTTGGCACGGCGGTCCGCTTTCAATGTAATGTGTTTGAGTCGTTGGAAGCGAACAGGCCCGCGTCAACTTTTGGGTACGCAGACAACCAGGTGATTGCCGACATGCAATCGTACACCGAGTTGAAGCATTTGCGGGGCCCAGCCCTCTCACCCTACCGTTGGCGTTCCGGTGTAAAACACGACTGCCGAAAGGTGATGGAACTGGTTCGAAGAGGAGATCAATTTGAAAACGGTTTGGGGGAAACCATCGGAATGGAGGCGGACTATCTATATCCGATGTTGAAGAGTTCGGAGCTGTCGAACGGCAGCAAGTCGCCGGATCGCTATATGCTCGTTACGCAGCGGTCGACGGGTCAAGATACGGCGGCGATCCAAGACAATTTGCCGCACACATGGCGCTATTTGACGGATCACGCCGACGCACTAGATCGACGTGGTAGCTCGATCTACAAGAATCGTCCACGTTTTTCCGTGTTCGGTGTGGGAGCGTACACATTCGCGCCGTGGAAGGTCGCGATTTCGGGGTTCTACAAATCTCTTCACTTTGTCAAGGTCGGCAACGTTGACGGAAAGCCAATTGTGCTGGATGACACGGCGTACTTATTGGCGTGCCGCACGGAAGAGGAAGCCGACCTCATTTGCTCCCTCTTGAATTCCGATCTGTCGCGTCGTTTCTATTCATCATTCATCTTTTGGGACCAAAAGCGGCCGATCACGGTATCCGTGCTATCTCGGCTGGACATTCGCGCTTTGGCAGTTGAAAGCGGCAAGGGTGAAGAGTTTGCGAGGTATTGCGCCAGTCACATGCCCGCGACAACCGTCTCGGTTTGATATAATGTTGCTCTTGAGGCCCGTCAGTTCCGCCCAGTTGAGTGTCCCGATTCCTGGGACGGCAAGCGAGATTGTGTTGATCCATGTCAAAGCAGAATCTGATTCATAACACGGACATCTCCCGCCAGAGACTTTCGCGCCGCGATCTTTTGCGCGTTGGTTCGGTGGGAATGATGGGACTCTCGCTGCCGCAGTTGCTGGCGGCGGACGAACAGAATGCGGGCATCGAGCCCCGAGCCGAGTCCTGCATCATCATCCACCTCAATGGCGGACCGAGCCACTTGGATATGTGGGACATGAAGCCCGACGGTCCAGCCGAAAGCCGCGGCGAATTCAAGCCGATCGCTTCTTCCCTAGCTGGCGTGCAAATTTCCGAGCATTTGCCAAAATTGGCCAAGCAGATGCACCATTGCAGCTTGGTCCGATCGATGCATCACAGCGTGAACAATTCTCACGCGGCGGCCGTGTATGTTTCACTGACGGGTCACGATCGGGGCGAACAAGGTGGCGGTGCCAAGCCGGATGATAATCCATCGCCGGGCGCGGTGACTTCGCTGCTGCGGCCGCCTCCGCGCAACGTCGTTCCGCATGTCGTTTTGCCTTACAAAACTCAAGAGGGCAAAGGCGGTCCGCCTCAGCCGGGTTTTTTTGGCGGCTGGCTTGGCCGGGCGGCGGATCCGTTGTGGATCTTGAACGATCCCAATGCCAAGGACTTTGCCGTTCCCGAATTTACATTGCCCCGCGAGGTAAGCGGTGATCGTCTGTCGGCCCGCGGCGCGTTGCTGACACGATTGAACGCCCGCATGGCCGGAGCCGCGGGCAGCATCAAGCTGGGTGGCATGACGCGGCTAAAGGAACGAGCCTTCGACGTACTCACTTCCAGCGCCGCGCAGAGTGCGTTTCGGATCGAGGAAGAAAAGAGCGAGGTTCGAGATGTTTATGGTCGAAACGTCTACGGACAAAGCGTACTGCTTGCGCGACGTTTGATCGAAGCGGGCACCCGCGTGGTCACCGTATCTTGGGCACCCGATGCAAATGCCACCTGGGATACGCACGGGAACAACTTCAAGTCGTTAAAGGACACCTTACTGCCCCAGCTTGACGCCGCTTGCGGCAGTCTGATCGGCGACTTGTTCCAGCGCGGCATGCTGGACCGGACGCTGGTCGCCGTGCTGGGAGACTTTGGCCGCACTCCTAAAATCAACAAGAATGCCGGCCGCGACCATTGGAACTATTGCTACACCATCATGCTGGCCGGCGGCGGATTGCGACCGGGCTTTGTATGGGGAGCCAGCGACAAGTCGGGCGCGTTCCCGGCCGATAATCCGGTTCGTCCCGGAGACATCATCGCCACGCTCTACCACCAATTGGGTGTCGATCATCGCCGCGCATTGTACGACCGGTTCGACCGCCCGCACCGCATCGTCCCGCAAGGCGAGGTCCTGCGGCAGTTACTGCTCTAGAGTAGTCACAGCGTCGTTTTGGGATTGAGTCGTTCACCTTTATTCCCGGTGATGCTCTTGAAACAGGCTGCGAAGTCAAACGCGCGCGGATGCTCCCTGTTAATTGAAATGATCAGCGGTACAATCGAGCGGGAGAGGGCGAATAGCGAACGGCCATCCGACGTCCGTGTTCGGCGGCAAACCACCTAGGCGAGGGTCAGCGACAAGGATTGAGAGGCAACTAGATGAGTGAAACGAACGTGTTGAGTCAGTCCTACTTGGGCCAAGAGCTTGAACCGGGCGATATTGCGGCAGGTTACTTCGCGGTTCGCCAAGCGAGTGAATTGCTCTGTCAGCCGCTGGAACCAGAGGATTGTTGCATTCAATCGATGCCCGACGTGAGTCCCACGAAGTGGCACTTGGCGCATACAAGCTGGTTCTTTGAAACCTTTGTACTCAATCCCGCGCTGCCGGACTACTGCTCTCCGCACCCGCAATTCAAGTTCTTGTTCAACTCGTATTACAACACCGTGGGCGATCAGTATTCGCGGCCGGAGCGCGGATTGCTCTCGCGCCCCACGCTGGCCGAGGTGATGGCCTATCGGGCGCATGTGGATGACGCCATGGAGGGCCTGTTCGCGAACGGGCTGGCCGACGACCCCGATCAGGATCTGTTGTCCGTCATCGAAATGGGCGTCCATCACGAACAGCAGCATCAAGAATTGATGCTGATGGATATCAAACATGTCTTTTATAAAAACCCGCTCCGCCCGGCGTATCGCGAGTTGCCGGAATCTTCGCGGCGGGAAGTGGCACCCGTTGCTTGGCTGCCATTTGACGGCGAGTTGCATTCGATTGGCCACGATGGTGACGGATTTGCGTTTGACAACGAAGCCCCCCAGCATCGCGCGTATGTCGAATCGTTCCAAATCGCGAATCGACTCGTTACCTGCGGCGAGTTCCTCGAGTTCATCAACGACGATGGCTACCAGCGTCCCAAACTGTGGCTGTCCGATGCGTGGAAAGTCATTCAGGCGAATGGCTGGCGGGCTCCTCTTTATTGGGAACTTGAAAACGGCCAATGGCAAATCATGACGTTGGGTGGCATGCGGCAACTGAACCCAAGTGAACCGGTCTGCCACGTGAGTTTTTACGAAGCCGATGCGTATGCCCGGTGGCGGGGATGTTGGCTGCCGAGGGAGAGCGTTTGGGAAACCGTGGCGAACGAACTTCCCATCGAGGGTAATTTTCGCGAGCAGAATTTTCTGCACCCGGCTCCGCTGGAATGTGATTCTGATGAGCCGGCGCAGATGTTTGGCGACGTATGGGAATGGACCTGCAGCCCCTATTCCGCTTACCCGGGATATCGCGAGCGAGAGGGGGCGTTGGGCGAATACAATGGAAAGTTCATGTGTAATCAGATGTCCCTTCGTGGTGGATCGTGCGTGACGCCCATTTCACATATTCGCGCCACCTACCGGAACTTTTTTCCACCCAGCGCCCGCTGGCCATTTACTGGCATTCGCTTAACCAAAGAAGCATAAGTGTCCCGTCAACTGGAGTAATAAGAGAATGCTTCAACTCGTCGGCAGAGATTGTGTAATTTGCAACGACCGAATTAGCTCGACATTGGACGCGGAATTCTGCGAGTCCTGCGGAAATCCCGTGCATCGAAGTTGTCGGGAGAAGTTTCAAAAGCCGGAAGGCCAAGACTCGTCGCGCTGCGCGCAGTGCGGTGGAGATCCGCAAGATGCGCCGGTCGAGCAGGCTCCACCCGCCGAGTTCAAGGCCGAGTACGGCGCATATGGGCTGGGCGCAATCATCCTGCTGTCGATTCTGGCGCTCATGATTTGGCAAGTCGTTGTGTGGACAGGTGGCGATTCATCACCTGAAAGTGCCAGCGAAAATCAGAGTTCGGCGGATGCCGATGCCGCGAAGAAGAACGGGAATCCGATTGTCGAAATAGAAACGAACATGGGGACGATCAAGGCCGAATTGTATTCAGACAAAGCGCCGAAGACGGTGGAGAATTTCGTGGACTTAGTCGACCAAGAATTCTACGACGGGATCATTTTCCACAGGGTCATCGACGGATTCATGATCCAAACGGGAGACCCGCTGGGCCAAGGTATCGGAGGGCGTACCAGCAAAGGGCTGCCAGCAAAAGTTTTGACCGACGAGTTTCATGACGATCTTCGTCACGATAAGCCTGGGGTGCTGTCCATGGCGAATTCGGGTCCGAACACCGGCGATACTCAGTTCTTCATTACGACCGTCCCCACTCCGCATCTTGACGAGAAACATGCGATCTTCGGACAGGTGATCGAGGGCATGGACATCGTCCACAAGATTGGAAAAGTCCAGACGGCTGGACAGAACCGGCCGCTGATGGAAATCAAGATGGTGCGTGTGCGGATGGTGGACGAGAAATAGAGTCGGACTGGCCCGTCAGCATCTCGGGCGCGTGTTCCGCTTTCTCGTTCGTAGGACTGACGCTTGGCGTGACGATTCTGGTCAAGAACCAGCAAAAGAAGAGCAACCCATATAGCGGCAGGTAGCTCAACAAGATCGCCAAGTGCGTGGGCAGCTTCGATTCTAAAAAGATATTACCGTGTAAAAAAACGGCCGCCACGGCGGCGCAGAAGCAAGCCACGTTGCGCTGCGTGGGACGGGCCTGGACCAGGGACAAGGCACAAGCGAACGGAAAGATCAGCAGCACTTGATAATGAACCCAAGCGGTGGCACTACCACAGAGCATCACCGTACACAGCAGCGAAAACTCTAGCTGTTCATCTTGGCCTCGAGACGCGGATGGTTGAAACCGCCAACATTGAAAATAGCCCCAGCCGATCAGTCCCAGGCCGGCCGCGACTGCAATCGGCCAGGCAATGTCAACCACCCAGCCTTGCGATGTGCTGACCGCCGCCATGCTGGCGAGATTGTAAATCCATGAAGCGACGGTGTAGTTGAGTTGTCCGTGTTTCGCCCAGGCGAGGATCGCCTGCCGGCCCTCGGTAAGAAAGTCGCCCCACAGCGCGGGTCCCGAGATCCAAACTCCCGTGGCGATCATCAGGGCGCACCATAGAGTGTTTTTGGCACGTTTCGGCCAACTCGAAGCGCCGCGCCAGATGAACCAGGGTAGCAGCACGAACGGAAACAGTTTTAACAGACCCGCCGCGCAAACCAGCAAACAGGCCGCAGCGCTGAATCCGCGTCGATGAAGGGCGAATGCCGACAGAATGAACACCGTCAACAGCAGTTGAACTTGCGAAAAATGAAAGTGCCAATAGACTGCCGGTGACACGATCACGACGGCGCAAAACAAGCGCCAGGATTGTGTATTCAGCCGGTCGCCGATCAGATGCCGCGTCAGCACAAGCACGGCGACCAAGCAGGCGGCTTCCACCAAAACCCAGGCAGCGAACCCCAGCGGCTGCGGCAAGATGACAAAAGGCACGAACATCCACAACAACGTCGGCGGATTCGTGGCTTGGCTAATGTCCGTTTCGATCAGGTCGGTGAAGCCATGTTGCCGCAGTTCCGGCTTGAGCGGAATTCCGTAAGGCGATTGTCCGTCCAGCAGCAACTGGCTGGAAACGTAGTAGTGGGCGAAGTCATGTTGGCCCCTTCGCGAGGGAACTTGAGCCGCCAGAATGAGCAGGGCGACCGCGACGAGTGCCACGTCCAGATATCGGTTTTGGCCAAGAATCCTAAGGGCGTTCATGATTGCCTCGGCGCCATCCGGAGCCACGCGCCGAGTCAATCGGCCAAGCCGTAACGCACGATGCAGTACAGGGCGTTGAAGAGATCCTTGACGCCGATCTTCTTGCCTTCTTCATAACCGCGTGCTTTGTACGTGATGGGCACCTCTTCGATGTGATACCCGCGGCGAGCAAGCTTGGCGGTGACTTCCGGTTCAAATCCAAAGCGGTTTTGCGCGATGCCGACCGACTGAATCGCTTCGCGGCGAAACGCTTTGTAACACGTTTCCATGTCCGTCAGTGCCAAGCCCGTGAACCAGTTCGACGCACCGGTCAGCAGGCCGTTGCCCCACCGGTGGATCATCGACGGATCTTGCGGACGGTCGCCCAGAAAGCGGCTGCCGTATACGACATCCGCGTTGCCTTCCAGAATCGGTTTCAACAAAGGCGGGATATCGCGAGGATCGTATTCCAGGTCGGCGTCTTGAACGATGACGATATCTCCCGTCGCTTGCTCAAAGCCGGTTCGCAGCGCGGCACCTTTGCCTTCGTTCTTCGATTTGAAGACGATTTTGATATCGGGGATCTGTTCGATTCGCCGCAGGAATCCACGGGTGCCATCGGTGCTGAAGTCGTCGACCAAGATGATTTCCTTGGCGACGGGCAGCAAGCTAACGCGGCCAATAATTTCGGCGATCGTGGATTCTTCGTTGAACACCGGAATGATCACCGACAACTTGAAGTCGGCCGGCAAATCAAAGGTCAAGGGACGCGATTGGTAGGAGTTCTCGTCGGCGAGCAGGCTCGTCAAATCATCGATCGTCCGCAACGCGCGGTCGACGATCTCCGTGGATGACAAGGCATCATCCACGAGCCTATCAGAGGATGTCAGTGTTTCATTCATGAGGCCGCTTTCCAGGGCGTGTTTCAATCGCTCACCAATTGGACGTCTCTTCGGCCTCGAACAGGGAGGGCCGGCCAAGTAACATATCCCTTTTGAATCTCGTCGCTGATCCTGCGCTGCGCGGGCGGGATATAGTAAACGCTTTGCCGATCGTCGTATTTGGCGCGGCGTCCCCACAGTTGGGCGATGTTGTCTTGATATAACAGCGCCCACTCGTCGAGATTTTCTTTCATCACCTGCTGCGAATGCGGCTGGCCCCGGCTGAGCAGCACTAAATCAGGACGGCGAAATTCCAAGATCCGCCCGCCATCAAATGCCGGCGACTGGCTGCTTCGCCAACGCCACTTGGAACCGCGGTCGCCGAGCGTCAAGTCGAAACTCATGTCGACGATCTCTTGTGGATAGCAAGTGCGGAAGCGGCCGTCGAAGGCGACTTGAATTCCTGGTTCCTCGGGCGAACGCGTGCCGAACGCTCCGATAACGTATTGCGCCCAGTTGTAGGTAACCACCATGCGCCCTTGCAGGTTGTGGTCGGCGATGTATTGCATCGCGGTCACGGGATACCGGGCACGGTCGACTTTCAAATCGGTCAGTCGTTCGTAGAGCCGCGCACCTAAAACCAGATAAGACAAACACAGACCGCCAATCAACATGCGTCGCATGAGCGGGGACATCTGGCCGCCGAATTGACCTTCCTCTTGCGAAACGCGCCAACGGCGAAAACAGGACTCAATATGAACCGGCATCCAAAAGCCGAACAGGATCGCAAAAAACGGGATGTGCCGCTGGTGTTCGAGGGATTGCCACAGCGTCAGTGTCAGCAGCACCAAGTGGGTGAAGTCACGAGAGCGTTTCGAAAACGCCATGGCCGTGCCGAACAGCGCGATAATTAACCACAATTCGACATTCTCGAGGGCGAACATGTTGGGGGCCGCCCATTCGGTAATCTCTGGACGCGGTGTCCCCAACGATTCGAGCAGCCACAGCGGCAGGCCCGGGCCATAAGGATTGACCAGGGTCGCCAGGCCCGCCACGAAAATCATCAAGGCAAAGCGGCGCACGATTCCCATCCCGTCCCAGCCGCGTTGCATGAGCACTTCGACGGTTCGGCACACCAAATAGGCGACGTACAAACAATACCCGGCCACAAAGCCGCCGTGTGAGTTGGCCCAGAACAGAAACAAAATGGGGGCCAGCCACAGCAGTCGCAAGCGGCCCGCGCAGTAGTTGGAATCCTGATCTTCATCGCGCTCGAAACCAGGGCCGAAGCGAGGCAAATGCCAGTTGCCTTGCCAGCCGTGAAAGCAATACGACAACAGCACGACCAGCAGCGTGAAATAGATGTATGAAAACAATTGCGGCCGCACGGCCCAGTGGAAAGCCATGTTCGTCGCCACGAGCATCGCCACTAAGCAAACGGTCACTAGCTTCGCGCCGTCACGAAAGGCCTGCCAGACGATCAATCCCAGCAGCAGCAAGCTCAGCACGAACTTCGCCATGACCAGCCCCACCGGGCCAATCGTATCCGCACCGATCGCCATCAACAGTTCGGCGAAGTTTTCGTGGTTGACCCAGCGATAGCCCGCGGCTGTGTAGGAATAAGTTGTCGTCGGCGCGAATTCTCCATCGGCGATCGCGTCGCGTCCATATTGCACGTGTCCCCACAGATCCGGACCGGTAATATTCGGCGACATCGCCACGGCACTTCCTAGCACGATGGCCAGCAGCAACGCGCGTTGAAACCACAACGCAGTCTTGGATTCCTGATTCGGTTCGGACATTTCTTCTTCAACTCCCAGCGAGGCGGTGCCATACGTCGCCGGACACTCCGTGGCCGGTTTCGCAGCTTGAGCGCGACGGTTCCGGTAATGTGTCCTCCGAAATATAGGATACGAAGCGGAACGCGCTCGCGGATTGTGCGCTGCGACCGTTACAACCGCGCTATTGAGAAATGCCCGCGCTGTCTTCGGAGATTCACTCGAGATTCGGCGGGCGCAAGTCGCGCGGATCGACGGGCAGATGCTTGGCGTTGGTGTCGGCCCACATGGCCGCTTCGCCGTCGAGCGGGCTCTTGATGTTATACGCCTGATAACTGATCAATTCGCCGATTCGAATCACGAGATCGACCAGCCGTTCGGCCGCCGTCCAGTGATCGCCAACGCAGATCATGGCCGGTTCGATGTTGGGATGAAAGATGGGCGTCAGCATGCGGCATTTGGGGCTTTGCCGGGGATAGTCGCGCGTCAGTTGAATCTCAACGACGTGCCCTTCACGATAGATCGGCTTGCCGTCCTGGCCTCGCGCCAATCCCCGCACGTTGTAAATAATTCGATACAGTTCCGGTGGATTCCCAACGGCTTGATGAATTCGAATCAGCGGAAAGCTTTTGAAGGCGCTTCGGACGGTTTCCGCATCCGCGACAAGCCGGCGAGTTCGCGGCGGTAACTTGGGCTTCTTTTGCTTGGCGGGAACTGGCTGGGAGGGCGCCGCGACGGGCGAATCGACGTTACTCTTTCGCGTGGTGGTTGGCGTTGCCGGCGCGGAAGCTTCCGCCGGTTGGCGAAGTCTCTGAACGGTGCCGGCTCCCGCCGATGTCGCTCTTGGCACCAACAGCGATTTACCGCAACCTTTGCACTTGCCTTTGCGGCCCGCGAGATCATCGGCCACGGAAAAAGTCTTGCCGCAGTTGTCGCAGTTAAACGTGATCATCAAACCTCAACATCGGGGCTGTTAGTTTCATTTGTGGTGCAGCCGTCCCGGCGGCAATCGGCAGGCGAGACGCCTGCACCACAACTTTCTCTGTACAGTCAAACCATCCAATACAAGAGCGAGAGGCAGAACCCAAACAAGACTCCCAAAACCGAAATAGCCGTGGCCGCCACGGGTACGGCCCAACCGATCTTGTGCGAGCGATTGACTCCCATGACGAGGGCCAAAACTCCCATCAACAGCGACGGGAACCCACAAGTCACAATACTAAACAAAGCCGCCAATGCACTAGCCGCCAAGACGACGTATTCCCACGGCACGTCGGCTTCCACCGGTCGTTGCTTGGTTCGCTGCAACCGTTGTGGCGACCAGGTGCCGCCGGGCTGCATCGTCGGTCCGGGCTGCATCAGGGGACTGGCTTGCGGCGTGGTCGTGGGCGGACCCAGGCCTTGAATGCTGATATCCGGGCCCACCTTCAGCGCGTTGACATTCTTGCAACCATAGGCCGAGCAGCCGAGATTCTCCTGCCAACATTCGGAATGGAATGGCAAGCCGCAAGCCTGGCAGGCGGTTCTTTCGTCGTCGTCGTCGATCCCGGTTTGACAGACACTGCAGACTTCTTGGATTTCGACCGCGTTTTCGGTCGTGAAACTCTTTCCGGCCACGGTGGCCGGGTCGGGAATTTCCAACACCAGTTGGCACCGCTGGCACTGCCCCTTGCGGCCCACTTGCGAGGCGCGCGCGGTCAGCACGGCTCCACACTGGCAAGCGAATTGGAATTTCTCGTCGGACATGTGTTTTGGCGAAGCCTACCGTTTCGCTCGTTCTTGAAACAGAAAGACCGTCCCGCCGATTTGAATGGAATCGCCGCTCTTGAGTCGCGTGCGCGATACCGGTTGGCCATTGACAAAAGTTGGCGATGACTCATCCAGGCTTTCGATCTCGAATCCACCGGGCCGCTTGTGAACGGCCGCGTGCCGTGGAGCGATGGCGGGATCCTTGAACAAGTAGATTTCACATTGGGGCGAACTGCCGATGTACGTCGGATTTTTATATAAGACGAATTGCTTGCCCGCGATTAAACCCACGGCCACCCGCAGCCAGCCCGATTTGGTGGCGGTTTCCAGCACGCCCGTTCCGATTCCCGTTACCATGCCGATCGCACAGATCGCCACGAAACGGCTGCCCACCGCGCTGTTGGTGGCTTCCGCGATGATGTCGAACAACATTCCACCCAGCGTCCCCCCAATAATTCCACCAGCCAACCCAATGGCGAAACGCTTCCAGTTCTTCAGACTCACTCCCGGAGCAACCGCCAAACTGCCGCCGACCATCGACCAGGCGATCGTGCGCCAGACCACCTGAGTAAAAAACGAGTCCTCGGGACTGCCAATGAGCGGTTCCACGATCAGGTTGAGAACGACGGTGGTGGCAATCGCGCCCACCGTGGCCCCAACGACTCCGGCAGCGATTCCGATCGAACCCTTGATGATCACGCCACGCCAATTGCTGCTGACCAGATCCTCGGCAATAGACAGGCTGCCGCTGATCAAAATGCCGACCCAACCAAAAAGGAAAATAATTCCAATCAACCCGCTAATTCCATCTCGGGACAGTTGCTGGTCCATGGCTATCACGCGCTCGTCATCCGACAACGATTCGTCCGCTTCAATCTGGAGGTACGGATTGCTTGAATAAGCCTGCCGCAGTTCCACGATTTGTCTTGCCGCTTCCTCGGACGTAATCTCTCCATTGTTCGCCTGCTCAATCAGTTGCTGCTCGGTCTGCCAGACATAATCGTAATTCTCTTGCGTACCGAAGAATATGAGAAACACCAGTTCCGCCACCAGCCACGCCAGCAGCCCGCCCACCAAGCCGAACAGGCCCATGTAGACCATGGTGTTGTACAGCAGTTGGCTCCAGTTAAAGCCGCCGATGGCCGTGCCCGACTGTTGTTCGTAATGGCTTTGCGCCCGATCGGTGGCTCCTTGCTGGCGCAACCGTTCATCAACCCGCGGGCTGTGGATCTCCTCGGAAGTGATGCGGATTTTGTTGCTCATGGTGGTCCGTCAAGCGATGCCGCGATTCCCGCGATTTGGCTTCGAAGGTTTATCTTTGCACGCGGGCCAACAGGTCGGAGACGTCTTGGAAATAAACCCACTTTTCCCGGTCGAAGACCAGATCTGCCCGCACGGCGAAACCCAGCGACTGCGCCAGACTGGGATCAAAGACTTTCGTGTTGACGCCCACGACAAAGCCGTCTTGGTTCACCAGCGGGCCGCCACTATTCCCCCGGCTGATTGCCGCGCTGGTCTGCAACTCCATTCCGCGCCGCTTGGCCGACACAATGCCATTGGTGACGGTGAAGTCCAACCCCATGGGATGGCCGACCGCCACCACCGGCTCGCCCACGCGAACGTCGCTAAATCGACCGAGCGGCCCGAGGGTTTGCAGACCCGGCGCGTCCACTCGCACGAGCGCCAGATCCAACTCGTCGTCTTTCGTACGACCGACGATTTCACCGGGCACGCGATAACCGGCCCGAATCACGACCTGGCAATCGTCGGCGTCCGCAACGACGTGCAGGTTGGTCAAGATCAAATGGAGGTCGCCGCTGCTGGCGATCACAAAACCCGTTCCCAGCGCGGATTGATCGCACTCCAGGCGGACCACGCTACGATTGGCGCGGGCGGCGATCTGTTCGACCCAGTCGCGTTCGGGCTCCTTGGTCAACCAAGCCAAACCCAGGGCGATACATCCCGCGCAAGACAAGCCGGCAAGTAGAAAAGCCACGACGCGAAAAAACCCTCGCGCCGACGGCGGACCGTGCCGCCACCAAATCCAAGCATTCAAGAACGGGACGAAGGTCATGACGATCCAGACGGCGACAGGCAGTCCCGACCCAGGAGCTTTCGTGCCGTGCGCGGGAGTCGCACTCTGCAGCGCTGGCGCGGCCGGCATGCTAGGCGGCTTGGGGCTTGCCAAGTCCTGGGGACGAATGACGATCTTGTTGGGTGGGTCATTCATCGGGTGACGAACTCGCTTCCCCTGGGTCGTCGTTCTCGTCGACCTCACTCTCGGATTTCTTTTCCTCCTTGGATTCACCGTCATTCGACTTTGGCTTATCGGGAGTTTTCGATTCGACCGGTTCGGTACCCTTGCCGGGAAACTCGCCGGTTGCCTTCGGCCGCGCCGATTCGTTTGCGGACGGCTGGACCTCCGCTTTACCGGACGGCTCTGGATCGGAGGTTTCTTTTTCCTGGTCGGGCGCGATCCTAGGCGGGTTCACGAGTACCCTGTTGGGCGCGCGGTGCTGCCTTTCGCCGCCCCATCCGGGAACTCGCGCGCCAAAATGTTCGATCAGCAGCGGAGCCATGAGCAACGTGACGGCCAAGCTGTAGAAAATTAGCAACGCGACAAAAACTGAAAGGAAGGATAGCCGTCGTTCAAGACGAGCGACTCGCGCGGCGGTTTCCTCGTCGTGGCCCATCGACGGTTCTATTTGCGGCGTTCCTGATTCGACGGTTCGCGCCGTGACCGAGAGTGCATCCGTCGACACGGGTCGCATTTCGCTAGGCGGCGTTGCCTCAATGGGCGGATCTTCCGGCACGTCGGGCTCGATCAGCAACCCATCACGGGTCGCCTTTCCCGATCGCCAAACAAACAGGCCTTCGTCTCCGCCCAGTGGATCGTAGACGAACGCCAATTGTTCGTCGGCGCTGAAGTAATTCTCGTGGATGAACAAATCCATGGCGGACAAGAAGATGCCAAATCCCGGGTGCGTATGATACCAGCCCAAAATCCTTAGTTCAGGATACTTCTGGTCCAGTTCGCCATGAATGTGATTCCAAGTTTCGCCCGTGAACGTGACCTGCGCCGTTTGGCCGTCGGAGTGCTGGCCTTCAATGATCTGTTCGATATAAACAAAGGGGCCGCGTTCATCTCGGTACCCGTTCCCGATCATGACGCCGCAGATTTCCACGTCGGTGCGGGTTTGCCCGTGACGGTGGATGGCGTTGAGGACGGACTGCCTGACAACCACGCGCACGGAATTTTCACGCCGTGCATCATCGGCGGGAAAGGATCGCTCGGGCCACTCGTTGGCGTCGACCAGGTCGATGTCCGGACCCGTACTCGGTTGCTGACCGGCAACAGGATCCGATTCGTTCCGTTCAGATTCGGTTTGGTTTGTTTCAGTATCTTGGCTCATGACCACTCCAACTCATCTTCGCCGGCGACCAACGGTCCGAGGACTTCGGCGGCGTCGCCCGTTAGCTCGATCCCCACTCGACGCTCGGAGGTCTGCGCGATGATGATATCAAATGGCGGCACGCCGATGTCGCGCAATGTTCGGTCAAGGAAGGTCTCCGTTCCTCGAATCTTGAAAAACGTTTCCACGTCGCGACGAACTTGCCTGCACCGCGGACACCATGCCTTGTCGGCCGGTACTTTCCCCAGCGACGCGAACATCATTTCTTCATTGCCACATTGGCGGCAAACAAGTTTTTCAAGCACATCGCGGCCTAGTTCCAATTCCACCTCCGGACCTAGCATGGCTCGAGCCTGTTCCAGCACTCTTCTAATGCGCGTGTCGGCCTGTACGCCGTCCAACGTGATGATCTCTTCCAATGTATCGTGGCTGTAGCACTCTTCCTTTCGCTGATACTCAACGCCATAAGAATCACCGCCAAGCCCTTCAAAGAACCAACCGCGACCCGCCATCGTCGACATCCCGTGTACCAGTTTGACCGCCTCTTGGCATTGGACGCCGGCAATGATGCTGCTGATGGTGGGCGTGGTAGGGGTTTTGCCCGCTTCCATTTCTTCCCGGGATAACAAGTTGCACGATCTACGTCGTTCCAGCAATTTCCAATCGACCTCCGACATGGTGCATTCGTAACACGGGCCATCCGGGACGAACACACGAGCGCAGCCTTGAATCTGTTCGATGGCGCCATCGATCCATGGACGATCAACTCGCCAACAATTGCGATTGATCGCCAAGCGGGCCTCGCGATTGTCCAAGCCGGCAATCACGACATCGGCCCAACGAAATACCCCCAGTCCCAAGTCGTAGACGATGTTGCCCTTAAAATCTTGCACGCGCATTTCGGGGTAGATTTCGCGTGCCGCCCGCGCCGCGACTTCCGCTTTATAGCGCCCATTGTCGGCCGCCCGATAAAGGACGGATCGGGATAGATTGGAATTCTCAATTCGATCCAGGTCGGCGACGAGCAAATGGCCCACGCCCAGCAAGGCAAGATTCTTGACAATCTCATTCCCCAGCGCGCCCGCGCCGACGACGAGCACCTTGGTTTGCGAGAGCTTTTCTTGATCCCACCAACCAATCAAACGAAAGCGATGAAACCGGTCTTGTTGATCGGCATGAACTTCGTCCGACGAAACTCGTAGCGGCTGGTCATTCATTTGGGACCACGCGTCGTCGGTTTCGTCGCGCCGGCGGTGATCTCCGGCTGCAGTCGCAACACGTCGCCTTCTTGGCAGGCAACGTCCGTCAGACATTGCTCGTCCAGAAGTTGCCGACCCGAACGTTTGTGATGAAACTTGTAGCTCAGCGGCTGCCCATCGGGCCCTGTTTGGGGCAAGTTCATTTTCTCCAACAGCACGGCCAGAATTCGGTTCACCGCGGCATCGTCGGGCAATTCCACATCTTGGCGTTTGTTGCCCGTGGCATCCCAGACCTGAACTGTAATCATGGCCATCCGCGCATTTCTCCTAGCCTGCTGAGTGTCGTCTTCCCCCCCGTCAATTTAACGTGATGGAGATTCGCTGGCAAACGTCCGGCCAAGGGTCGCGGCCGCCGCCAGCCACCTTCTTACAACCGGAATAGGCCTAAAAAACAGAAGTACCCGATTACTTCTATTCGAGATTCACGGATTGATCCGATCTGACGTGTGGATGGGGTAGCAGCGTCCGTTACGATCTTGACGAAGTTGTAAGCACTCTTCGGGTCTGGATTGGGGTTCTCTATCGTGTCTAAACACAACCATCGTTGGAATTTGGCATTCGTACTGGGTCTTTCCTTTTTGGCCGTCAACGCTGCTGTCGCGCAGGTGGTCGACTTTTCCGATCATTCCGCTAGTAGCGGCGAAGGCTCGGTGCAGTTCGCCAACTACGCGAATAGGCTGTCGGAATTCGAGGCCCGTTTGCAAGCAATGGAAAACTACCAGCCGCGCATTGCCTCGCTGGAAAGCGAAGTCCAGCGACTGCCCGCCCTCACTTACCAATCGCGGAGTTTCTTCTACGCCGGCTATGATCACGTCCTCGCCAAACCGTACTTCTCCAGAAACGTTGCCTTCTATGAAATGGCGACCCTCACATCCAATTTCACAAGTTTTGATTGGAGTACCCAATACACTCCGCGTTTTTATGTCGGATACGAAGCAGATAGTGGAACAGGAGTAAGGGTCGCTTACTGGCAGTTTGACGGGCAAGCCAAGTTCTTACGCACTCAGCAGCCCGGCGAACGACTGTTCATTGAAGTCAACGCCGCTGACGCCACGGTTAACAACGAAGTAGCAACGGCGGGTGCAACGGGTTCCTTGGTCGGAGGTCATTCCATCCAAGTGGACGTCTTGGATCTGGAACTCACGCGAAACGCCGAATTTGCGTGGGGGTGGCTTCGAGGCCAGGGCGGCGTCCGCTACGCGCGCTTGGAGCAATCCGCCTTGTGGCTGGAGACGGGTAGCCCCGACTTCGTGGCCTTGAATTACGACTTCGAGGGCATTGGGCCGACCGTCATGGTCGAAGCGGGCGTGCCGCTGTTCGGGTCCAATCTGTCCGCGTTCGCAAACATGCGTGGCTCTCTGCTTTTTGGCAATCGATCGATTACGACGCGTGACCTAGTGGGCGGCGATACGATTCCTTCCTACGATTCGCTGCAGTCGGCGATCGAGGGCCAAGTGGGGTTGGATTGGGCGACCACTGTGTTTGGCCACCCGCTGACGGTAAGGGCTGCCATGGAAGCTCAGACATGGTTCCGCGGCGGTGCGGCTTCGGGCGGCGATGACGAAGGCATTCCCGTCGATCAGATCGACATGGGGTTCTTCGGGGCGGCATTTACGACGATATTGGAACTGTAAGGTCCAACCTCGTGTCCCTGTCCAGTCTATTACTGCGGACTCGTCGCAACGACAAGCCGAGAAGGTGCTTCAGGTTTGTTTGAGATCGCCATACTGAAAGAAATAGGGGACAATAAATAGGACGACCTTCATTCATCGTTCCGGTAGCCCGCTTGATGCCCTTCAACGAGTCGAATAATTCGAATCCCTATCGCCCGCCTGTTGACGGCGAAAAACCTGCCGCAACGACTTGGGTCGCTTCACTGCGAAGAACTTGGCCGGTCATGCTTCTCGTCGGTATGTTGTCGGCTGGGGTTGCCGCCATCCATGCACTAGAATTCATCAACGAGCTGACTGTCGAAGAGTACTTGTTGGAACACAATAAGACGACACGTCTACCCTTGTCGATCGGCCTGGCGGAGGTTGTGTTGATGATCAAGGCCGTTATCTTGGCGACGCTTACGTGGTTAGTCTATCGTGCGTCAATACGCATTCGACGAATTAGGGAACCGTGCGAATTCCAAGACGCGATCGCCGGTCTATCGCCCATTTGGATCGTGGCAGCAGGATACGTGGTACTTGTCATGGTCGAGAAGGCGACTCTTTGACAGATCCCAGTACGTACGGCGGACGCGCGGCATTCAAGAAGGATATCCCATGGCTTATCCCTTTCGCTCAAGGAATTCGCAACTCCTCAACGTTTTTGCCTTGTCACTCCTGTCATTACTTGCCGTAATTTGTTCCGCAAGCTCTCTGCGATCGGCTTACCTGTCTTTGGCGCCCAATTGGTTTGAAGTATTGATCTATGAACTGAGAGAATTGATCGGAATGGCGCAAGCCTTAACACTGGGCTTTCTAGCACTGTTCTTGCTGCTGTCAGCACTTCGAATGAAAGCAGTCGATCGTGCGATTTCTGAATGCCATGATCCGTTTAAGTATCTGCATCAAGTGTGGTGGCTGGTTGCTTTGTTTATAGCTCTATGCATCGCGCAGCGCGCGGTCATTTACCACGAGTCTCGATACATATATCTCTTTTAGTGCGAACGTTGGCTCCAACGTGGGAGCGGGCGCCGGCCGCTGGATTCATTCCGCCGGAATGTAATTCAGCGTGTAGTAGGCCTCATCGTGCAACAGCGGCAGGCCTTTCGCTGAACGCACTCCGTCCATGTGCAGTTCATGGACGTGGCCTTCTTGCAAGCCGTCGATATGTAGACGCACTGATTTGTTATCGGAAGCGACGTCCGCCCGTGTGATCTTGGCTTCGGTGTGATCCACTTCGGGGCTGCCGTAGCTGGCTTGGAAGATGTAGGTGTAAGTCGGCAAGCGGTACGATGCCGGATCGCCCGCCGTTTTCGGGTCGACCGGCTTGGTGAACGTCAATTCAAAGCCGTCCGGCTTGGCGCGCATTTCGTGAACTTCGAATGGAATCTTTCCTGTCCAGTCGAGCCGTTCCAGGGCGAACGGATTTTTACCCCGCGACCCCCAACCGCGATTGGTGCTGCCGACGAACATCTTCCCGTTGTCAGTCATTTTCATGGCCAACGTGCCGGAACCAAACCCTTCGCGAAACGGAAAACAGACACCTTGATAATGGCCGTCGACCTTTTCCAGAAACACGCGCATCACCGTACTGAATGTCTGGTCGCCGACGAAAAGCTGGTTCTCGAAAGGTCCAAACTTACCGCCGGTGGTATCGCAAACCACGCCGCTGGCGGACTGGCCCATCTTTTTGTAAGGAAACAGCACGGCCGGCGGCTCGTACTCGGGAATCTTTTTGGCTTCCGTCATGATGCGGCTGCCGCTTTGCGGGTCCTTGGGCCGAGGGCCGATGGCGTCGGTGATGTCGTACCAGTTGTTGCCGCCGGGGTGGCCCTGAAACGATCCGGGACGCAGCCACGAGAGTTTGCTGGTCCCGTTCCAAGGTCCCTGGTTGTCGGTATAAAACATGTCGCCCGCGGCGTTCATGCCGATGCCGCCCGGCGATCGAATGCCGCTGCAGGTGGGAATGGTCTTGCCGTCGGGAGTGACCCGAACACACCAGCCGCGATATTTGCAGTTGCTGTTGAACGAGCCGGTCAGGCAAAGCACGACCCAGATATTGCCATCGCGGTCGAACTTCGATCCGATGGCGTATTCGTGATAGTCGCCGGTGATTTCCCAGCCATCGGCCACGACCTCGAACAGATCGGCGCGGCCGTCGTTATCTTCGTCTTTCAGCCGGGAAACGTCACACCGCTGAGTGATGTAAAGGTAACCATCGCGCTGAGCGAGCCCCAGCACTTCATGCAGGCCGCTGGCAAATCGCTTGGACTTAATTTTTTCAGCCGAATCGGCGAACGGGTTCTCAAACATGTAGATGTCACCCCGCCGGGAAGAAGCCGCCAGTTTTCCGTCGGGCATCAGTTCCAGCCCCCCAACTTCCAGCACCACTCCCTCGGGAATGGGCAACGCAAAGATGGGGTAATAATCGTCTTCCGTGGGAAGTTTTTCTTGGGCTAGGCCCAGCGCGGAAAAGTACGTCAACAAGACGGCCAACGTCGCGATCTTCTTCATCTGCAGATCCTTCAGGTTGCGGTGTTCAGCGGAATGCGAATAGTCTAATCGGAACGGACGCGGACTAACACCTTGGTAAGCCATGAGAACGGCCCCCCCTCACGGTCCGGAAACACGGTCCGGCCCCGTCATCGGGGTCGCCCTGACGGGCAGCAGTCAGCCGGACACTCGTCGCGGCGGGCTGGCAACGACCCGATTACGCGACGCTCGGCACCTTGCGTCCTTTCCTCGATCAGTTCACGGATCATGGCGATGAACACCGGGTGAGTGCCCACCGTTTTGGCTCGCACCATGTTCAATCCCAGCTCGTCACAAACGTCGCGGGCTTCGGTGTCCAGGTCGAACAGAATCTCCATGTGGTCGGAAAGAAAGCCGATGGGGACCAGCACGACGTTCGCAACGTTGCCTTCGGCGTGCAACTGTTTCAGGTAATCGCAAACATCGGGCTCGAGCCAGGGTTGCGTGGGAGGGCCGCTGCGACTTTGGTAGACGAGCGCACTGCCGAAATCGCCTATTTGCTCGTTAACCAACCGGCAGGCTTCTTGCAGTTGCGGAACGTAGTCGCCGCCCTGGGCCATCGACTCGGGAATACTGTGGGCGGTGTAAACAAGTTGCGTGGACGAATGTTGCTCGGACGGAATCTCGGCAAGCGCCGCTCGCACGCGTTCGGCCATTGCTTCGATAAAGCCGGGGTGGTTAAAGAAGGCTCGTAGTTTTTCAACTTGTGGCGCGTCTACGCCGACAACCTGCCGGGCCCGCTCGACATCTTCTCGATACTGGCGACACCCGGAATAAGAACTGTAGGCCGATGTCATGAAGGCCAGAGCTCGATGAATGCCGTCGGCTTTCATTTGCCTCAGTGTGTCGGCCAGCATGGGGTGCCAATTGCGGTTGCCCCAATAAATCGGCAGGTTGACGCTGGCCGCTTTTAGCTCGGTGGTCAACGCGGCGATCAGTTCCCGGCACTGGCCGTTGATGGGGCTTACTCCGCCGAATCGCTGATAGTGTTCGGCCACCGCCAGCATTCGCTCGCGAGGCACGTTTTTTCCACGTAACACGTTTTCCAAAAATGGAATGACATCCTCGGGACCTTCCGGTCCGCCAAAGGAAACCACCAGCAGCGCGTCGTAGTTGTCGGTATTTTCAGCCATCTTGGTCTTCACTCGTGATAGTCTTGGTTTCCGTTGCCGAGGCGGCCGGTTGATCGGACACGCGCTTCGACGTCGTAGAGGCATGGTATAGTATCGCCGCGAATGGTAACCACCAGATCAGGTCGTTTGTCAAAAGAATCGCGCCGAACGACCACGGCAATTCTCCTTGAACCACGGCCAGCAGGAACCCGATCGGTCCAAATATTTTTCCCAGCAAACCGACCAACGTAATCGGCCAATGCCGAATCGGATCGGCGGCGGCGATCAAGTAGCCGATTCCGTAGACGCCGACGATCATTCCCACGCACTGCCAAATCTGGGGATACCGCGGCGGATCCAGCTCCACGAACTCGAACCATCGCAGTGGAAAGAACACCACCAGCAGACCCCACGCCAGATTGTAAGCCCCGGCCAGCACCAGCACCCAGGCCATCCAGCGCGGCGGGCGAATTTCGTCACGGTGTGTCATGTCGTTCATCGATTAGCTCATTTGCCCAAAACGTGCCGCAGCGCCACTTCCAACTCGGGATGCTGGAATTCGTATCCACTGGCGACGAGTGCCCGCGGCTTGACGTGGTCACTGGCCAACAGCAATTCATGCGCCATTTCGCCAAGCGCAAGGCGAAGAAAAAATGCCGGCAAGGGAACGATCGTCGGACGCTTCAAGACACGGCCCAGTGTCTTGGTGAACTCTCGATTCGTCACGGAATTTGGGGCCACTAGATTCACCGGACCGCGCAGTGATTCAGTCACGATGGCGTGATGAATGGCACCCACCGTATCATCCAGCGAAATCCAGCTCCACCATTGCTTGCCGCTTCCCACAATGCCTCCACCTCCCAGCTTGAAGGGAAGCAACATTTTGGTGAGCGCTCCGCCTTTGGGGCTCAGCACTAGGCCGATCCGGATGTTCACGACGCGCATCCCGACGTCGACCGCGGCTTTCGCGGCCGCTTCCCAATCTTGACACAGAACCGGCAAGAACCCTTCCCCCGTGGAACTACTTTCATCCAACACTTCCTCGCCCCGTGAACCGTAGATGCCAATGGCCGAAGCGGCCACCAACGTCTTCGGAGGCGCTTTCATTTTTGCCAGACCCTCGCACAGCAGGCGCGTGCCAACGATTCGGCTGTCTCGCATCCTTTGCTTACGGGCCTTGTTCCAACGGCCTCCCGCGATGTTCTCGCCGGCCAAGTGAACGACCGCATCGACCCCTTCCAGTGGCGCGGAATCAAATTCCTCCCGATCAGGATGCCAAGCCACCTCGCCTTCCCCGGCCATCCCACGGACTATTCGAGTAACTGAATGTCCCTCCGTTTTCAGCAGCGAAACCAGTTCGCCGCCAACGAGGCCACTGGATCCGGTAATTGCGACATGCATCAAGCTCGATTCCTTTCCGGTGTTTAGTGCATCACAAGACAGCCTGATTCGTGTCGGTGATGCGGGCATTTTCTCATGGCGGCATCCAAGGCTCAAGCGGGCCGCGAATCACGCCGCATTTTCGGCAGGGGGAGCAAATTACATCCGGTCATTACACGGCGCGCGCAAGATCTTAACAGAAGTTTAATCGGATATTCACCAATGACACATTTGCTCTTCATGTGGGTCAACAAAATCTGTAACTGAAAGGCGTCGATTGGAATCACTACCGACGGCCTGAGGTTCCGCCACTTGTGCATTCCACTTTGATCAGAGCAACAACATCACTTAACACAAGGATCCGAGGCCCTAAGGCCTCATTCTTAGGATTAAACTCAATGAATACATTGCCTTGTGCCGGCGATTCCGGCTTGGCCCGCGCGAAACCCCGACCGGGATTCACTCTGGTCGAAATGCTGGTCGTGATCTTCATCATCGCGGTGCTGGCCGGACTTTTGATGCCCGCAGTTCAAGTCGCCCGCGAGGCCGCCCGCAACGCCCAATGTCAAAGCAATCTGCGGCAGTTTGGCATCTCGTTGACCGCTCATGCTGATTTGTCCGGCTCGTTATGTTCAGGCGCGTTTGACTGGCAGGAGGATGGTTGCGTCACCGAGATCGGTTGGGTCGCGGATCTGGTGAATAGTGAACAGCCCGCCGGCAAGATGCTGTGCCCGTCCAATCCTTTTCAGTTGAGCGCGGTGTACAAGGACCTTTTGGATCTGGGAGCCGCTGACTTTGGAGCTAACGTTTGCGTCGACATGGACGGCAGCGAACCTCGGCTTGCACCAGACGGAACCACCATCACGAATCCTTGCCGCCTGATTCTTGAGGATCAGACGAGCGGATCGTCGACCTACGACCCGGGCACTGATCTGCGCCGTGAACTTGTCGAAAAGAAAATCTACGAGAAGCATTACAACACAAACTACACCGCCAGTTGGTTTTTGGTGCGGTCCGAATTGTCCTTGGACACCGACGGCAATCTGCGCGAAACGAGGCCCGGTTGCGGCAAGTCGCTTACGTCGCGCAATTCCACGCGGGGACCGCTGCGTTTGGCGCAGGTCGATGGTGCCGCCATCAGCTCGTCGTTCATCCCGCTGATTGGCGACGGCAATATCGGCTTGGACACGCTTTCCCAACCGATTGGCGAACACGACATGGGTACGAACTTGATCGCTCCCTTCACGGCCGGTCCCGTCTTGGGCCGGATCACCGATCCGCCAACCATGGGCACACCCGCTGACTTTTCGAGTTCCACCGACAAGTCGGTTTGGTGGCCAGTTTGGGCCAGAGACTCGTTGCAAGACTATCGTCGATTTGCCCCCGTGCATGGAGGTCGCTGCAACATTCTTTTTGCGGATGGCAGCGTGAAGTCCTTTGAAGACGAAAACGGAGACGGGCTACTCAATAACGGATTTCAAGCGACTCCCGGCAATGGCTTCGCGGATGGGACCACGATTGAACTGCCACCGGAAGAATTTGAAAGCTTGTATTCAATGATGGATCAAACCGCACATCAACTCCAATCAAGCAGATAGGGAGGTGGGTATAGAAGTAATTCGTCGCGTTGAAAGTTGCCAGCGTAAATGTATCTCATCGTTCAATTCAAAATCAACATCCGCTACTTAACAGAAGAGCCCACGGATCGACAAAAAATGAGATGCCGTGGGTCCAGGAGAATTGGGAATGAAAAAGGAAGAACGCACGGCGTTCACACTTGTCGAATTGTTGGTGGTGATTGCGATCATTGCCTTGTTGGTCGCCATCTTGCTGCCTGTTCTATCACGAGCACGCGAATCCGCTCGTAACACGGCATGTAAAAACAACCTTCGCCAGTTTGGTGTCGGTTTTCATCTGTTCGCCGATCGCGACCCCCGGGAACGGCTTTCGAGCGGTGCATGGGATTTCCGTCGCGATGGTTGCATGGACACCTATGGCTGGGTCGCCGACCTAACCAATATCAATGCCGCGCTGCCCAACGAAATGCGTTGTCCCAGCAACCCGCTGAACGGCCCTGAAAAGCTGAACGACTTGCTTGGAAAAGACACGACCAATGGTAAAGACGGCGCACCCGCCTCGCGCCTTGCCGATGGTGTCTGCGGCAGTCCCCAGTGGGCCGGCCTCAGCGGTCCCGGCAGCGGCACGACGTTCGCCTCGACAGACGCGGACTCAGCCCAGCGTGCCGAACTTGTCGCGCGAGCCTTTATCGAGAAGGGGTTGAACACCAACTATGCCTCAAGCTGGTTCTTCTCGCGCACGGGGCCTCGATTCACCGTTGACGGTTCCGGCAACTTATTGAGTGTCGGCGACCCCACCAAGCAAGGTTTGAAGGGTTTGAGTACCACATTGGGCGCGCTGCGTCGGCCCATCGTGGAATCGAGCCCCGTGGTCAGTTCGTTGGTTCCGCTGCTTGGCGACGCCGCTCCTGGCGACGTTGACGAAGCCGTTCTGTCGCAAGACATTTTCTACGATGCGGCTGGCGTGTTCGCCAACGGCAGCACGGACGAGCGATTCTTCCTCGACGGTGGCGAACTGCTGTGCGAAGCCATGAACGACGGTCCCGCTTTCTGGACCGGTACTCGCGTTTCGCTGATCGCTCAGCAGTCGGATCTGTCGACTCAGATCGAGTGCGAAAAGGCCGGCAGTTGTCCGCCGCCGACGGCAACCTCGGCCACATTTCTGCAAGACACGCGAGACTGGTACGCCGTCCACGCGGGTGGTCTTAACGTGCTGTTTGCGGACGGCAGTGTCAAGGAATTCGCCGATGCCAACGACGATAAGTTTCTCAACCCAGGTTTTCCCGTCGACGAGAACTTGACCGAGGACGACTACGCCGCGATCGGTTATCGCCATCCAGACGTTGAACTTCCGCCGGGCCAAATCTTCAGCAACATCTTCCTGATGGACCTGTCCAAGCACGGCGTGTTTGAAAACTAGCTCCCGCTCGGCATGGGGTGCTTGCGGACCCATCGCCGTTTGACCTTCCCCAGGTAGGAGGTGCTTTTGTGTCTCCTACCTGGATTTACGTTCATGCAAAGAGAGAAAGCGAATGAATCGGATCGTTGCTATCCCGGCCTTGATCGTTGCCGTCGTGGTCCTGCCATTGGTCTGGGTCGGCGCTTCCGCGCGAAAACGGCCCGTGCTGCGGGTCAACCCGAAAACGGGAAACTATCGCCCCATCACCGAAACGGAAATGCAAGACTTCCGCGAGCGAAGTGGTTTGACTCCATCGGCCGTCCCGCCCAAGGCGGTGGTCGACCAAACCGAATACGATTTCGGCGTGATGGATCCACGACAAACGGATGGCCACGTGTTTGAGATCCGTAACGAGGGGTCGGGGCCTTTGTATTTGACCGGTTCCGGTACCACTTGTAAGTGCACCGAGTTCAACGTGCTGGACTCGACCATTCCTCCCGGCGAAGTCGGACGCGTCCAAGTGGTTTGGAAGACAGTATTTGATTCTGGATCGTTTCATGAATCGGCAACCATCAAGACAAACGATCAGAACGTGCCCGAGATCAAACTGGTCGTTCGTGGAAACGTGCTTCGCGAATTCGGCTTCCAGCCTTTTCAACTCGACTTTCCGCGCTTGTTGCCGGGAAAAAACCAGTCCCGTACCGCGCTGTTGTTTTCGGAAAAATGGGACAGCTTCGGCATCGCAAATGTGGCGTCTACGATGCCGGGGCTAACTTGGAAGATCAAACCGGCCGACACCGAGGCGCTGGCCGAAGCGGACGCCAAGAGCGGTTATCAAATTACATTTACGACTCCGGAAGATCTCACCACGGGCCGGCATTCGCATCGAATTCGCTTTCAATTATTGCCGCAGGGCGAGCAGGAAGCCCGGTCCGTTGAGCTGGGCAGCGTGGCCAATGTCATTCGACGACTGTCAATTTATGGGCCGTCGTTGAAAACAACCGCGGACGGTACAGGGGAAGTCAGCCTGGGCAATCTGCGATTGGGACAAGGAAAGCACCTTCGCTTGATGGTGAAAGTGCACGACGAAGATTCCACTCTCAGCGGAGCGAAAATCGTGACCCAACCAGACTTCCTGCAAGCCACGATTACGCCTCACGAAGCCTCGGCTCACAAGAAGTACGGCTTTTACGATCTGGATATCAGGGTGCCGAAGGACGCGCCCGAAGGAATTCATGACGGAATCAATGCCGGCCAATTGCGGCTGATGCCGAATCACCCGCGCATCAAGGAAGTGAAATTACGGGTCATCTTCTCGGTGGTCGATGACCGGCCGGGCTACGCGCGGTAGCCGCAAATCGCGGTCAGCATGCTAGTCAGTTGTTGAAGCAATCTAATCGAATTTGAAACGGTGAAACTTTGAAAACGGTGAAACTTTGAATCGTGGCCTCAAGCAACCAGTAGATATCGCAACAAGTTCAGGTGACGACTTGCGCGAACCGATCGTTTGTATTAGCTGTCGGAAGTCGAATGGTCACGACCGAAAGTTTTGCTCAAAGTGTGGGCAGTCTCTGTGGGAAAGCTGTGAAAGTTGCGGGCACACCTTGCCCCTGGCCGAAGCGTTTTGCGGGGCATGTGGTACCGATTTGGAGGCCGTTCGCAGAGACAAACGTGGGCATGGCGAAAGCAGTTTGTCGCGCGCTGCCGAGCTTTCTCGTGAATCAGAATATGACAAGTCACTGGCTTTGCTGGAGAGTCTGGTGGCCGACGAAGATCCTCGACTGGCCGACCTAATCGAGCGGGCTAGCGAACTTCAACAGCGCGTGTCGCGGGAGAAACAGCACCAAATGGCATTCGCCGCCGAGACACTTGGCAAGGCGAAGAAGCTGCTGGAACGCCACGCGTATGACCAGATTATCGGGCTGGTGACGGACGTTGCGGAAACCGTTCGATCGGACGAACTGAGATCGTTGTTGGCGTTGGCGGTTGGTCGCCGCGATGAAGTGTTGGCGTTGAGCGGTGAAATTCGTGACGGTGTAAAGTCGGGAAAGCACTCGGACTTGATGCCCAAATTGAGCCGGATGTTGGTGTTGCTGCCCAGCCATAAACAAGCGAAACAGCTCTTCGATTCCATTCGGCAAAAGCTGTTGCACTCCGCCAAGAAGGAATTTGCACGCCATCAATATCGCAAAGCCAAGTTGTTGCTGGACCGAATTCCATTGGACGCTCAGTCGGACGAGTGCGTGAAGTTGAGCGATGAGGCTCATGAGTTGGCTTGCCACGTGGACAGTCTTTGTGCCTCGCCCTTGGTTGACAAACCGCTGTTGGCGATCACGAACAAGTTGGCGAAGGTTGCCGCTGGTCACCCGCATGTTGCCAAGTTGAGACGCAAGCTAAAAGAAAAAATGAAGGTCCGCTCCCAGGATCCCCGCGCGCCACTTCAAACCTGGGCTCGCGCACCCAAGCGGTCACACTTTGCATTTCCAGTGGACTGGCTGGGCGGTTCGCGTCGTGTCACGGGCTGGGCGGAATTGAATTCACGAGACCATCTCCAACAACCTGGTTCGTTTTTTGTGGCATGCGGCCTCGCCCTGCAGGCACTGGGACGGGCGGAAGTGGCCGTGAACTTGGTCCCTCGCGAGAAGAAAGGGCTGTTTGACGTCTTCACGCGCAAAAAGAAAAACGGGACGACGGTCGCCGGTTGGGGATTTGACCTTGGTGTATCGTCGCTGAAGATTGTCAAACTCGTCCAAGAGGGTGACACGGGCGAAGACCTGCGAGTTGCGGCATGCCACCGAATCGCGTTCAAGAAGCACCGGTTCGCGGCCAGTACCGAATCCGATGAGCGGGAAGTCATCCAACAGGCGCTCAAGTCTTTTCTGGCGAAGAACCAACTGGGCGACGAGCCGATTGCGGTTTCCATTCGCGGGTCTCGCGTGTTCGGGCGATTCTTCAGGTTGCCGCCCATGGAGGAGGAAGTGGCCCTCAAGGCAATTCGTCACGAAGCATGCAATCAAATCCCTTTACCCATCGATGAGATGGTTTGGGACTACCACATGGAAAGACGTTCAAAAGACTCGGCGAATGAAAACTCCGACTTGATCATGCCACGAAACGTGACGTTGGCGGCCGTCCGCGAACGGGATGCGCGCGAGTACTTACGCCCGTTTCAAGAATTGGAAATGAAGGTGGAAGTGCTGCAGAACGAATTTTGGGCTCTGTATAACTTCGCCCATTATGAATTCTTCGCGAACCAAGCAACGTCAAGCGAGGGAGTGCCTGGTGACGCTCAACCGACAACGCAAGCCATCGCCCTGCTGGATGTTGGCAGCGAGGCTTGCGGTTTGGTGGTTTGCATGCCGGGACATGGCTGGTTTCGATCACTTCCCGCCGGCGGTGATGACTTTACAAAAGCGATTTCGCAAACCTTCAACCTAACCCACGAGCAGGCAGAGCAAGTCAAGTTGAATCCAGCGACCGCGCCCAGGCTGAGCCAGTTGCAGCAAGAATTCCAGCGCATCTTCGCATCCCTCGTGGGGCAGATCGACCGTTCCTTGGTCTCGTTTTCTTGCGAGAATCCAGATGTGACGATCAAGCATTTGTACACGGTTGGCGGCGGTGGGCAGATGCACGGCATGCTAACGAACCTCAGGAACGGGGCGGCGGATGCCAATGTTTGAGCTCACGGAGGTGTGGTGCATGAACGCCGCCGTGCGCTCACCTGGGCGATCTCTCCGGGCGTTCCGTGGGACGAGACCGATCTAAGTACCTGACCGGACCGAAATTCACTTTACCAGTATTTCACCGCACCAGTATTTCACTGCAACAGAGTTCCGCCCTAGCCGACGCCCCGATCGCGATGCCATTGGACAAACTGCTTGAGCCCCTCCTCGAACGAGACCGTCGGTTTGTAGTTCAAAATACGGCGGGCCTTGTCGAGATTGGCATGGGTTAGCGGCATGTCGCCTGGCTTCTCTGGTTGATGATCGATTTGAGCCGACTTGCCAATTTCGCGCTCCAGCATTTCGATCAACTGACGAATTTCGATCGGCTTGTCATGGCCCAAATTGAATGCCTCGCCAATCGCCTCTTCCAGGCTGAGCGCCGCCAGCAGGCCAGTGCAGATATCGTCTACGTGCGTAAAGTCGCGGCGGATCGAGCCGTCGCCAAACAGCGGCAGCGACTCGCCCAGGAAGATCTTCTTGGTAAAAATCGTCATCGCCAGATCGGGCCGCAACCGTGGCCCATAAACGCTAAACAGCCGCAGGCGAACCGTCGGCACGTCGTGCAATAAACGATACGTTTCACAAAGCAACTCGCCGGCCCGTTTGCTGGCACCGTACGGGCTGAGCGGAATTCCGAGCTCCGCGTCCTCACTAAAAGGAGCGGTCGCGCCTGCGCCGTAAACGGTCGAGCTGGATGCGAACAAAAAACGTTGGACCGGATGATGCCGCGCCGCTTCCAACAAATTCGTCGTCCCACAGACGTTGGTTTGCTGGTAAATCAAGGGATGCTCGACGCTGTATCGCACGCCGGCGTAGGCACCCAGATGTACGATTCGCGTGACGTCGTGCTTTGCTAGTAGTGAATCGGCAACGCCCGCTTCACAGAAGTTGGCTTCGACCATGCTGACCCGTTTCTCGCCCGCAAAACCGGCGATGTTTTCGTGCTTGTCCCGGGGATCGTAGTAGTCATTGAAACTGTCCAAGCAGACAATTCGCTCGTCAGTGTCGCGCAACAGCCGCTCGATCAAGTGGCTGCCGATAAAGCCGGCTCCGCCGGTAACCAGAATGGACATGCTGTTTACCTTGTTTGTTTCGTATCGATGTTCGTGCTTCTCAAACGCCAAGCACCTATTTAGTCAGTTAGCCGCGCCTCGATTTGGCTCAATACCACTTCGCAGTCGGTCCCATGCGCACGCAAGCGGACCGTGCGGGCCGTGCCGTCCTTGACTTGGATGTCGATTTCAATCCGTGATCTTGGCAAGCACGTCGCAACGCGGTCGGCCCATTCGATGACGGTAATTCCGTCGGATTCAAAATACTCATCCACGCCAAGTTCCAAAAACTCGTCGTCGTCTTGGATTCGATACGCATCCAAATGGTAAATCGTTTTCGTGCCTTGATAGTGCTGGCACAGTACAAACGTGGGACTGGTTACGTTCTCGCGGGCAATCCCGCACGCCAGAGCCAAAGCTTGCACCAGCCGCGTCTTGCCGGCTCCCAGTGTACCGCTGAGCGCCAACGTGGTCCCACTCGGAACGACTTCCGCCAGCAGGCCGCCCAGACGGTCGGTGTCGGCTTCGGACGCGGATTGATATTCAATTTCCCTGCTCATGGGTTCAATGCTCGAAGCCTCGTGGAGCGAGCGGCCGTTTGCCTTGCACATCGGCCACCCACAATCCAGGTTCGTCGATGAACCGGCCGATCCGCGTGACTGGGACATCGACCGGTTGATCACTCAGTATCCGCGCCGCCTCGGCCGGAGCCACCGCCAGCGCCAATTCGAAATCTTCGCCGTCGCCCAGCGCGTGATCGAGCGCGGAAACGTTCGCGCCGTCGCCGGCCAGTCGTCGCGCGTCGTTGGAAATGGGAATCGAATCCAAATCCAGCAGCACGCCACAGCCGCTTTCGCGAGCGATGCGTGAAACATCCAGCGAGAGCCCGTCCGAGACGTCGATCGCCGCGTTGACCCGGTAATGCTCGCTAATTTCGATGGCCTCGGCGACGCGCGGTTGGAAGGTCATGTGACTGGCGGCCAAGCTTCCACCGAATTCACCCGTGACTAGCAGTTCGTCACCCGCCCGGGCCCCCGATCTGCGCCATGCTTTGATGGGATCCACCTCGCCAAACGCCGTGATACTGATCGCCAACGGCCCCTGCCAACTGTTGGTGTCGCCGCCGGCAAGCGCCACGCCAAATTGATGGGCCAGCGGCAAGAATCCTTCGCAAATCTCGATGGCCAATTCCTTGCCGCGGTGTCGCGGCAGCGCCAATGAGACGGTTATCGCAACCGGCCGCGCCGCCATTGCCGCGAGATCGCTCAAGTTCACCGCCAGAGATTTTCTTCCTGCCAGACGAGGGCCACATTTTTCCAATTCGAAATGGGTCCCATCCATGAGCATATCGGTCGTCACGACCAAGCCAGCGGCGTCCGGCCAAGAAAGGATGGCCGCATCGTCACCAATTCCCAGTTGCAGCCGGGAATGAGGCGCGACTCGCTCGCGCAACCAACAAATAAACTCGGTTTCCACACTGACGCCATTCAAACAGAACTTGGCAAGGCCGCTTCACCAGCAGCTAGATCAATCTCCTGATTATGCTGCCGACCCGTGGTTCCACGCAACGGGCCGGAACCCGGTAACGCCACCGGCATCCGCCGCGTTTTGACTCCGTTCCCGCGATGTGATATGGATGGCGATGTAAATTGAAAATCGTTGCTGTAGGCTTGGCCCCAGAACCAATAGGACTCGAAATGCGCATCGCGACCGGCGGCATCATTCACGAAACAAGCACTTGCGTCGACACGCGGACTACCGTCCAGAGCTTTGAAAATGACCGTGGAATTTTTCGAGGCGAAGCGATCCTGAAGCAATTTCAGGGGGCCAACGTGCAAACCGGCGGCTTTATCGCCGGTGCCGAGGAACATGGCTTCGAATTGGTGCCGCTGCTGCGGGCGTCGGCTTTTCCTGGCGGCTTGATCCCACGTGAGGATTACGACGCGTTGAAGAACGAGCTACTCCAGCGGCTCAAGGCGGCCGGGCCCGTCGACGGCGTGCTGCTCGATTTGCACGGCGCGATGGTGGTCGAGGGGATTGATGACGGCGACGGCGACATGATGGCCGCCGCCCGCCAGGTCGTTGGCCCGGATGTACCGATAGGCGTGCCTCAAGATCTGCACGCCAATCACACGCGGTGGCGAGTTGAAGTTGCCGATGCGATCGTGGGCTACGACACCTTCCCGCATGTCGACATCGCCGAGCGAGGAAAGGAAACCGCCGACATCATCGTGGCCACGATCCAGGGGCGGATTCGTCCCACGATGGCCCTCCATCAGTTGCCCATGTTTTGGAGTACGCCTTGCCAGGTTACGGCCCACCCGCCAATGAAAGAGGTGATCGATCGACTGCATGACATGGAGCAGCGCGAGGGCGTGATCAGCATGACAGTCGCCACCGGCTTTCCTTGGGCGGACGTCCCCGACGCGGGCAGTTCGGTGATCGCGGTGACCGACAACGATCCGCAACTGGCCCAGCGGATGGCCGACGAGCTTGGTGGTTGGATCTGGGATCATCGCCAGCGTTGGTACGCGCCGCCGCTCGCGGTGCGGGACGCGCTGGCGGCGGGCGAGCAACTCGGCCGTTATCCGATCATCATCGCCGATCACTCGGACAATACCGGCGGTGGCTCGCCCGGCGACTCGACCGAAGTGCTGCGGACGTTCCTGGAGATGAAATTACAAGACGCGCTGCTGCTGTACCTGGTCGACGAACAGGTAGCCCAACAAGCTCATGCAGCGGGCGTGGGCAGCCGCATTCAAGTTCGCATCGGCGGGAAATCTTCGCCGGTTCAGGGACCACCGGTCGAAGCCGAAGCGGAAGTGGTCGCGCTAACCGACGGCGGCTTTGCCTACGACGGCCCGATGTTCGCGGGCCTATCGGGAAGCATGGGAACTTCGGCGTGGCTCAAGATAGGAGGCGTATCGGTGGTGGTCGTTTCGGCTCGCGAGCAACCGCTCGACCAGGCGTTCGCTCGCGGCTTGGGCATTGATTGCGCGAGCATGCGCTATATCTGCGTGAAGTCAGCCGCTCACTTCCGAGCCGCCTTCGAGCCGATCGCGGGCTCGATCCACAACGTCGACGCGGCCGGCATTCACACGCACGACTTCTCGCAATTGCCCAAAACGAATCGCGAACGGCAAGTCTTTCCCGTCGAAATTTCGCCCACCAGCTAGCCCACGAACCGCAGTGACGAGCGCGTCGGATTCGCAATTCAACGGCCTCTTAGTCGCTACGGACTATTCGCTACGGAGTTATCCCGGGAATGGAGGGCATTCCGAGTTCGTTGGTGATCGCGGCCATGATGGCGTCGCTGGTTTTATGTTGATCGCACTGCTGCCGCAACTCTTCGGAAGTAACGATTCGGAATGAATCCATCGTAAATTCGGCAAACTCGGGAACGGCAATCACATACGTTTCAGGGCGAATATAGCCGGCCTCGGCGAGTTGCCAGTCGAAGATGGCGTCGATTTCCGGGTCCACCGTCCCCGTGGCGTCTTGAATCTCGCCATCCATCGTCGGCCACGAACGAACGCTTGGCGGTTTGACGAATTTCACGTTGAGCCGCGTTAAGCGAACTCCCAATGTCGCCCAAATCTTGGCGATTTGTACGGCGCGATTGGTCATGACGATGCTCGATCGCCGCGCGTCGCCGCCCAGATAGGGGCTCTTGGTCAATTCGTCCAACCATTGTTTGGCGTGTCCTTGCACCAACAGCGGATCGACAGCATCTTCATCCGTTAACGCGGGGCGCATGCCGATATCATTACAAGTAAGCAAATAGAACCCAAAAAAGAGTTCCTTGGTTTGCCGCAACTCCGCGCGGAAAGACTGGGTGATTCCACTGTCGGGCATGGGACGAGCCATCTCCTCCAAAACGTCCTCGCCCAGGGTTTTCAAAAGGTAGCTTTCCAGGAACGCATACAATCGCGCTCGCCGCAGATAGAAGGCGGCACTCGGCTCGACGGTCAGCCGAGGGCGGATTTGGTGCTGAAGCAAAATATCGCCCTGCGATTGTTGATCCTGGTCGTCGCGGCGCTCACGGGCGACATTCGATTTCCGCGCTTGAATCTTGAACAGAGCCAAGTTGCGGAGTTTGTACTTTCCGCTGAGCGACAACTTACGGCTTTCCGGCCCGACCGACGGAACTTCCAAGGCCGCCAAGGCGAAGACTTGATGTTGCAGCCAGCCATCGGTCTCCGTGGGCCGTAGGTCAATCTCCCCCGATCGAATTTTCTGAATTGCTTCCCGTATGATGTTCCCCGGCACGGGTTGCATCGCTCTCAGTAATTGCGGAATCAGATTTCGGATCAGCGCCACTTCGCGAATAACGGCCGGCTTCAAAATCGCGATGGTGTGGCGATGCATGTCTCGTTCGTTTGCCAACTGCGTGTCGACCGCGCCCGCGTCGACCAAGTCGGATAAGGAAAAACAAGTTTTCGGAACGCTGATTCGCGCGAACAGTTCGTCAAGCCGTCGGTATTGTTTTAGCAACGACTCGTCCTCCCGCAGCGCTCGGGCAATGGCCGTCGGCACATCTTGGGAATTCAATGGGAATTCGTATTGCAAGAAGCGGAAGAACTTCTCCACGCGATCCATTTCCTTCGACCAACTCTGCCACGGCTGGGGCGGACGTCGTGAGGCATTCTCGGCAATACGGATCGCCCACCGATCTTTCGCCTCCTGGCGATGAAGGGGCAGTTTCCACGATCTTCCCGCCGTTTCGAGCGCCGCCACCAAGAAGGCGGCCGCCTCGCTTTCGGCAGGCAGATTATTCAAGATCGCTTCGACGAAATCCGGCGCGGCGGGAGCGACCTGCAAGTCTCCACGAAAGCAAGCTAAGTAAATCGCCGCGGTCAATCGTTCGTCGAACCGGCACGCCACGAAATCCACCATCCGCGCCGAAGGCAGAAAGTTGAGTTCGTCCGCACGGGCGTTTTCCAAAACTTCGAGATAGGACGGACGCAGGATGAACAGCCGGCGGTCGATATCCGGCTTCAACGGCGGACAATCCAACTCGAACACGGCCGCGCTATGATTGACTTGCGAAAAAGCGATCGGCCGGCTGTCGACAAGATCTTCCTCCCATTCCGCGTTCTTGTCACCCAGCCGATCATCCTCAATCGTCCAGTCATCGCGCAGCGGCAGATTCACATAATCAACCATCTCCACGACTTCGTACTTGGAATGCCACCAATAGTGATAACCAACGATGCCACAAGTAGCCGCGGTGGGAACACTGAAGATGATCAAACTGATCGCGCAGGATCGAAGATTCATCACGCGGCACTTCTCATTTCACGAGGAGGAACGACATCATGGAGGCGGCGGCTTGGAATCATCGTATCAAGTCCGGCAACGTTCGGCAAAACTGACAGCTTGAAAAAGCACGGCTGCCGCCCAGAGAATCAACGGGCGTACCAGATCGCCAATTGCTCCAGCGCGCCAAGCTGCTTGAGGCTTGCGATGCGCCGACGATGGATCGGACCGACCAGCGCGTCGTGGCCTTGTCCGCGATCGATGGTCGTCACCATGTCGATGGCGTCTTCAGGAGTTGGCGAATTTCCTTGGAGGAAGTAGCGCATCATCCACAAGGCCGCCGGATAGGCCAGCGCCAAGGCGCGGAACTTCTCCACGATCGACCAACCCTGACGAACGGCGACCGCATACTGTTTGGAAACCGCGTTGGCTTCGAAGTAGGCATTCAGCGGCTGCTGTACCGATTGCTCGAAGTGCCCGAACGGTTCTTCCAAGTCTTTGAAATTCGCGGCGGGAAAAGATTCGTGGATCCGAGGTACTTCCTGTTTTCCGCGAGCGAACTTGAAGGCCGACCAGGCGAGTCGCCAGCGCTCACTCCACGACTCGCGAACATGATAACTAGGATGCAGTCGCAAATAGCCGGCCACGGTCAAACGAAACAGGGGGCGCGCCGATCGGCTTGGCGGCTGGCCTTCGCGAAACAGTTCGCTTGATTCATCGATCGCCGCCTCGCGGAGAACCGCGGTCAATTCGCCCAGGTCTTGGGCGTCGGTATTTTGAAGCCGGCACTGTTCCAGCAGATCGCAAAATCGTAGCCCGTGAACAATGCGACGAATGAGCGGAAATTTGGCATCCGTCATTAGTTTCTCGATGGCCGCGGTCACCTGCATTGTTTCTTTCCAAGACCGCCGGTGTCGCCGGGTAATCTTCGGCGGCGAGATCTGCTCGGCGATTCTCGGTCGCTGGCGAGCAAAATCTTTGGCTTCCTTGATATGCTCGGCCATCGGCCGGCCTTGATCGGCGGCCGCCGTCGGACAACTGCGCCGCATCGTCAGGTAGGCCGTCTTACCGACGGGGACAATTTGCAGCGGGTACATCTGGCAGATGAGTGGCTTTCTTTCAAAGCCGAAATCCTTATGAATGCGGCACAGGCCATCCTCCATGAGGAACACGCAAGTGCCGTCGTCGCGCTGTCCCAGGTGCGGCCGCCCTCCAAACAGTCCGCGCCGCACGACGGTTTTCACGCCTTGATAGTCGGGGTGCTTGTGCCACTCTTGCTCGCGCAGCTTCGCCAGATCGTCCTCGTCCAAGGGAACGACGTTGCCCCGGCAGCACTTCCCACAACCGGTGCAATCCCAGCGTTCGACAATCGGCAGTGGCTTGATCGGAAGTGTCATGAAAAATCGGCGGTGTTGGGACTTCTAATATAGCACGACGGCTGCTGTGTCCTGCCCTCGATCATTGACCGAATTCGCTCCAGCAATGATACTTCCCGTGAGGAGATTCAAGAATGCGTGAGCCAGCTATTTACAATTCGTCGCTTCCAAATGCCTTCACTTTCCGTCCGTGTTGGGCGGCCGTTGGGATGGCAACGGTCATGGTTTCATTCATTTTCGCGACATCCGCCCGCGGGAAAGAAGATAGTCCGCCGAATGTCGTGCTTATCATGACCGACGACCAGGGCTGGGGCGACGTTCATTCCCACGGCAACGACCAGATTGACTCGCCGGTGCTCGATTCGTTGGCTTTGCAGGGTGCCCGGTTCGATCGCTTTTTCGTCTGCCCCGTTTGCGCGCCGACGCGAGCCGGACTGCTGACGGGCCGCTATCATCTGCGGACCGCGACTCACGGCGTGACGCGCGGCGAAGAGAACATGCGGGCCGACGAGGTGACCGTCGCGGAAGTCTTCAAAAACGCCGGCTACACAACAGGTTGTTTTGGCAAGTGGCACAATGGAGCCCACTATCCCCATCATCCCAACGGACAGGGCTTCGACGAGTTTATCGGATTCTGCGCGGGACATTGGAATAACTATTTCGACACGCAGCTTGAGCACAATGGCCAACCGTTTCGATCCAAGGGTTACATCACCGATGTTCTCGTCGGCGCGGCGACGCGTTTTATCACCAAGAATCGGAAACGTCCCTTCTTTTGCTACGTGCCGCTGAACGCGCCCCACTCGCCTTGGCAAGTGCCCGACAAATACTTCGACAAGTACAAGACGCAAGGCCTGGATGACAAAACCGCCTGCGCCTACGCCATGTGCGAAAACATTGACTTCAACATCGGGATTCTTTTGAAGAAGCTCGACGACTTGAAACTGGCCGACAACACGATCGTGATCTTCACGACCGATAATGGCCCCAATTCCAATCGGTACAACGGTGACATGAAAGGCCGCAAGGGAAGCGTGGACGAAGGCGGAGTTCGCGTGCCCTTGTTCGTTCGCTGGCCGAAACATATTCGAGCCGGATTGAAAGTGGATCCGATCGCCGCCAACATCGATATGCTGCCGACACTCGTCGACTTATGCGGTATTCCCACCGAGGAGTCGCTGCCCCCGACCGATGGCCGAAGTGTCGCGCCGTTGCTGTTGGAACAGGATGTGAAGTGGGCGGATCGCGAACTGTTTACTTTTCGCCGGACGGGCGAACTGGGTGCCGTGCGGAATCAGCAGTGGCGTGCCGTTCTTCAACGCAACAAGCAATGGGCGTTGTACGACATGGCCGCCGATCCGGGGCAAAAGAAAAACATCGCTGCTGATCAGCGGGCCGTTGTGAAAAGGCTGAGCGATTTGTATCAGGCCAAGCTCAAGGACGTGTCAAAGGCTGGCTTTGAAACATTGCCGATCCAAGTGGGACATGACGAGCGACCGGCCGTCACCTTGCCCGGCCATGAAGCGTTCCTCGAGCCGTCGACGAAAAAGGGCATCAGTTATCTCGGACGGAACGGTTGGGCCAACGACTGGATCACGAACTGGACCGACACCGATGCCTATCCGTGGTGGGAAGTCGAAGTTGTCCAGGCCGGTAAATACAAAGTCGCTCTCAAATACGTTTGCTCGAAAGCAAATGTCGGTTCGCGGCTGCGAGTTGAAGTGGGTGGCAAGAGCGTTGAAGGTCGCATCGAAAAAGCGCATGATCCCCAGCCGATCCCCAGCCCGGACCGCGTGCCGCGAGGCGAAGTTTATGAAAAGACCTGGGCCACGCTCGAACTTGGCGAAGTGGAACTGCGGCCGGGCCGTACGCGACTGGCTGTGAAAGCACTCAGCAAACCGGGACCCCAGGTGGTCGATTTGAAAGCAGTTCAACTGCGGAAAGTTGTCGATTGAACGAGGTAACCATGAAATCAGCTCTTCGCCAACGCGCGGTCCTAACACCCGTCTGTTTGGGTTTGCTGCTTGCGACTTTCGTTATGTCCGATTCGGCACGAGCCGGGGACCGCATCAAGGTGCTGATCGAAAGCACGATGGATCAAGCCAAGCAGCCATGCTACGTCGTTTTGCCGGGGAACTTCGATCCCGATGGCGATCCCGTGCCATTGTTGGTTTCGCTTCATTCGTGGAGTGCGAATCTGGAACAACGTCGTGAAACGCTGGAGGCCAAAGCCGAGGCCCGAGGCTGGATTTCCATTTTCCCGAATTTTCGCGGCCGCAACGACCACCCCGAAGCCTGTGGTTCTCTGCTGGCTCAGCAAGACATCCTGGACGCCGTCGCCTGGGCTCAAAAAAAGTACCCGGTCGATGAAAAGCGAATTTATCTGATGGGCGTATCGGGCGGCGGACACATGACCATGTTGATGGTCGGCCGTCATCCGCAAGTTTGGGCAGCGGCCAGCGCGTGGGTTGGCATCAGCGATCTGGCTGCCTGGCACAAACTGCACGACCAACGAAAGAGTCGTTACGCGCTGATGATGCGTGCCTGCTGCGGCGGCGCGCCCGGAGCAAGCGCGGAGGTCAACAAGCAATATCGCGATCGCTCGCCGATCAATTTCTTGCACCGCGCCGTCGACGTGCCGCTCGATATCGCCGCCGGCGTTCACGACGGCCACAAGGGATCGGTGCCCATCCATCATTCGCTGAACGCCTTCAACGCAATTGCCGGGGCCGCGAAAGCCGCGCCGATTACGGAGCAGGAAATCCAACAAATCAGCCGCCCCAACGGCCGTCTAAAATCGCCCCGGGCGAGCGACACCGTGAGCGATGATTCGTTCGGTCGCGCGATTTATCTGAGGCGATCGGCGGGAAAATCGCGCGTCACGATTTTCGAAGGCGGCCACGAAGGAATCGAAACAGCCGCCATGGCTTGGCTAGAGCGACACTCGAAATGATGCCCGTCGAGCGCTAGTATTTTGTCAGGACTTAGTTTTCGGGTGGCTGGGGTCGAGCGAAGCGAGCACCCAGGATTCGCGCTGGGGGCTCACGTTGTTCGACCCGGGCTCACGTTGTTCGACCCCAGCCACCCAGCCGAAAACCAAGCTGCGATGGAACGCTAGTTCGGGTCGTGTTAGCCGCAACCCCGCTCTTCTCCAACCGAGATTGCCAAGCCGTCCGGATCGAGATACTGGGCGAGTCGCACGCCGAACTCGTCCTTGGGCTCCTGAATACAGGGCACGTTGTTGTCGACCATCTTGGCATGAAACTGATCCAGGTTGGGAACACTCAAACCGGGTTGACATCGTCCCGCCACCGCTTGCGGATTGTCCTTTTCGGCGTGGGATCCGTCGCTGGCGTGCAGCGCGAGGGTCGCGCCGTCGGTGGCGAACTCGGTCCATTCCGGAGACTCGAACTTCAGCGGCAGCCCCAGCACATCTCGATAGAACGAAACCGCCCGATTCATATCGCTCACAAAAACAATCGCATAGGCTACGCGCATTGGAAACCTCCAGGAAACCGACTACCGGATAACTACCGGAATTCTAACAGGCCGGGAATTCGTCCGCGACGTTGCTCGTTCCTTGGCGACGGGAATACGCGTCCAGCCCGGCCGCTTCCACGTCTGAGGTAAAAAAAACAGAAAAATCTCGTCCAAACTTGCCGCATGTGCGTGTAAACAGATTGATGTGACCACGACAAGCGACCACGAGCTGATGGCCCGGCTAGCGGCTGGCGACTCCGACGCCCTGGAGGCGATCGTTCGCCGTTGGGAAGCCGGCGTGGGACGAGTGCTGGCCCGGCTGACTCCGAATTCGACCGACGTGGACGATTTGCGTCAAGAAGTTTTCTTACGCGTGTTGACCGCGGCCAGTCGCTACCGAGCCGACGGCCAGTTTTCCGCTTGGCTGTATCGCATCGTGATCAACTTGGCCCGCGATGCCGCTCGGCGGCGACGGATTCGAAGCTGGCTGCCGCTGGGCGACCATCAGCCGGTAGACCGCAACGGCGCGCCGCGGCAAGCCTGCTCGCAGCGCGAAATGACCAAAGCTATCGAGCATGCGTTGGCCGCGTTGCCCGATCGGATGCGCGAGGTGCTTGTCCTGAAACATTATGCCGGATTGACGTTCGCGGAAATCGCCTCCGCACTGAAACAGCCCGCCAGCACGATTAAATCGAGAACCCAATCCGCACTCCGCCGCTTGCAAGCGGAACTTGCGCGGCGCGGAGTGGGCGAAGAGGAGTTGGAACCATGAACTGCGACGATATCAAACATCAACTGACAGAATTTGTTTACGACGAACTGCCGCCCGACGACCGCCGCGCCGTCGAGGCGCATCTGGCGAGTTGCCAGCCATGCCGGGATCAGGTGAAACAACTGCAAAACGGCCACGACCTGGTGGAAGCGGCCGCGAACGCCGCGCGAGAGCGCCAACTTGCGGAAATCGACGCCGCAGCCGTGGTCCGCCGCGCGGAACAGCGAACGCAGCTTAGCCGCCGCCGATGGCGCGGATTCGCGCTGTTGGCAACAGCCGCCACCCTTCTCGTCGCGCTGATGAACTGGATGTCGCTACGTTTGGAAATTCACTCAACGCATCTCGTCGTCGGGTGGAGCCAGCCCGTGGAAAACCAATCCGATCAGCCGGAAGACCCGAAGCTGGATGCACTGCGTGGGCAACTCGACAGTCACGACGCGCGGCTTGAAGAGTTCGATCAAATGATGCAACTCGCCTTGGCCGAGATCAAGAACGACAACGAGGAATTGGAGCCCGGACTGCTCGCATTTTGCATGCGTCTCGATCAACGATTGCGGCAGCAAGAGCAGCGCGGTGAACAGCGCTGGGAAACGACGAAACAATTGATTCGACATTGGCGCCCCGAGGACGTGGTCGCCTTGCAACCTTCTACCCCAGGAGCGGCAGAATGAAACGTCTCACTTTACATGTGCTGTTTTTGACGCTGGCATTGGCCGCGGGCCGAGCCTTGGCTCAACCAGAAAGCAAAGCGGGCGGCAATGCCGGCCGGGATGCCGACATCGCGGACGATATGCAAACCATGGCGACGATGCTGCAAGAGGATCTTCAGCAGTTGTTCGCGTTGAGTATGGATAATCCCCATTTCAAGTGGCATCGCAGCGCGCCGGCTCCGGCGGTCGGCGTTCCCCTGGCGGAACACCTTCCTGGTCAGGGCGTGATCATCCAGATGCGCATTCCCCAGCCATTCGACGAGCAGGTCGCGGCCAAGAAACCCGCGGAACCGCCCGCTCGAATCTCACGCTGGGAAAGGACCGAGCGCAAGTTGCGGGGAGAAGCACCGCATAGGGATCTCGTCACGACTTCGTGCTTTGCTTGCCACGACAGGAGCCAAACCGCGCGAGGTGCCTGTCCGGAATTTCCGAAACAGCGGTTCACTGACTGTCGTTCGTGTCACGCGGTCCCGGCCTGGCACACGCCCTCCGGTTCGGCCGTTTTGTGGCGGATAGGAAAGAAGAAGGAGATTACGCGGGCCGATTACTATCGGCTGCATGCCTACTTCAATCACGACGGACGAAAGCCGCCCACGCGCGCAGCCGTGACGAACCAAGTGGTGGATCTGTTGGCCAAAAACGGTCACAATTTCCGTCACCTTCAGCCCGACGAGAAAGTGACCATCTCGCTTTCCTACGTGCGTCCCACGAAAAAATCGGCCAACAAAGCGGGCGCCGCGCAGCCAAGTAACAACAAGCCGGCTGCTAGTCGAAACTCGCCGCCGCCCAACGGCGCGGCGCAGGCAGGTTCAAGCCCGCCCAGTCGAGAGTTGGCCGGCGACCTGCTGATGCAGCAACAGAAGTACGAACTTGCCCTCGAGTCCTACGAACGGGCGATCGCGACCGCGTCGAAAACCGGCGATCATTTCGACCACGCCGCCAACAAGCCGCCCGCCACATTGTTGCGGAAACTGAATGCCGCCTACGAAGCCTTGGGCCGCGGCGACGAAGGAAAGCGTCGCGTCATGGAGTTAGCGGGAGTAGCGGAAAAACAGAACAACCCCCAAGCGGTTGCCAAGAACCCGGTCGATCAGTTCGTCCTTGAGCAGTTGAAGAAGCGGGGATACCTAGCAGCCACGGCTGAATCTCGTGAGGTGCAAATTCGGCGATTGACGATTGATCTGTTGGGACGCCTGCCGACGGCGAGCGAAGTGGGGGCATTTCTCGCGGATGAGTCGCCCCGTGCGTCGCGGGCGCTCGTTGCTCGCTTGCTCGGATCGCCCGACGATCGTCCAGCGCCCGTCCTGCGCCCGGGGCCGCCCAGCCGAATTACCATCTCGACAACCAAGTCGCAGTTGGACCTGATCGGCGGCGGAAAGATTTCGCGAGAAGACTTCGCGCAGTCGTTGACGATCCGCATCTTCGATTCACCACGCTAAACGGAAACTCGCTCACGCGGTGGTGTGCGGCAACTTTTTCTGGCGAGCTCGTGATGGACATCCGCAACGTGAGGAAAAGCCGTGAAAACGGCGACAGCATAGAGCCGCTGGCGTGAGCCGGCGGATAGTCAGTCGTAAAGAAGCGAGCCGCGAAAGCGGCGACAGCACAAAGAACGGTGCAACAAGTCGAACGGTGCAACAAGTCCGGAACTGCTGTCGCCGCTGTCGCGGCTAGGCGTGGGGCTTTCCTTGATCCATGGGCTGACGCCCATGGCTACATGCTGCCGCCGTTTTCACGGCTTTCAAAACGGCGGACCAATGGACGCGGTTCGGTCGCGACATAAGTCTTCTTATGGGCAGTTGTTATGCTCGCCATTAATTTTTGCCGCACACACGCGGTGCTTCCCTTTTGATCGCTCTTGAAGTTCCGTCCTTCCATGCCACGGCATGTTGGCTTATCTTGGCATCCCGTCGTCGTTGCCAAAACGGCAAAGGAGAGACTAGGAAAGAGCGTTCAAGCGAACAACCTGATGAGACTGTTTGAGGGAACCGAGTGGGATCGACCGCCCCGTTGTGATCAATGTGGCGAGCTGGAGGAAAGCTGCGTTTGCCCGCCACCGCCGAAGGAGTTCACCGCGCCCGAGAAGCAGACGGCCCGGCTGGCGGTGGAAAAACGCAAAAAGGGCAAGCTCGTTACCGTCGTGAGGGGTTTGCCGGCGGAAGAAAACGATCTGTCCGCGTTACTCGGCAGGCTCAAAGCTGCTTGCGGTGCCGGCGGCACGCAAAAGGAAGAACTTCTGGAAATCCAAGGCAGCCACTTGGAGCGTGTTCGTGAATTGCTCACGAAACTCGGCTACCGCGTTCGCGGCTAAATCGTCATGCGGCGGAGGGTCGGTGGCGTTTCAAGCTGCGAACAGTAGCAGGCCGTGCTTGCCCCGCCGTCATTGCCTGCCAACTCGACTCAAAAACCGTAAACTTTCTCGTTCGACCTGGATTTGGGGTTGACCAACCGGGTAGAATATCTTCTTTGCCTGTGTGATTTGGGAAAATCATCCAGGAAACGCATTGGTGAGTACATCAATAACCTTATTGGAGGGACTGAATGGCGAATAAAGAAGAAGCATTTGAAGTCGATGGAACAGTGACGCAGGCGCTGGCCAATACCCGGTTTCGCGTGGAATTGGAGACCGGCAACGAAGTTCTGGCCCACGTAGCTGGCCGGATGCGGAAGCACTTTATCCGAATCGTTCCCGGCGATAAGGTCCGTGTCGAATTGTCGCCGTACGATTTGACCAAGGGCCGAATTGTCTACCGAGAACGGTAAACGGCGCTCCTCGGCGACTCTCGCCAAATCTCTGACTCATCCACCGGGCGGCTCGGGTTGCGCGCCTCGGTCCCGCCAAAACTCCCGCCTTTACAGCCAGCCGGGCGGTGTTTTCCGCGGCCAAAATCCATGCGGCATTACCTAGACGGTGGCCGATCAATCCTTTACGCTGGCGGTCGAAATTAAGCCTTTTTTTGCCCGTGAAACATAGGCCGCCAAGTCGGGGTATAAGCTTGGTTGACTGCCGCCTGGGCGGCAAGCGCGGCCTCGGCCGTTCCGACTGCTGGCTTCCGGCCAATTGAATTTGTCACCATTAGGAGAAATCGTTGTGAAAACAATTGCAAACCTGCTTGCCTTTTCGGCCCTGGCATTGGCGTTGGTCTTGGTGCCGGTGCAACAGGTGTCGGCCCAAAACGAACAAGCAAAGCCCGCCATGGTCATTTCCGTGGCGAGCATCAACGAGCAACTGGCGGACGTGTCGTATTTGTTGAAGGCCGCCGGGCAAGACCAATTCGTTCCGTTGCTGGAACTGGGCGCGCTGACTTATGTCGATGGTTTCAATAAGCAGCAGCCGATGGGTGCATTCGTCAATATGACCATGGGCGAACCCAGCGTGACGGCCTTTGTCGCCGTTGAAGACTTGGACAAGGTGCTGATGAAAGTCCAAGATCAAACGGGACAACCCGAAGACCTGGGCAACGGAGTGCAGAAGCTAACGGCACCCGATGGCCAAGAGATCTTTGTCAAGGAAAAAGGCGGCTGGGCTTTTATGTCCAACGCGCTTGATAACCTGACGGACGTGCCGGACGATCCTTCGAAGGCACTTGGCGACCTTCCCAAGGATTACAACGTTGCGGTTCAGATCAACGTGCGGGCCATCCCCGCCGAACTGCGCCAAATGGCGATCCAGCAGATGAAGGACGGCTACGAGCAAGGCTTGGCCAACCTGGACGAGGAAGATCCAGAGAACAAGGAAGCCTTGGAAAAGATCACCGCCAATGGCCTGGATTCGATCGAGCAGTTGGTCAACGAGTCCGACCAAGTGACGCTTGGCTGGAACGTCGACGCCATGGCCCGTACCACCTACATCGACTTTGAAATAACCGCGGTGGCCGGCACCAAGCTCGCATCCCGAATGGAGAAGCTGAAAGACACCAAGACGAACCACAGCGGATTCCTGCTAAAGGACGCGGCGGTTAACTTGAACTTTGTCAGCATCATGGCCGACCAAGATAAGGTCGCGTTTCTGGAAATGCTGAACACGATGAGCACCAAGGCGCTCGCCGAGTTGGACGATGACGACAATCTGGACGAGGCCGGACGAACCGCCGCCAAGAATATTTTGAGTACGGTGTTTGGTTCGTTAAAGAAAACCGTCGAGGGCGGCCGGCTGGACGGCGGCGCGGCACTGCTATTCGAAGGCAAGAAATTGGCGTTCGTGGCGGGCGGCTTGATGGCCGGCAGCGCCGAATTGAACAACGCTTTTCGCGAGGCCGTGGATCTGGCCAAGAAAGACGCCAAGTTCACCGGCACGGTGGAAATGGATCTCGAAACTCACGCCAACATCACGTTTCATAAGCTCACCTTTCCCGTGCCAGACGACCAGGACGAAGCGCGGGATGTGTTAGGCGAGGATCTCGAAGTCTATGTGGGAATCGGCGCGGAGAGCGCCTACATTGCCGTCGGCCACGACTCTCTGACGAAATTGAAGCAAGTCATCGATGCCTCGGCTTCCGCGGCGAACCAAGACGTGCCGCCCAGTCAAATGACGATTGCCTTGCTGCCCATTCTGAAATTTGCTTCGCAGTTCCCCGAGGGTGCCGTGCTGGCCGGAGCCGTTACTTCGCTAGAGCAGAACGCGGACAAGGACAAGATTCGTCTGTCCAGCCACACCGTGGAACGCGGTGCCCGAACGCGAATCGAATTGGAAGAGGGTGTCCTGCAAGCCATCGGGGCCGGCGTTCAGGCGGCCATGCAAGGCTTTGGCGGCGGGGGCGGCGGCGGTTTTGATGATTTTTAAGTCGAAACCGATCCAAGCTTGAGATTTACAACGACGCCAATCCCAACGGATTGGCGTCGTTTTTGTTACCCTCTTCTCGCTGGGATTCTTTTGGAGTACGGTGAGTTTTGGAAACGGATACAGTCGTTGAGTGATGCTCGGGAGAAGTTTACACATGGCGTCGATTCAAGAATTCCCGCTCGTGCGGCAACAGATTGCCGGGGTTACGGTCGCTGAACTGGCAAGCAAATTTGGGACGCCCGCATTTGTCTATGATGCCGGCCAAATCTTGCAACGGATCGAAGACCTGCGGCAGTTCGATGTGATTCGCTATGCCCAAAAGGCGAACTCGAACCTGGCAATTTTGGATTTGGTCCGACGACATGGAGTGTTGGTCGATTCGGTCAGCGCGGGCGAAATCCATCGCGCTTTGGCGGCCGGCTATTCGTTGGGCGGGGAACCCCCTGAAATCGTCTACACCGCCGACATCTTCGATCGCGACGCGCTCAGCTTGGTGGTGGACAAAGGCATTCACTGCAACTGCGGCTCGCCCGACATGATCGAGCAGCTTGGCAAGGCGGCACCGGGACAGAGCATCACGCTGCGAATCAATCCCGGCTTCGGCCACGGCCACAGCCAAAAGACCAACACCGGCGGCCCGCAGTCAAAGCATGGCATCTGGCACACTCAGATTAACGACTGCGTGCAACTCGCCTCAAAATACAATCTGACCGTCAGCGGATTGCACATGCACATCGGCTCGGGCACCGACTTGGAGCATCTGGCGCAGGTGTGCGGTTCGATGGAAAATGCCGCCCGCTTAGTCGGACCGTCGCTGACCACGATCAGTGCCGGCGGCGGATTGCCCATTGCCTATAGCGAAAACGAATCGCCTATCGACCTGGAACAATATTTTCAACTTTGGGATGCAACGCGCCGCCACCTGCAGGAAGAACTGGGCCATTCACTTTCTCTCGAGATCGAACCGGGCCGTTATATCGCCGCCGAAAGCGGATACTTGATAACTGAGATCCGCGCCGTCAAGCAAATGGACGAAAACAAGTTCTATCTTGTCGACGCGGGCTTCAACAATCTGGCGCGGCCGATACTCTACGGAGCGTACCATCCAATGTCGATCGCGGTGATGGAGGGCGGCGAGGATCGTGCCCTGCAAGATGTCGTCGTTGGCGGGCCGTTGTGCGAATCGGGCGATATCTTTACCCAAGATGGTGACGGCTTTGTTTGCCATCGCCAGTTGCCCGAGGCGGGCGTCGGGGATCTGCTGGTGATCGAATGTGCCGGGGCGTACGGCTCGGTGATGGGCTCGAATTACAACTCCAAGCCGCTCGCCGCCGAGGTACTCGTTCAAGACGGTGAGGCGAATCTGATTCGCGCCCGGCAGACCTACGAAGAGTTGATGCAAGGCGAGATCATCCCCTAGCGGACAAAGCCTAGTGTTCCGTCAACGCTTAATTTTCGGCTGCTATAAAAGTGTGCCACTGGCTCTGCCAGTGCAGATTTTGCAACTAATTTGAAAGCACTGGCAGAGCCAGTGGCACCCGAAAGCTAAGACCTGACGGAACACTAGTGTCGTCTTTCACGGATCGAAAGGCGACCAAACACCGCTGGGCGCGCCGGCCTGTCCCAAAAGTTGGGCTCTTTGCCTCGCCAAAAGCGGCTTGCTAGACTATGTGGACCGGTCCGGCCCCTTTATGCGGACGCCCTCGAACTCTGAAAACTCTCCCGAGAACATTTTCGTCAAGGATTATTACATGTTCAAAAGATGCGTGTTGATTGCAGGACTTCTCTTCTTGATGTCGGCGTCGTTCGCCATGGCCAAGCCTTCCCTTCGCGCGCTCATTGTCGATGGTCAAAACAATCACGGCATTTGGCCCAAGACAACCAAGATGATGAAGCGCTATTTGGAAGATTCGGGTTTGTTTAGCGTGGACGTGGCCACGACCAAACCCAAGGGCACCGACCCGGACTTCGCGCCCGATTTTTCCAAGTACAACGTAGTCGTCTCGAACTACAACGGCGCTCCCTGGCCCGAAGCGACTCGCAAATCGTTTGTCGACTATGTCAAAGATGGCGGCGGTTTCGTGGTCATCCACGCGGCCAACAATGCCTTCGGCAATTGGAAGGAATACAACGAAATCATCGGCCTAGGCGGTTGGGGCGGGCGCAACGAGCGGAGCGGTCCCTATGTCTATCTAAGTGAAGCTGGAAAGGTGATTCGCGATACTTCCAAAGGCGGCGGTGGGCATCACGGACCGCAACACCCCTTTGCCGTCATCGTCCGTGACGGCAAGCATCCGATTACCAAGGGCATGCCTGATCACTGGTTGCATGCCAAGGACGAACTGTACGACAAGCTGCGGGGGCCCGGCGAAAACATGCAAGTGCTGGCCACGGCCTATGCCGATCCCAACAAGGGTGGTTCGGGCAGGCACGAACCGATGATCATGACCTTGTCCTACGGCAAAGGGCGCGTCTTTCACACTCCGATGGGACATGCCGATTATTCGCAAGAATGCGTCGGCTTCATTACCACTTTTCTGCGCGGCACCGAATGGGCGGCCAGCGGCAAGGTCACTCAGGAAATTCCCAAGGATTTCCCCTCGGCCGACGAAGTCAGCGTGAGATCGTTTGCGGTGGCCGACCCGCCGGCGGGCTCGGGTCCGGCGAAACAATGGGTCGTTTATGAAGGCAAATCGGATCCCGGTGCCGGCAAGCATATTGTGCTGGTCGCCGGAGATCAGGAATACCGGTCCGAAGAGGCGATGCCACAGCTTGGCAAGATCCTTGCCGTTCATCATGGATTCAAGTGTACCGTGTTGTTTCCCATGGACGACAACGGAATCATCAACCCGAACAACACGCGCAACATTCCGGGACTCGAGGCGTTGAAGACCGCCGACTTGATGATCATGTCGTTGCGTTTTCGTGATCTGCACGACGCCCAGATGAAGCACATCGACGATTACCTCAAGTCGGGTCGCCCGGTGATTGGGATGCGCACCTCGACGCACGCGTTCAACATGGGCGGCAACAAGCCTTACGCTCGCTACAGCAACGGCTACGGCGGCAAGGAAGAAGCTTGGAAGGATGGGTTTGGCCGGCTGGTACTCGGTGAAAAGTGGATCAGCCATCACGGCGGCCACCACAGCCAAAGTACTCGGGGAATCATTGCCGAGGGTGCGAAGGACCATCCCATCGTGCGCGGCATCAAGAATGGTGACGTGTGGGGACCGACGGATGTTTATGGTGTGCGTCTTCCGCTGCCGAAGGGTTGCCAGCCGCTAGTGCTTGGGCAAGTACTCAAAGGCATGAAACCGGGCGACGAGCCGTTGGAAGGTCCCAAGAACGATCCCATGATGCCCGTCGGTTGGACCAAGCCTTTTCAACTGCCCGGTGGCAAGGCGGGCCAAGCCTTCACCACGACGATGGGGTCGTCCAATGACCTGGTCGCCGAGGGAACTCGCCGCATGCTGGTGAATGCCGCCTATTGGTGCGTCGGTTTGGCGGACAAGATTCCAATGGACGGAACCAAAGTCGACTGCGTCGGCAAGTTTAGTCCTTCGGATTATGGCTTCAAGCGAGGCGACTACTGGCCCAAGAAGGGGCTCAAGCCGTCTGATTTTGAACTGTAGGTCATCGTCGCCGAACGTGACCGGCTGGCAACGGGAAGACCTCCATCATCGAAGCCGTGGCCTCGGTCATGGGAACTTGAACGTTGCTGTCCGGCACCAGCATGCGGACGACGTCTAGCACGTCGCGATCGCCCATCGGATTCGGCTGGACCAATAACGGTGCCGCCCGATCATCAACCATGATCGTGCCCTGATGGTCGTTCCTGCCGTGTAACGTCAGCACGTGCTGATCGAGGTTGAACCCGCAATGCAAGTTGCGGAAGGCCGTGGTCGAGTCGAATGCCAGGGTCTTCGCGCTTAATCGCAAGTGCGTAGCCGCGGCGTCAAGCAACGAGGCGCTGACAACGCCCTGCTCGCAGTGCAGCGATCCGGTTCCTTTCCGCAGTCGGCCATTCTGTATGACCACGTCTTTCAACTCGATTCGCCCCACACCCTGAAGCTGATGAGGAAATTGCTGGCTGACCAATCGGTCTAGGTCAACGTTCAGTAGACGGCCGTCGATTTCGCCTCGCACATCACTTGGCGAATGCTCGACCCAGATCATGCCTGCAAAGTGGCACTGCCCGCCGAGTGTTTTCAGCGCGGGCATCCGAGACGACAACATTTGGCAAGGAATCGAGTTTCCATTAGTTTGCAGAAACAACCGCGTGGATGCCTCGCTGCCCGCGACACGGTGGCGTGCAATCCTCAATTCGACGGGCTTCGTCGCTGGCTGATCGCCTGGCGAAAACCAGATCTTGGCCACCGGTCCCGAATCCATCACGTCGATCTTACAGGTCACGTCCCGCAACAACTGAGCCGGCGTGGTGGAGTTCGCCGTCCCTTGCCGCTCGTCGACCAGTTCCAACTGATGGATCCGTATCGAGAGCGATTCGCCGCCAGAGCGCCATCGGCGTAACGAGCGCTGATGCAGAATCTCGTACAGGCGCCCAAGCTGCCTGACGGGAACTCGCGCTTTGGAAACGAGAAATACCGTCCCTTGCTCGTTCGTGGTCAATTCCGCTTGTTCCAGGTGGGCGATCGTATGGCCGGTTTCCGGATCGGAAAACTCGACCTGATTCAACCGAGTCGTGCCCAAACGCCGGAGCCGAGTTGTTTCGATCGCGACGTCAACCTCCAGTTGGCTCGACAGTGTCGCCTCCCAATTCGAGGCGGCGTCGGGCCACAGAATCCACGTGGCGACGGCCAACGTCGGTGTAAGACAAAACGTAATGAAGCTAAGACGGCAAAGAATAATCCGTGATTGCCGATTCATGCGAACATCCTTGTTCGAACGATCCGTCGCGAAACTGGGGAAAAGCCGGCGGGGATTCTACCGGGACCGTGTCCGTGGCGGTAGTGCGGTTGCGGACGGACGACGGGCGGCCGACAATCTTCGTCACTGTGAAGCATTTACTCACCCGCCACTGGTTTCTGTTTGCGCTGGGCCTGGTGCTGGTTGTCGGCATCGCCTTCTCAAAATCCCTGGAACCGCTAGCAGACATAAAAGAGCTGCGATATTGCATCGTGGCCACCGTTTTGTTCCTGATGGCGTTGCCCTTGGAAGCGAGCGCCATGTGGCGCGCCCTGCGAAGTCCCGGGCCGACGTTGCTGGCCGCTTCGATCAACTTTGTCGCCATCCCGTTGACGGCCTGGGCCGTTTCCGGGCTACTGAGCCAGGATATGGCGGAGGGATTATTCGTCGCGGCGGCCACGCCCTGCACGTTGGCTTCCGCTTCGGTCTGGACCCGCCGCGCCGGCGGCAACGACGCCGTGGCGATCATGGTCACCGTGATTACCAATCTCTCTTGTTTCATCTTGACGCCCTTGTGGCTGTATTGGATGACCGGGCAGAGCTTTCAGGCCGAGAGCCTACAACTTGGGCCGATGATGCTCAAGCTTGGCGTGCTGGTGGTGCTGCCGATGACTTTGGCTCAACTCCTGCGGCTCTACAAACCAATCGCGACAACGGCAACCAAGCTAAAGCCGAAACTCGGCTTGCTGGCGATGTGCGGCGTCCTCTCCATGATCTTCTTGGGTTCGATTCGCGTGGGGGTCAAGCTATCTGAATCCGACGGAATCGGCGCACCGTTTTTCGACTTTGCTCGCATGTTGATCGTCGTGTTGGGGATTCACCTGCTGGCCATGGCACTCGGCCTGTGGTTGGCCTTTGTCTTCGGCTTCAAGCGCGAAGACCGCATCGCCGTCGGCATCGCCGGCAGCCAAAAGACGTTGATGGTCGGGCTGCAAATGGGACTGGAACTGAAATTCAGCGTCCTGCCCATGGTCGTCTACCACGTCGGCCAACTGCTGCTGGACACGATCATCGCCGACCGGCTGCGCAAAGCCGGCGATCAAGAGCGGAATCAATCAGCGTCGGCCAACAAGTAGTATTTCGTCAGGACTTAGTGTTCGGGTGGCTGGGGTCGAGCGAAGCGAGCCCTCAGAATTCGCGCTGGAGGCTCACGTTGCTCGACCCCAGCCACCCAGCCGAAAACCAATCCGTGACGGAACATTGGCCCGGACTATTCATGAGGATTGAAATCTTCGAGCCCCCAAGAGCATCCAAGAAGTGGTACGACAGCCAAATACAACTTTTCCCTCGACATCCACGGACGGAGAATAGTAGATCTCCGCACCATCCTGCCGCAGCGCGGCGACCGCGGACTTTTGCCTCGTGGCCGATCGCCAATACCCACCGCAAGCCGCCGACAGCAACGCCATCAAAGCGGTAAAAGCCAACAGCCTGCGCAGCGTAAACCGCCCACGGCGCTGGGTGCGTTGGGCACGAGGCTTTCTTACCCACAAGGGGGTGAGGAAGATCTTGCGAAGTCGGTAACGGATGCGCTGCCAGAAAACCATGAATCATTTCCACGAGATTACTGGTAGTTCGCCCGGCGAGGGACGATCTTGCCTTGCCACTCCACGGGGATTCAATGACGGGGATTTAGTGGCATCGCGACTGGGCAGTCTGTCCCGAATTCACCGGTCGGCTAACGCCAGCCGCTCGCCGGATGGGCGTCGCACGTATCCGGCCTACGCCATCGCGTCGACCAGCAAATCCTCGACGGGTACGCCTTCGACGGTTCCCGTCATGATCTCGCGGATGGCGATTTGATCGTGCATGGCGGGCAGGCCCCAGTCGGATTCATAGCGGAAACACTCGGTGGCGCTGACCGCTCCGAAGTTTTCGTCCAAGATCTCGAAGTGGTCGGTCGTTAGCAGCGCCGGATGCGGAACTCCGCAAGCGCGGGAAAGTTGAAGAAGTTCCTTCCGCAGCGTCGTGACGTAGTTGGCCATGCGCGCGGACTTGAGCCTTGGATCGAGCCCTTTCATCAGCCACTTGTTTTGCGTGGCCACGCCGGTTGGGCAATGGCCGGTGTGGCACTTCAGAGCTTGGATGCAGCCGATCGACAACATCGCTTCGCGGCCCACATTGATCAAGTCGCAGCCGCAAGCCATCGCCAGCAGAGCGGTCTCCGGAAATCCGAGCTTGCCCGATCCGATGAAGACCACGTTGTGATGGGCGTCGCCTTGGACAAATTCTCGATAGACGCGCGTAAACGCCAGCTTGAACGGCAAGGCCACGAAGTCCGAGAACGCCAGCGGAGCGGCCCCCGTACCCCCTTCGCCGCCGTCGATGGCGACAAAATCGACGCCCCGGTTGGTCGTGGTCATCAGGCGAACAAGGTCTTTCCAGAAGTCTATTTCGCCGACAGCGGACTTGATGCCGACCGGCAAGCCACTACGGTCGGCCAACAGTTCGACGAAATCGAGCATGCTGTCGACGTCATGAAATTCGCGATGCGACGACGGACTGTTGCAGTCCTTGCCAAGCGGGATGCCGCGAATTTCGGCGATCTCGGGCGTGATCTTGCTGGCCGGCAATCGGCCACCCAAACCGGGCTTGGCTCCCTGGCTCAGCTTGATTTCTATCGCGCGAACGGGATGGGCGGCGACCACATCGGTAAATCGCTCGATGTCGAAGTGCCCGTTTTCGTCGCGGCAGCCAAAGTAACCCGTGCCGATTTGCCACACGAGTTCACCGCCGTTTTGGTGATAAGGCGAAATGCCCCCCTCGCCCGTGTTGTGCAAACAACCGCCAAGCTTGCTGCCGGTGTTCAGCGCCTCGACCGCCGGCCCGCTGAGCGACCCGTAGCTCATTCCCGAAATGTTAATCACCGACTCGGGGCGAAAAGCTTTGCGCCGTTGGCGATGAGCACCTAAAATCTTCGCGCAGGGAATATCGTGTCGTGGGTTGTATTGTTCGTCGCCCGGCTGGGGATCTCCCAGAGGAAACGCGGAATGTTTGATCACTAGGTGATTCGGCGAGTTCTCCATGTCATGATCGGTGCCGAATCCGAAGTAGTTGTTTTCATTTTTCGACGAAGCATAAATCCAACTGCGCTGATCGCGGCTGAAGGGCCGTTCTTCGTTGTTGTCGGTCACGATGTACTGCCGCAGTTCCGGACCGATGCTTTCCAGCCAGTAGCGAAAGTGTCCGATGACAGGGAAATTGTGAATGATGGAATGACTGCGTTGAGTAATGTCGCGCGCCACCCATATCAACAAGCCCGCTACGACAAGGAGCACAAACCAGATCATGAACCAATTTCCTACAACAGAGGCCGTCAAACCGTTTTCAAATCGTAGGTTGCAAAAAAGCAGCGCGCCTGCCGCGTAGACCGCACAATCGCGTGTTTCGGCACAAGCCGCATCCATCGACCGCCCAAGGCGAAAATGGTAGCGGAATGCCGTAGCTTGGCTGGACGCGGCTTCGATTGTTCGTGTCGCGACGGCGGACCCAGTTGGCGATACAATGGGCGCCTGTTTTATCCCACGGTGCTGAAAGTCGACGGCGCATACTTGATGTGGTACGGAAGTGACTGGACCACCCGCTCCAACACGCCAGCCGAAAAAAGCCACCGTTCGTCAATAAGTACTTCGCCGTCAACACGGCGGTCTGGAAATCTCGCTAGGGGAGATCGCAAGAGCAACCTTCCAAAATTCAGGGCGCGAGCCTCCGTCCGCCAGTGACACAGAATCATGAGCCAACCCAATTGCAAACGCCGATGGCAATTCAGCCTGCGGACGCTGGTCTTGCTGATGACCTTGGCGAGCATGCTGGCCATCGGGGCTCACCGCTTCCGACAGTGGGGGAAAGAGCTGCATATCCAGCGAAGTGAGTTGTTGGCGGAACGATTCCGTTGGAGTGGCGTTCGATTTGGCAAATGGTCCGAGCGCCAAACGAAGGAATGGGACGCAGCAGGGAAAAAGGCCATCCGCCAACACGAGGAGTTTGAGCGCAAATACTGGCTACCGATTGCATTTTACTATCGGACGAGCTGGGATCCTGACTCTCCAATTCAAAAAACTGTCCATTGAGGAAGCCGCCTGATTCCTCGAGCCGCCCATTCACGCTCGCCCGGCCCAAAGTTTTGGTGGTCCTTATGTAACTGCCCCAAATCAAGTTGACGGGCGGGAGTTCCTGGCCACAAGAAACACAAAAATCCACGAAGACAGCGCGAGTAGCTTTTGCGTTTCCTGTGCTTTTCGTGGCGGCCCGTCGGCGCGCGGGTCCCGCCGAACCTGAAAGACGCGCCTGCGACACTTACAGCGATGGAGCTTCCCTACATCCAGTTTCTGTCGCCAGTTGACGGTCTCGAAGCCCCTTGTCGGCCGAGGGCACCGGCTCAAGCCGAGCCGCAAAGCCTTCGCCTAGATGACGACGTTGGCGGAATGATGGAAGGCAGAATAACTTTTCCATCACCTCGCTTGCGGAAACCGACATCTAATTCGCAGCAGTGTACACTTCGACTAACGTCAGGCCCCATCCGCTCGCCGCCTGCCTGCACAATCGTGCTTTGGCTACTCCACCTGGCAGGGCTTTCCCTCTGCATGGTCGAAACAACTAGGGGCCGCCCTTTTCGCGCTTCTAATCGGGAACGGCGGAGTATGGAATATGGGTGGCACTTTTCGTATTTGCAGATTTTTGGTGGGATGATTGCGCACTTCCAACCGGCTTTGCAAATCCTTCTTGGTGGAGTTCTGGCTCACACTCTGCAACTGGCGGAAAAAGGCTGCGACGAACTGAACGATCCGCCGTATGAAATCGAAGCCATCACCGACAGGCGGGGCGTCGATCTGCCTAGACGAAATAGTTTCGGACGTGCTACGGCTGTTGCAAAACGGACGGTCGGTTCGTTGAGATCGTCAGTCTTGCGTCTCTTTGCCGGGTGCAGGTTGGTCTTTGGGCCGGTTGTGAACACTCTCCGCTCGTCCAATCACCTTCAACTCATCATCCACTGTGACCCACTTGGCACCAACAATCTTGCCGTCGTGCCCATTGCCGGATGAGTCTTTCAGGACGCTGCCACTGCCTTTGTCGAAGTGATACAGGGCCATCGTATGCTTATCGGTTTCAAAACGCTTAGAGGGAATGAATTCTTTGGGGTAGCGGGCGATGTTGGAAAAGCGCACTTCGTCCATAACGAGACGAAACGCACTCATATTCTGTTTGTCACCTAACTGAGATACGCTAAAGATACAAGGCTGTGCAGATTCACGTTTCCCGATTATCACAGGGATGCGTTCCCCTTGCAGTCTGCCGTCGATGTACAACGACAGCGCTTTGCCGTCGTAGACTACGGCAACGTGTACTGCCCGATTCTTTTCCAGCAATCGAGTCGCAACGGTGTGGGCATTTTGTGGTTCGCTCGTTGCATACGCCATCAACACCCCTTTGCGCTGGAGTTGTAACGCAAGGCAGGGTGGAGGGCCGAGCAAGGCGATTGAGTGTGAAAGATCAGTGGGGAACTCCCCGTCGAATGTGAGACGGACCTCCATAGTCAGTGCATGAGAGCCGTCGTACATAGCCATCGTCGATGGATCAATTGTCGCCTTTCCATCAAACTCCAACGCATAGTTCTCTTCCGGCTCTCTCGAAACCACCTTCAACTCATCGTCCACCCGCACCCACTTGGCACCGACAATTTTCCCGTCGTGACCGTTGCCGGATGAATCTTTCAGGACTGTGCCGGTGCCTTCATCGAAGTGGTACAGGGCCAGCGTGTTCTTGTCGGCACTGAAACGTTTGGTGGGCGTGAAGTCCTTGTCGTAGCGGGCGATGTTGGATATGCGGACTTCGTCGATGATTCCGTCCAAGCTGATCTCATTATTCATGCCACCGATGAAGAATTCACCCACATCCCATGATTGCCTCTTCCGATCAGGTCGGGCTACCGCTCGTTTGCCATCAACGAAGAGATCAACCTTCGAGCCATCCCAAGTACATGCGAGATGAGTCTTCTGCTTCAACAGCACTGTTGAAGAAGCAGCGAAAGTCGACTGCTTCGTATGAAAGTGGCCGTTGGCGGTGCCATCTGCTCGAATCCACAGGGACGGACTGGCACGTCTCCCGATGCCACGAATGATCGTCCCGTGTGAATAAGAGTTCAGATTGACGAAGGCTTCAATTGTTATCGGAGTCAGGTCGTCGTACACCAGATTTTCCAAAGTAACTGAGTCGTCTACTCCATCAAACCGCAGGGCGAAATTCCGTGACGACGAACTAACTGCGCCATTGCTCGCCGCTTCCTTCTCCAAACGCACTTTGATCGTCTGCTTGTTCCCGGTGTCAAATGTGAATCCTTCCGTAAACGTCTTGAACCCGGCCATCGTCACTTCGAGCTTGTGCCGCTTTTCGTCCGGCTTCACCTCGATGGTCTCATTGCCCTTGCCAGTCTTGATCGTGATTTTCTTCTCGCCGTCAATCGTGACGACCGCACCGACCAGTTCCGGCTGATCGATCTCCAGGACGACCGTGCCTGCTGGTGTTTGCAGCTTGATGATGAGACCAGCGGCCAACAGCAACACCGCCAGACAACCTGCCGCAATCGCCAGCGCTTTCTTGCCAAATCTGCCGCCACCTTGCTCGGCATCAAGCACGGCTTCGCCAATGATCGTCGCATCCAGAAAACCTGATGCCAGCGTGTCGTTATGGGCAGCGACCGTGGGGGCGGTTTTCGGTTTTGTGGCAAGTCGCTGCGTTGGCTCGCCTTCGACTGCGAGAATGTGCAGAAATTGCTGATAGTCGGGATCAGTCACGCTCGTATCGACAGATGACGAACTTCCAGACGCCGGTTCCAGCAGGCCGCAAGCATTCAATTCAGCAATGACTTCGCTCATGGTCTGCTGCCTGTCTGTGGAGCGTTTTGCCACCATCTTTTGGAATACTTGATCGAGGGCTTGGGGCACGTCGGGACGTGCAGCCATCAGCGAGGGAATTGGCTGATCCCGGTGAGCGAGAATCTTTTTGACGATAGTATCGCCTGCGAAGAGAGAATCGCCGGTGAGCAGGTAGTAGAGTACGCAGCCAAGACTGTAGATATCGCTGCGGGCGTCGGCGGCGTGCGTGTCTTCGGCCTGTTCGGGTGACATATAATCGAGCGTGCCCATGACCGTGCCGGATTGTGTTAGAGCCGTCATCGGCTTCTCGTCGGCAACCTCTTCCAATCGGGCCAAACCCATGTCGAGGATTTTGACCGTGCCCTCCGTATCCAACAGGATGTTGGCCGGTTTGATGTCTCTGTGGACAATCCCTTGGGAGTGAGCGTATTGCAGCCCCTTCGCCGCCTGCATGACGTAATCGACGGCCTGTTTGACAGAAAGCACGCCTTTCTGTTTTACCAGTACGGACAGGTCCACGCCCTCGACATGCTCCATCACGAAGAAATGCAGCCCTTTGGCTTCGTCGGCATCGAAGGCAGTGACGATGTTGGGGTGGGACAGCTTCGCAGCGGCTTCGACTTCACGGTGAAAGCGTTGAATAACGCTTGGGTATTCCGACTTGTCTTTTGGAAGCGTCTTCAGGGCCACCCGGCGTTTCATGCGACGGTGCCGAGCCAGATAGACCTGCCCCATTCCGCCTTCACCGATCTTGTCGAGAATCAGGTAGTTGCCGAGGACCAACCCGGAACCCTTGCCGCTGATGATCTGATTGATCTGGTATTGGGTCAGCTTGTTTTGCTGGATGAGTTCGCTCGCCAGTTCCTCGACGGACTTCGGACCATCAGCCAACGTCTGGTGCAGCGCAGCCAGATCGTCGTCCGAAAGCACACCGCTGTCAGAAAGGTTTTGAATGAATTGTTGGACTGAGATGTCCATATGAAGTATCGGTTTCCGACACGTCGAATCAGTTTCCACTACCCATCATCGTACTACCGAGCGGCTGGGATGTCATTATCCAACTGTCATGCGATTCGGCGGCATCCTCTTCGACATGAAAGATGGGCAAGGTTTGGGTTGCTGCCCCATCAAAGTGCATCCCAGTTGTAAAGTGTCAGTATCCTCGATTCTCGGCTTCGAATTCCATGGAAAAACAGCCACCCGACTTCTTCAACCAGTGTAACGTCTCGATTGAAAGCGACAGTTTACACATTTAGGACACCGACAAGCCTCCTGTTCGATGATCACTTCTTCAACAGGAGACGAGCATGTCCAAAGCGACCGCCCTTTACGTCCGAGTATCCCACCGGGATCAGACGCACGCCAGTCAACTTCCTGATCTGGAACGGTGGACCGCCGCAAAGGTATCGACGAAAGCGACGAAAGGAAAGCGACGAAAGGGGCCACCCATAATTTGGTTGCACTCGGGCATTGGATCAAGCCGAGGGTGCCATGGGAAACGCTTTGAGATGTCTTCGTTTGGTAGAGCGCGTTAATCACGCCGGAGTTGCGGATATCGCTGACTTTTTGCGGCGGCAGAGGCGTGCGAGAGCCACGTGGCACAACGTAACCGTAACCGAAGGCAAACAATGTTCACCACTTCTCGCGGGTCGTGTGGCTATTCCATCTCATTGGGATGTCCAGCGGATTGCAAGGGAAATCGCTGAAGCAATCTCCGGTGGCAAACCGGCCGTGCCGGAGGACGAGACTTCGAGTTTGCAGCCAAGCGGATGGACCGCCGCGAAAAGCGCGATAAGACGCAAAAACTACTCCCTTTCTCTTCGTGGATTTTTTTGTTTCTTGTGGCCAAGAACCGGCGAGTATGGGCGGTGAAAGCTCTCGCGGAAAAGAAACTATTCAGTTCGGCGGATTGTTGTAAAATGAAGGTAGTAGCCAGATGGGCCGACGATCGGAGTTCCTATGTTTGGTGAACGGGGCGCGGCTCGCGGACACTCTGGGTTGCGAGTCGGTATCGCGCGGATGCGTAGCTGCGCGCTTGCCATCCTGAAATCGTTTCAGCTTTGCAACCATTTTTTTGGCGTCGAGCCGGTGTGATCGCTGGCCGGGTTACGCCTAAGTCGTTACGGAAACTTTTCTTAGGGCAGTGAATTATGAGAAAATCAAAGGGGGCGTGGTGATGCGACGTATGTTACACCCCCTTGAGTGCCCCGCTTTGCGGGGACGGCGGAGCGGCGAGGAACATTGCTCCGGATCCATTGTGATACAGGATGATTCGAAATCCGAAACGAATTCAAATTCTGAATACCAAATGCTCAAGACTCGAAAAACACGGGATCGAATCATGAGACAACAAAAGCTTTTTCTGGTGGCCGTTCTGGCGGCGTGCATTTTTGCGGCGGCCGGCGTCGAGACGGCTTCCGCGGAGCGTCCCAACATACTGATCATCTCCATCGACGACTTGAACGACTGGACGAGTTGTCTGGGCGGCCATCCGCAGGCCAGAACGCCGAACATCGATCGGTTGGCCCAGCGCGGCATTCTCTTCCGCAACGCTCATTGCCAAGCGCCCGTTTGCACGCCGTCGCGAGCATCATTGGTGACGGGGCTTTATCCCACGACGACAGGTTTGTACTTCTTGCAGCCGGCCCTGGAGGCTTCGAAGGTCGCCATGCGGCGTCCGCACTTGCTGCGGCATTTCGCCGAAGCCGGCTATCAGACCATGGGAGCCGGCAAGTTTGTTCACGGCGCCAATGATGGCAAGCACTATCAAGTGTATGGCGGAGGGATGGGAGGCTTCGGGCCATTGCCCGAAAAGAAATTTGCCTATCCCGACGGCGTCAAGCTGTGGGATTGGGGCCCGTATCCCGAAAACGAAACTCAGACGCCCGACTACAAGATCGCCGATTGGGTCATTGACGGTCTCAAGCAAAAACACGATCGCCCGTTCTTGCTAGTCGCCGGCTTCTGGCGGCCGCATGTTCCCATGTATGCGCCTCCGCGCTGGTTCGAGCCGTTCCCGTTAGAGAAGACGTTATTGCCAAAAGTTCTGAAGACGGACCGCGACGACCTTTCCGCTTACGCCAAGACACTCACCGAGGGCTTCCCCGCGCCGCGCCACGAATGGTTTGTCGAAAACGACGCCTGGCGCGCGGCGGTTCAATCTTATTTAGCCAGCGTGGCGTTTGTCGATCATAGCGTGGGCCGCGTACTCGACGGCCTGGACGAGAGCGGACAACGAGACAATACCATCGTCGTTCTGCTGTCCGATCATGGGTGGCACTTGGGCGAAAAGGAGCGGTGGGCAAAGCGGTCGTTGTGGAACGACGGCACGCGGGTGCCGTTGATCGTTGCCGCGCCGGGCTTCGAGGGCAAGGCAGCCAGTGACCGGCCCGTCGGGCTGATCGATATCTTTCCCACGTTACTCGATCTTGCCGGCCTGCCTTCCCGTGAAGATCTTGAAGGACGCAGCCTCACGCCTTTGCTCAAGGATCCGCAACTCGAATGGAAACGTCCCATTCTGACTTCGTTCGCGCCCGGCAACCATTCGCTGCGGTCAACCCGTTGGCATTACATCCGCTACGGCGATGGCAGCGAAGAACTGTACGACCACGATTCAGATCCGCACGAATGGCACAATCTTTCCGGGCGGCGCGAGCATGCACGGATCCTCGCCGACATGCGCGCCTCACTGCCCAAAAAGGAAGCGGCCCCAGTTGTCGGCGAGTGGCAGAAGTGGGAAATTCAGGCCTGGCGCAAAGCGGAAGAAGAGAGCCAAAGAACAAAACGCGGCCGTTGACCCGCCGTGACCATTCCAACTTGAGACTATCAGCAAAGGAAATCGATGGATCGTCGAACAATGATTTATAACGCCCGTAGCGCGTGGGTCGCTCTGCTGTTTCTGATGCTAGCCGGCGCTCATGACCACCTTTTGGCCGATACGCAGTTTCCCCTCGACGCCAAGCGGATTCTGTTTCTGGGAGATTCAATCACGCACAGCGGCGGCTACGTCACCTGGATCGAAACGCAACTGCGCTTGCAGGGCGTCGACCCGCTGCCGGAAATCGTCAACATCGGACTCAGCAGCGAAACCTGCAGCGGGTTGTCTGAACCGGATCATCCCTTTCCGCGACCCGACGTCCATGAGCGGCTGGACCGGGCGCTGGCGAAAGTGAAACCGGATGTCGTCGTTGCCTGCTATGGAATGAACGACGGCATTTACTATCCGTTCGGCGAAGAGCGATTCAAAGCCTATCAAGACGGCGTCAATCGATTGATTGAAAAAGTTCATGCCACGGGGGCTAAAATCATTGTGATGACGCCGCCGCCCTTCGATCCGGTTCCCATCCGAGACAAAGGGAAGCTCAAACCGGCGGGCGAAGACAAATACGCTTACTTCGCCATGTACGAAAGTTATGACGACGTACTGGCCCGCTATGGCAAGTGGGTGATGGAGCAAAAAGACCGCGTCGAAATGGTCATCGATTTGCATACGCCGCTTACGGACTACGTCGTTGAAAAACGAAAAGCCAATCCGAAGTTCACTCTCTCACCCGACGGGATTCATCCCAACGCGGAAGGCCATCGGCTGTTGGGTAAGACAATTCTGCATGCCTGGGGAATTCCATCCGCGACCGAGCCCGGCGATGATCTTCTCAAGCTGATGTCACAGCGAACGAGATTGCTGCATGATTCTTGGTTGAGCCACGTGGGACACAAACGGCCTGGAGTCAAGAAGGGTCTGCCGCTCGATCAAGCCCTCGCCAAGGCGAAGGAACTGGAAAAGCAAATCGCGCCGCTCATCCAGAAGGCCCAACAGCCGACCAGTTCCAGCCGTGATTCGGCCGGCGGCAAGATGTTTCAGGTTCACTACCCGGCGATGGCCGAGCCCGGCCAGTTGCGATTGTCGGTCGACTACTATCTGTGGATTCCGACCGGTGCCAAGCGACTGCGAGGCGTGATCGTGCACCAACACGGCTGCGGAGATGGCGCGTCCAGCGCCGGCCAAACTGCGGCGGACGATTTGCATTGGCAGGCATTGGCCCGCAAGTGGGACTGCGCGTTGATGGGCTCGCGCTACGAACCTCGCAGCGACGTCAACTGCCGCTTATGGTGCGACCCTCGCAACGGTTCGGGCGACCGCTTTCTGGAGTCCCTATCCCATTTCGCCGAGGCATCGGGACACGGTGAACTGAAGTCCGTTCCTTGGTGCTTATGGGGCCATTCCGGCGGAGGATTTTGGGCGAGTCTCATGCAAACGAAATACCCCAAGCGAATCGTCGCTATTTGGCTTCGCAGCGGCACGGCCTTTGGCTATTGGACCAACGGAGATGTCGAAGCTCCCGAGATTCCGGAAGCGGCCTACCAGGTTCCAGTCGTGGGCAATCCAGGCTTGAAGGAAAAAGACCACGAACGATTTCACCGCGCCTGGGACGGACTGGCCGCGATGCAGAAAGCTTATCAAGCCGAAGGAGCCTTCTTTGAATTCGCGCCCGACCCACTCACCGGTCATCAGTGCGGCGATTCGCGATATCTAGCCATTCCCTATTTCGATTTCTGGCTTCGCCATCGCTTGCCCAATGCCGGCAACGACAAGCATAGTCTGGGCGCTGTTGCTGCCGCGCTAGAAGATTGGCGCAAGATCATGGCACCGAAGCTAAAGGAATATTGCGAAACCGGCGCGGTTGCCGACCAAACTCCGCCTCCCGCGCCGCGAGAAGTATCCGCCAAACCAAACGACGAGGGCGGCGTGACGATTACCTGGTCAGCCGACGCCGATTTCGAGAGCGGCGTCCGGTGCTTTATCATCGAACGCGACGGCAAGCCAATCGGACAGGTGCCGGAAGAGCCGGTGGGTCGCTTTGGCCGTCCGTTGTTCCAAAGGATGTCGTACCACGACACTCCTGAACTGCCGCTGCCCAAGATGCGGTTCGTCGACAAAGACGCACCCCGGAAGGAACTGCCCACGTACACAGTGCGTACCGTGAACAGCGTCGAACTCAAATCCAAACCGACGGCGAGTCGCTAAACGCCGCCCGCAATAAAGCGGATCAATAGTGCGGCGGTTTTTCGTTGGGGTCGGGTGCCATTCCCTGGTCGCCGATCAGTGATTCTAGTCGACTCAGTTCGGCCGGGATTCGCGATTGCAGCCGGGCATTTTCCTCGCGCAGTTCCAGCACCACCTCGTTCAACTGTTTAAGAAGATGCTCGTGATGCGAGAGTAACTCTTCAAGGCGAGTGACGCGATCTTCTAGCGTTGCTTGGTTGGACATGGGCATCCCTCCGCGGCTCAAATAGCGAGTCATGCCGATGAGTATAACACGCAACGTGTTGGATGCTGTCTCCCGAAGCGAAAGGCGACGCCGAGCGTTTTGTCACGGCTTGATTTAGGGTTGTTCGCCCCTATGCCCTTGGCACTGCTGGGCAAGCCAGCAGTGGCACCAGCGCGGCGTTAGGTTGGCAACAGCGATCGAAACTACGCCGACTTGGCCCAGGAAAACCAACTCGACTTCTTCTTGCGTTTGATTTCGACGGGGCGAATTTCCACTTCGCGCCCTTCGGCGACTGCGGCCGGGTTGCGGCAGCCGACGTCGATCGCGGTTTGCTCATCGGCCAGTTCGGCGACTTGCTCTAGGGCGCGCCGAATCAGTGGACGACGCGATTTCGGACCGTGAGCATCGGTGGCGACGAAATGAACGGAACCCTCTTGCACCATCGCTTCGGCCATTTCCTGGGGGCCGGGGCCGAAGGTGCCGACAATGCTGCCCGCCGTGACTTGCATCAGACAGCCGCGTTCGACCAGCGGGGGAATCAGATTGGGCTGCCGCAGCAAGCCCTGGTTTCGTTCCGGATGGGACAGGATTCCCACCATCCCGGCCGCTTCCAGCCCGTCCAGCACTGGCTCGAGCGGAATGTACATTTCATGAGGCAATTCCAACAACACATGACGGCCCAGGTCGCCCAAGGTTAACACGCTGCCTGCTTTCAGCCCGGGAATCATGTCGGCTTCGATCCGCACGTCGGCTCCGGGCATGACTCGCAGATCAATCTGGTTGCTATCAAGCAACTGCTGCAGCTCGGTCACCCGCTGGCGGATTTTCGCGCCGTCGTTGGCTCGGTAACTGCCCAACTGATGGGGTGTGGTAATGACCGTGCGGATGCCGTCTTCCACGGCCATTCGGGCCATCGCCAGTGAATCCTCGGGCGTTTTTGCACCGTCATCAATCCCGGGCACCAGGTGGCAATGAATGTCGACAAAGGGCAGGTCAAAGCGCACGGCTGCATCCGATCATGGTTGGAAGATATTCACGCCCCAAGCTGGGGAGTATAGAGAGAGCGTCAAACTGGTCAATAGACTTTGAGCCTAGATCCGCGGCGGAATCGGCGGCAAGATGGCGCGGAATGGTGGCGCGACGGTGCCCGGGTCGCGACAATCATTCAATGAGGTTACGCTGGTCTAGATGACTGACAACTTGCTCCATGCACTCCTAACCGATCTGGAAGCTTCCGCCAATTTTGATGGGGCGGAATGCGCCCGCGCCGCGCAAGATCTGAAGTGGATCGACGGCGCGACGGACGAGCAAGTCGTGGAATTGATGGGCGCACTCGCCGAGGCAACGGGAATCGACGCCCCCGCGCGAGAACCGTATCTTTCGCAAATCCTGGTTCGCCTCGTTCAGCGCGCGCGGGGACTTGAATTGGGTGCAAGTGACGAGCGGTTAGCTGAACTTCTACGGCAAACCATTGGCCGACTGTACACACGCCTGGGTCCGCCAAGCGGCTGCCGCCACCATTTACTGAGCGTGCTGGTGGCGCTGGGTGGCGACGATGCCCTGCGCATGTTCACGGATCGGATGGTTCACGATCCGCCTGCCGCCGAGGCTGCCGCGGTCGCCGTGTTGACTCCTTTTTTTCGAAAGGGAAACGCGTCGTCCGCCACGCCACTTTTTCCCCGCCTGCTGGATGGACTTGCCCATTCCCATCTGGCCGCGCCCATTCTGGATCTGGCAAACTTCATGACTCGCGAAGATCTGGTGGACACGCATCCCGCGCGAAACCGAGTCGAAGAGTTATCGCTGCTGCTAAGGAATCTCGCTCAGCGACTGAGTTTGCTTGAAGAGAACCCGGCGGCGTCCGGAGACTCGCCGGAGGAACTCAGCGACAAAGTCGATCAATGCGTTTCGCTGGCCGTCTCGCTATGCGACGCGTTGGCCTTGATTGGCGACACGTCGGTGGTTGGCAGCATCAACCAAGCGCTTGAGCTTCGTCACCGGCGGCTACGCACCGAAGCCGCGGCCGCATTGGTTCGCTTGGGTGAAGAAAACGGCAAGAACGAATTGCTGGGGATGGCTGCCGAACCGGTCGCGCGGCTTCGCACGTTGGCCTACGCCGAAGAACTCGATTTGCTGGAGGAAATCGATCCTCAATTTACAACCGCCGAGGCCCGCGCCGAAGCTGCATTGTCGCTGCATTTGGCGCAGCCCACGCAACTCGGCTTTCCTCCGAATTCGTGCGAGCTGATCGATCACCGAGAACACTATTGGCCCGGCTTTGACGACCTCGTGGAATGTTTTCTGTTTCGATTTGTCTATTTGCTTGGCGAAAATTCTTACAGCAACATTGGAATCGTCATCGAAGACGAAGCCCAATCTTTGATGTCCGATTTGTGCGATTTGCCGCCGGATGATATTTACGCCGTCTTCGCGGGCTGGCAGGCGGAACACGAAGAGATCTACGAAACCGACGCCCGCATGCTCAGCGAAGCCCAGCGGGTTGAGGTGGCCCGGCTGGAACGCCGGCTGAGGGACGATGGCTGCCAGGCCATTTCGGCGGTTACCCTCGGTTCTTTTTTTGGCGAACGAGTGCTGGTCGCTCAAGCGGAAAAAGATGCCACCCGCGGCTTGGCGGTTTGTGATTCATGCGACGCCTATTGGTATCCAACGGGTGGCCGCTCGCGGGCGCTGGGACCGCGTGAAGTCTACTCGATCTACAAAGGCCGCAAGCTGTTGCGCTCGTTTAACGACTGACGGCCGCATGTCCGCGAGCTATTTTCGGCACATGCAAAGCGCCTGAATTAGGATGTAATCTAACTCTCGCCTTGCTAGTCCGGTTCTCCGCCTTGCCTAGCGTGAGCCTGTTGAAAAACACGTAGGCCGGACCGAGAAGCAAAGCGACGACGTTCCGGCATCCACGATTTGAGCGGAAACTGGGAATTGGCAGAGCAGCGCTTCGCTTGATCCAGCCTGCACAATTGGTTTTTCAACCGCCTGCTAGAGGAGGTCTTACAGATGGCTCAATTCAAGTCCTCAAGATAGATTCCGTGACCCGCCCTAGAAAACTCATCCTGCGAAACTTGCAAGCGCCTGGCGACATTCTTATGCTCACCGCCGCGGTCCGCGACCTGCATTTAACGTACCCCAACACATTCATTACCGACGTGCGGACTCCGTTCCCGCATCTATGGGAACACAATCCCTATATCACCAAGCTCGACGAATCCGATGCCGATGTCAACGTGATCGACATGGAGTATCCGCTGATCCATGAATGCAACGAAGGCGCCTATCACTTCATTCATGGGTTCTCGAGGTTTCTAAACGAGAAGCTCGGTCTCCGCATCAAGGTGCACAAGTTCTGGGGAGACGTTCATTTTTCGGCCGAGGAAAAAACTTGGATTAGCATGGTGCATCAGCATTTCACGGGCTGGGATACACCCTTTTGGCTGATCTGCACGGGCGGCAAGACGGACTATACAACAAAGTGGTGGATCGTCGAATATGCCCAGCAAGTCGTCGACCACTTTCGCGACAAGGTCCAATTCGTGCAGTTCGGCGCGGACGGGCCCAACCACGATCATCCGCGATTGCAAGGAGCCATCGACCTAGTCGGCCAAACGGACATTCGCATGTTCATGCGAATGGTGTACCACGCCGATGGCGTCATCTGTCCCATCACCTTCGCGATGCACTTAGCGGCGGCGGCCGAGACCAAACCGGGCAAGCCCAAGCGGCGGGCGTGTGTCGTCACCGCGGGCGGCCGTGAGCCGAGTCATTTCACGGCCTACACCAATCACCAGTTCCTGCATACCAATGGTCAGCTAATGTGTTGCGACAACGGCGGCTGCTGGAAGAGCCGAACGGTTCCGCTGGGCGACGGCGACTACAAAGATGGCGAGCTCTGCACCGACGCGGTCGATTTCCAAGACCGCAAGGTCCAGCGCTGCATGCGCGACGGCGTGACGGGCGAGGATGTCATTCGAGCTGTTGAGAAACACTATGTCGGCGGTGCGCTCGGCTATTTACCTAACGGCCAGCGAACCGTGGAAGCGAGTTGGGATCAGCGGATCTCGAAGCAGTTCTAGCGAGGCAGTCTCGGCCCAATACGAACGGGCATGAAAGAACAACCGGTGGTCGCCATTTGGCGGTTCGCGCAGCCCTGGGCCGCACCGGCCGCCAGATTTTGGTTGACATGGAAGCCCGAGACGACGACTATGCGCTAGTCCGGTCTTGTCGCCAACTTAAACCTCGTTCGAGGACATCGTTCGATCCCATGGGTGATCGCATAATAGGAACGCAACCCAGCGATATTCTCTGGGTCCTTCTTGGTGCTGTGTTGGTTTTTGTCATGCAACCCGGATTCATGTGTCTGGAGAGCGGGCTGACGCGATCCAAGAATGCGATCAACGTCGCGATCAAGAACATCACGGACTTTGGGCTGTCGGTCTTTTTGTTTTGGGCGCTTGGTTTTGCGCTGATGTTCGGCACATCGCAAAGCGGTTGGTTTGGCACATCCCATTTCCTGCTAGAAATCGGCAGTGGGCGCACTTCGTTGGCCGTGTTCTTTGTGTTCCAGGCGATGTTCTGCGGTACGGCAACGACGATTGTCTCCGGCGCGGTCGCTGAACGCATGCGGTTCCGCGGATACTTGTTGGTGGCCGTTATATTGTCCGCCCTGATCTACCCGCTGTTTGGCCATTGGTCGTGGAGTGGCTTGGACGGAACAGCGGGCTGGCTGCGAGCGATGGGGTTTCGCGACTTCGCCGGTTCGTCCGTGGTGCACAGCATCGGCGGTTGGGTCGCCTTGGCTGCCGTGCTGGTCATTGGTCCTCGTCACGGCCGCTTCCCGCCGGGCGAGCCGCCACAAAGTATCCCCGGTCAAAGCCTGCCGATGGCGGTGCTGGGAACCTTGCTACTGTGGATGGGTTGGTTCGGCTTCAATGGCGGCAGCACGCTGGCACTAAACGACGCCGTGCCGCGCGTCATCATCAACACCATGTTGTCGGGCGTCGCCGGCTTGCTGACCAGCCTGTTGATAAGCTGGTGGATTCACGGCAGGCCGGCGGTGCAATTCGTGATGAACGGTGCACTCGCCGGATTGGTCGCCATCACCGCCGGTTGCAACGCGGTG
>JAJDEH010000155.1 GCA_029259935.1 Planctomycetota bacterium
AACTGCCCAGCGGCGAGCCCCCGCCTAATTCGAACAACCTCCTCGATCGAATCATCTTGGCTGCCGACGCCTAGCGAACTCCCGGACGATCCAACCAATCGCCCTCCTCAGCCATGCCATGCGCATGCAATGGACAGCTACGCTTGCCACTGCTTGGACTGATGGGACGTCTCTCTAGACCCATACTGCTTTTATTTGTCCAATTCTCTAGGAAACGTCGATTTGCTGAATGGCCCCTTCCACACTTTCACCTCCTGGCCATCCGCGGAGATAAGGAAGCTTCCATCATTGCCAAACGCTAAACAATCAATGAACCCCTCGTGCGCGCCAAAAGATCCAATCAATCGACGACGACGGACATCGACCATCAATACTTTTCTTTTATCGGCGATGGCCAATAGAGTTGAATCCGCAGAAAATACGGCGTCACCAACAATGATCGGGTCCGTTTTAAAATGCGCCACTGTTTCAGCAGTTGGCCATCTAACAAGGTCCATCCGACTCTCCGCCCCAATTGCCATCCACCTAGAATCTGGTGAAAAAGCAATCGGATCAGGAGCGTCTTCACGAATCCGCCGAAGTATTCGACCGGATTTCATATTTGACGACATATCCCACATCCAAACAGTGAACTGTGGTTCGATCAATTCATACGACCGCGCGAGCAAGATGTTGCCCTTGTTGGTAAAGCAAACTGAATGGATCGGATGTTCCGACTCCTCAAGCGTTCGAACTAAATCTCCGCTTGACGCTTCCCAGAGTTTAACGGTTTTATCACCACTCCCGGTGGCCAGATATTCTCCATTTGCTGAAAACGCAACCGATCGAACTTCTTTCGTATGTCCTACAAGGCTTCTTCGCAGCATTCTTTTCTTTGTGTCCCAGATCTTGACCTCCGGGTCTGTCGTGGCCACGGCAAGCGTTCGTCCATCAGGAGACCACGCGAGAGAATACGGAACGATTGCATAGGTTTCCTCAAAAACTACAACCCACTTCTTCATGTCAACAACAGCCACTCGCCCTCCCTCAAACACCGACCCTCCAATGGCGAGATGCCTGTTGTCAGGAGAAAGAGCCAAAGATGTGGATGGCGCACGGTATGTCGCAACCAGTAGAAGGTGATCTGCCGCCATGCCAGCGCAAGGCTGTAAAAGCAAGAGCAAGATTGGTGCGAGAAACGTCACTCCTCGCGATAACAACTCGGTCTTGGCAATTGCGTTAGTTAGTATCATCGCGGGACTGGAGCTAGAAACATTTTTCACTGAAGAGCATTTCAATCTAGGATCGTTCGCGAAACCAGTGCCGCTTTTGATCAGCCGTTGGGCGTTAGCCACGGTTTTTCAGAACCGGACGCTAACGCATTCCGGCTAATGGGACACAAAGTGTCGTAGGTCAACGTAATCTCCGCTAGGGCTCCAAGCCTACAAAAAGCCAACGTTCAATCAACTCCTGTTGCGGAATAAGAAACTCTCATTGCCGAAAAACCCGACTGTTGCTGAACGTTTGCAAGAAGTTCTCAGCACGTCGAACACGGTCTGGCACATCTTTCGCATCGTTTGGCACATCCTTTACGCACATCTGCATGTACTCGACAATTGCCTTTCTTAGAGAGTCGGGTGTTGCGTAACTGTCGGCATCTTTATACATCCTACCGATGCGATCTTGTACGCTCCAATCCTTCATTAGCGATAGATCTAATATTGCTACATCGGCGACCTGTTTATGTTCAAGTAATGGGTGAAATGCTTGGCATAGATTTCGTGGTTTCAAAGTGCTTGGTGCGTTCATCCAAATCATCATGATCCCGCTCGCTGCGTTAGACACCTCGTCAGCATCCCCGTTTGGATCGACGAACCACCGATTTCGAACGTCAACGACACCTTTTTCACCCGACAACAAAATGTACCCGCAAATGATTCTCGAAATCCAATACCTAAACTTAATCTTGTCAGAACGGTCAAATATCACTTTGCGTAGCAAGGTTTCGCTTTCCATATCACCGCACAGTCCTAACATTAGGCCGTAAAGCGAGCGTCGCTTAGCTGGAATTCCTTCATTGGCCAGCAGCAACGAAAGTCTCTCGTGTGGCATATCATTCGAAATCGTTGCAAGTTCCTTAATTGAAGCCCGGGATAGTTCCTCATGCGCATCGGATCCGACAACCGGGTCTTTAGATTCAAGCATTCGGATACAATATTTCAATGTGCTTTTATCGGCTTTAGTAAGTCGAGCCACCTGGCAAATGTAACCCACGCTACTTTGAAGAACGCGGAACGAATACGACCACGTTATGGTCCCGCGATTGTTCATTTTTCCACAAATAAGGAACGGTTCCTCACTGCTCGTCTGAAATCCCGACATAGTAATACGACTTCCCTTTGATATGTCGTAATCCGGCATTGTTTTGATAACTTGCTTCACTTCAAGTTTTTGCCCAACAATCTTGGCGATAACCACCGCATCGTACATCGCTACCGCCTCGCGAATCGTTGCTGGAAATGCCGGGTCAATTGGGGCTGCGTTTCCGGGGGTTACAACTACAGAAGAGGAGATTCCTGCAAGCACAACGACAACGCAATAATCTCGGAAGTAATTTCTTGCTTGTCGCATTTCGTCGAGTCCTACTTGATGACTACATTGGGTGGAACGAATTCAAGGCACTTCCTATCGTCGAAAATACCTGTGCAGAGTTTTGATTCAGCGTCAAGCCGATCACCATAGTTATCCTTTATGTATTCAAGAAGCTGCGATGTTTTTCGCCTCAGCGCCTTGATCTCAGCCTTCTTGCAACCAACAAACTTCATAGCTTCTTCATCTGCCCCCTCGCTGCACGCCTGTGTCGTATTCCCGATTCCGTCGTGGTGAAAGTAGCTGTCCTGCCCGTCACGGCGTTGGCTGATGACATTACCAACACGTTCAGGCTCAGTCACGTATCGAGCAATCTGGTTTCCTTGACTGTCGAATTCCGCCGTGACATTATCTTCGATTGGGTCCCATGCGTAGCTGACGACGGTCATACTAAACTCTCCTTGGCGAATCGCCGGAATTTCGCAATTTGGGCGATGGTTTCAAGGCACGAATGAGTAATTCGACGCGCGTGCGGCCAGTTCTATAAGATTGTTCATGCACAAGCGATTGTCACTCTTGATTCATCTCGATTGCCACTAACTTCTTCAACGTAGCGATGTAGAGTACACCGCCGCTCATCACCGGTGTGCTGTAGATATCTTCCCCCATGTCGATTTCCGCGACTGGGTGGGACGCGTCATCGCCTCTTGCGAGGTCGAAAACAATGACTCTACCATCCTCCGTCGCAATGTACGCAGTGCCATTCACAATCAGGGGAGATGCCCACACGGGCGAGTCGACTTGATGGCTCCACAGGAACGCTCCGTTTTTTGCATCTAGGCAATGCACAAAGCCACTCATGTCGGACGCAATGACCAAATCATTGTGAATTGCGATGGTTGCGATTGTGCGATGCATCGACTCGGCAAAATCAATTTTCCCATCCTCATTTGAGTCGAACCCCTGATAGCTCCAGACTACGGCGCTTTCGGGGTTGGGGCTTGGCAGTTCCGAATCCTTGTCATTGGCGTTCGATGCAGAAAGCAACTCAGGACTAGTGTCACCGCGCTTGCTTGGATCGATGCACCAAAGACAGCCGAACCCCTCGCCGTGAGCTGGTTCGCGACCGGTAGCAATGTAAACCTTGTCTTCGTAGACGACCGGCGTTGCCAGAATGTTGTTTCGCTTCCCCTCGCGACTTAACAAGAATCGACTGCTCTTCGAGTTGCAATCAAATTGCCACAAGTGGGATGAAGCTCCCTTCTTTACCCGATCGATGTCAAAGGCATACATCCAGCCATCGCCGCCAGCGAAAAATACCTGTCGCACGCCGGTTATCTCGGCTGCCGCAGGGGACGACCATTGGCCGTTGAGGATCCTGGGACTTGGTGTTGCGTCGCTCCACATCACTTCTCCAGTGGTTTTGCGCAAGGCTACGAAACTGGGTGCCGCGGGCCTCTGATCTTTCTTGCTTCGACCTTCGGAGGTGTTCAGAAACAAGAGATCTCCGACGATCAGTGGTGAGCAATTGGAAGTAAATCTCGGGGAAACGCCCAATTCCTGGCGGATGTCTTGTTTCCAAACAAGGTCAGCTTCATTCAGGGAAACGGACAACTCGTCGACCGTACCGTCGTTTTCCCCGTCCGCAAATCCTTCGGCGTCTAAGCAGATAACTTCACAGCGATTATTCACAAACCATAAGCGGTTTCCTTCGATGATGGGTGTCGAGCTAATGCCAATTTCAGGCCAGTCTTTGCCACTGCTCGCCCTTAGCTTTTGGCTGCTGTACTGCCATAGAAATTCACCCGTTTCCTCGGCGAAGCAGAGGACACAGCCCAAGTCCATTCCACTGGGAAACCGATCTAATCGTGCGCCGCCGTTATTTGTGCCAACAAAAACACGACCGTCCGCTATCACTGGACTCCCAAACGTCTTGCTCCCTAGATCGGCCACCCACTTGATGTTACGCCCAGACGCAACGTCCCAATCAACGATCGGCGGTCGCATGGCTACAACCACGTTGTTTCGGGAATTACTTCGGCCAAATTGACGGCAGCCATGGTTCGGCTCCTCGGGAAGAGCAACTCCAAGGGGGAGAAGAATGACTGCGACCATCAAGCACGTAAAGAGATCAAGAATGCCCGCGCAATTCTGTTTCTCAAAGCCATTGAAGTTCAGGACTTGATGTCTGCACATGGGTCTTCGGGATCTCGGAGTAAGCCGCACGCTGCCGCGGTTACGAGAAGGTCGCTATTGTAGGGTTTCAGGCACTCATCATCCAATAAAACGCTACTCATCCAGGGTTTGGCGAACAGGTCACCCAACTGGCGGGCGTGTATTGAATTCGAGTCCCCAGAACGCACTTGAACCGCCGGTCCGCGGCGAGCGTAGTCAGGCGAAAGGGACCTATTTTGCGTTGCTATCTTGAAATTCCGCGTTTCATGGCCCCTACCACTGAAGCCCTGTACCGTGGATGTTCGCTTGGTAGAATCGTGACTCTACACTGTCGGGCCGCCTGGTCTGACGATTCACCAAGCCCGCGAATGAATTTCCTGACCCGTTGGAGCCAGCTTTGCTAGTCGGTCCCGTCTTTACTCGCGAAGCCGTTACCACGCCTCGGCGAATGCGTTTTTATGTCCTGCGCACCGTGTACGTCGTTGCACTCTTGGTGCTGATGGCCACCGCTTGGCTGGTGGTGGCCGGCACGCAGATTATCCGCAACGTGGGCGACATGGCGCGTTTCGGCTCGATTCTGTTTCAGATTCTAGCGCCGCTGCAACTGGCGCTGGCCCTGTTCTTGTCGGCTTTGCGATCGGCGGGCTCGGTCTCTCAAGAAAAAGATCGCAACACGCTGATCTTGCTGTTGATGACCCGCATGACCAATCACGAATTGGTTTTGGGAAAGCTGTTTGCCAGTTTGCTGAACGTCCTGGTGATGTTGGCGGCGGCACTGCCCGTGTTCATGTTGATTGTGCTGTTCGGCGGTGTGTCGTTTCAACAAGTGGGGCGTGTGTTTGTCGTCACGGTCTGTGCGTCATTGGTCGCCGGCAGCTTGGGCACGATGCTTGCCTTCTGGCGCGAGAAGACGTTTCAAACCCTGTCGCTGACCGCCGTCGGTATCGTCTTTTGGATCGGCCTGTGGGAAACGATCGGTTTGCTCGACGGCACGGTGCCCGGCCTGGGCTGTTCTTTTCGGACGTTGGCAACCGGCTTTAGTCCGCCCAGCGCGATCTTGGCCGCCACCAGCATGGCATCCTCGGACTTAAATCTGGGCCCATTGCGAAGCGGCATGGATCTGTTCGTCGTTTCCTCGCTGACCGCCACGGCGTTGTTGAACGGTTGGGCGATCGCCCGAGTGCGAGTTTGGAATCCCACCCGCGAACTGCGTCCGGGACAAGGCCAAGCCTCGGAGGAGAGCATTTGGGGCGTCGAACACGATTTGCAGCACAAGTCCGGCAGCGATGAAGGACAGCCAAGCGAGCCGGAGAAAGCCAGAGCCGGGCATGTCGACGCACGCGTTCGAAAGGCGTCCACGTTGAGCCGGCGAGTTTGGGATAACCCGATCCTGTGGCGCGAGATGTGTACGTGGGCTTACGGTCGTAAGGTGATTGCCATTCGCGTCGGCTATGTGCTGTTGTTCATCGGAGCGACGCTGGCTCTGTACAGCACGATCGCCAGTGGAGCGGCCACGGCTCAAGGCGACGATCTGTCGGCGGTCGTGCCCGCCGCGGCCAAGCCGCTGGTGCCGTTTTTGCTGGTCAGCCTGGTGATTGTCAACGCGCTGGCGGTCACTTCGATTACCAACGAGCGTGACGGGCGATCGCTGGATCTGCTGCTGGTGACCGACCTCACGCCCAAGGAGTTTCTGTTTGGCAAGCTGGGCGGCGTGTTCAGCGTGACGCGCGAAATGGTACTGTTGCCGTTGGTGCTGTGTATTTATTTGTGGCTTAACGGCGGGCTCAACCTAGAGAATTTCATCTATATCATCATCGGCCTGCTGGTGATGAACACCTTTGTCGCCATGTTGGGCATCCACTGCGGCATGATCTACGGCAACTCGTTGGCGGCGATCATGGTCAGCTTGGGATCGGTGTTTTTCCTGTTCCTGGGAATCGTCACCTGCATGTTGATGATGATCTCGTTTAGCGGCTCATTTCAAACGCAACTGGCACCCTTTTTGGGCTTCATCGTCGGCGGCGGAGTCGGCCTGTACGTGACAATGGGACATCGCAATCCGTCCCCGGCGATCGGCATGGCTTCGATCGTGCTGCCCATCGCGACCTTCTTCGCGATCACCAGTTTCTTGCTCGAAAAATCGGTTTCGGTATTTCTGGTGACGGTCGCGGCCTACGGCTTCGCCAGTATCGCCATGATGATGCCCGCCCTATTCGAGTTCGATATCGCCCAGGGAAGAAACCGCACCGCCGGCGAAGACTGAAGTGGTTCACGCGAAAGCGCTCGATGGTAGGGTGGCTGGGGTCGAGAAATGTAGGCCGGATCGAGCGAAGCGCTGCTCCGGCAGTCCCCAGGTTTCTCTGAAATCAAGTATGCCGGAACGAAATTATGGATGCCGGAACGAAATTATGGATGCCGGAACGTCGTCGCTTCGCTCCTCGGTCCGGCCTACTCAAGCTCAAGCACGCTCAGTCATCTTCTTTCTTCGCGGCAGCGCCCGAGACCATTGGCTGCGGCAGATTTTTTCCGGTGCCGCCTTCGGCGTGGTACGGCTGCAGCGGGCTGAAATCGCCAACGTCCATCTTTTCACGTTTCCAAATTATTTGATCGCCGTGTTTCACTGCCAATCTGGCTGACGACGAGCGGGCCAAGATGTAATGCCAAGTCATGTCGCCGCCTTCCTCAACATGGCACTCGATAAATAGAAAAATCTCGGGATTCGTGCCAAACGCAAACAGGAATAACGCACCCTCCACGACACCGGCGTCCGCATCTCGATATCGGTACACTGGTTGAGGCAGCAGGCGTAATCTGTAAGTTTGCTCTTCCGCCTCGCCGCGCGGTTTGTAGGTTTCATCAGCCGCGAATTGGCGGGCCAATTGTTTCATTTGGCGCTTTCGAATGGCGGCCGCCTTGGCTACCGGCGGATCGCCCGGAATCGGTTGCGACGCCAGCTTCGCCGCGACGGGCGTCCATCGCCAGCCTTCGGGACTTTCCATGGAAAGCGGCGTGTCGGAAATCGACGTGAATTCATAGAGCCACTTCATTCCGCTTGCCGAACGTGCAATCCGCGCGATACTGAAAATGGCCCGGGGACGCCCTGTCTTTCCCAAGGCCCACATCGTTCCGTCGGGATAGCCCCGGGCACCGTCGTCGAAACGAAACAGCGGCTCCCGCACTAGCTCGATCGGCGCTTCCGACTTGTCCATGGCGCGAATCGCGACGGCGGCGATTCGCATTTCTTGCAACCGTTTGGCGCTGTCGGTCTGTGGCGGATGGTCGCTTGGTTCGTTCTGCGCGGTCACCGCTTGCCCGTGGAGAAGAACGAGGCCGGCGAGCAGGACGACCGCCAACAAGAGGTTACCGCGACGTGGACGGATCATGTTCGCTTCCCGTGCGTGAAGGGGCAAAGGGTGTACTCGCAATGTAGCCATGCACGCAGCGAAAGTAAAGACATTTTGTCTTGATTGTAGTGTAGGCCGGATCAAGCGAAGCGCCGCGCCGGCAGTTCCCAGTGTTCCCAGAAATCACGACTGCCGGAACGTGGCTGCCGGAACGTCGTCGCTTTGCTCCTCGGTCCGGCCTACGCACACGCACGCATTCTCGTTTTTCAGCCGGTCGTTAGACGTCGTCCAGGGCGTCGACCGCCGCGAATTTCTGCCCTTCCAACATGGCCAGGCTGGCTCCGCCGCCCGTGCTGATGTGGGTGACTTGATCCGCGAATCCCAGAAGTTGAATGGCGGCCGCACTGTCGCCTCCGCCGATGATGCTGGTCGCCTGGCTGTCGGCGATCGCCTGTGCTACCGCCTTGGTGCCGGCATCGAAGGGAGGCATTTCAAAGACGCCCATCGGGCCGTTCCAGACGACGGTCTTCGCTTTGGCCACTTCTTCGGCGTATTGCTTGGCCGTTTCGGGGCCAATATCCAATCCCTCATAGCCGTCGGGAATCTGGCCGGCCTGCACCACGACTTTGTTGCAGTCGCCGCGAAAGGCATCGCCGCAATGCGTGTCGACCGGCAGCAACAATTTGCCTTCGCCCGCCACGAGCAGTTCCTTGGCCAAATCGACTTGATCCCGTTCGACCAGGCTGTTGCCGACCTGTCCGCCGCGAGCGAGCGAAAAGGTGTACGCCATCGCGCCGCCGATCACAATCTTGTCGCAGATGTCGATCAGATTCTTGATGACGTGGATCTTGTCGGAGACCTTGGCACCGCCCAAGATCGCGACAAAAGGCCGCTTCGCCGCCGAGATAACGCCATCCAAATACTCGATTTCCTTAGCGACCAGAAAGCCGACCACTTTGGGTTTATCGCCCATCGCTTGCGGCACGGCCAGCATCGAAGCATCCTTGCGGTGGCAAGTTCCAAAAGCATCGTTGCAGTAGATGTCGGCCAGCGACGCCAGTTCCGCGGCGAACTGCTGGTCACCTCTCTTTTCGCCTGAGTGAAATCTCAGATTTTCTAATACTAAGACACCGCCGTTTGTCAGTGCCGCCGCCTTTGCCTTGGCATCTTTACCCACCGTGTCGGTGGCGAATTTGACTTCGCGGTCTAGCAACTGGCCGAGCCTGTGGGCAACGGGACGCAGACTGAGCTTCGCATCGGATGGATTGCCGCCCCCCTTCGGTCGCCCGAGATGGCTCATCAAAATGGCACTTCCCCCCCGATCCAACACGGATCGAATCGACGGCAAGGCCATCTCAATCCGTCGGTCGTCCGTGATACCGGCGTCGTCGTCGAGGGGAACATTGAGATCCAAACGCATGAGGACTTTCTTATCCGCGACGTCTACATCGGCGATGGTCTTTTTTGCCATGTTCTATTCCGTGGTTCGTGACTTGATGAAGATCGGCGTCCCCAGGGCTGGTACTCGTGGAATTCGTGAACAAGTCCATCTAGCAGCCTGTTGAAAAACCGAATTGGGTGGCTGGGGTCGAACGAAAGTGAGCCCCCAGAACGCGACTTACTGGGGGTTCGCTACGCTCATCCTCAGCCACCCTCTCTAGGTTCGACTTTTTCAATAGGCTGCTAGGGGGCCGGCGAGCGACCCGACCTAAGCGGCTGAGGCCAACTTGCATTTCTAAAGTTCTCCGCCAGCCGCCGATTCGTCAAGGACCGTCGGCGCGGACCCTGATTCCGGCGGAGAATCGATGTTCCATCGGACGAAGTGTCGCCCAGCCATCGAAGCTCGCCAAGCGGAGTAAACTTGCGAGTGGCGATCTGCCATCAGAAGGGGGCGAATTTACTCACAAATGCCGGCTGATTGCACGAAAAGTCCGCTCAACTCGTACAGGGTCCGTGCAGAATCGTGATCGGGCTGGGCGGCTGTCGGGCGTATTCGCTGGGAACATTCGGCCGCCCCTTGCCCGCTGGCTTGTTTGCGCTAAATTTCTAGGCGAAGCGCTGTATTCAGACGTTTCGCTAAGTATACTGACGTGAAGGACGAACGCAGGGGTTGCCGACGTCTCAATGAAGATTTGAATCCATTCTTCAAGAGCTAATGGCAGGGATGACGCTCATTGGCCGGCTTTTGAGGAGAGGCGCGCAAGGGAATCGACTATGAAATTCGCACTATCAATTGCTGTTCTCGTTCTTATCGCATCGACGAATGTCGCTTCGGCCCAACGGGATTATTCACGCTGGGGCGGTGGTGGCTATCATTCCTCGACCGCGGAAGAAGGAATCCAAAGAGGGTTCGCCGACATCGTTCGTTCCGCTGGAATGAAAAACCTGATGGATTCCGAAGCGGCGATCAATTACGAAGACGCGCGGAAGAAGTACATCGACAACCGCATGCACTACACACAAACTTACTTTCAAATGCGAGCGGTTAATCGGCAAGCCCGAGCGGCCGAACGGGGCCCCCGTCCCTCGCAAGAAGATTTGATTCGTTTCGCCGCGAACAAACGTCCCAATCGGCTGGGCAATCGTGAGTTGGATCCGCTTTCCGGCGAGATCGCCTGGCCCGTGTTGTTGCTGAAGGACGAGTTCGCCGAGGAACGCGAACAGTTGGACGAACTTTATGTCGATCGTGCCGTGAACGGCTCGCTGACCGCCGACCAGATCATCGAGGTGGACAACCTTGTCAAAGGGTTGGAAGCCGTCATGAAATACAACATTCGCGAATATTCGCCACAACTATACACCCAGGCAAAGTCGTTTCTGCGGAGTTTATCTTACGAGTCTTTTCAACGACCTGGATAACCGCCCGAAACTTCAAACTGGTTGGACTTAGACCAAGTGACATTTCGCGCTCCCGGCGCGGAACTACCTATCAAAGCATTGAAGTTTTCCCTGATTCCAGGGACCGGCTCATTGCGAATCTTCATCGTCGACCCATCCGCATAAAGAGACGAGGTTAGTTATGCGACTGAATCTAACGCTGGCACTTGTTGCAGTGTCACTACTAGCACTGACGGATGCCTTGGCTGCCCAAGAAAAAGCAAGCGTCAAGGAACTGATATCGAAAGCCGCCAGCGGCACCAAGAAGTCGCGGATCGAGGCGATCGATGAACTGGGACATCGGGGTGCTGATGCCAATGATGGCGTGGCCACCTTGACCAAGGCTCTGGGCAACGACGACAAGGATATTCGTTGGCACGCGGCCCGCGCTTTGGGCGGCATCGGTGCCGGCGCGGAACCCGCCGTGGCGGCTCTCTCCAACGGCCTCACGGACGATACCCCGCAGGTGCGAGCTTACTGCGCCTTCGCTTTGGGACGCATCGGCAAGCCGGCCGAGGCAGCAGTCGATCACTTGGTCAAAACCGTGTTCGACAAGGATCCGCTTGTACGCCGAGCGACGGTGCGTGCCATTTTGCAAATCAACCCCGACTCCGAAAAGATTCGCCCCCTGTTTCTCCAGGTTCTCGAGAAAGGCGATAACGAAGTCATCTTGCCCGCCATTGCCACTTTAGCCGAAGAAGGAAAAGCTGCCGTTCCTCGCATGATCAAGGCGTTGGAAGACGAGCGAGCCTGCTATTGGGCTTGCGTGGTACTCCAAGCCATCGGACCCGACGCGGTCGACGCCGTGCCGGCGATCGCCAAGTACGGGCTGTCCCACGACGATCCCGATGTCCGCCTGCAAGCACTGGTGACTTTGGGAACGCTGGGCGAAAGTGCCAAAGCCGCGGCGGACGGAGTCGTCAAGGCCTTTGAAAACGATCCCTTCGTCAATGTGCGTTACGCGGCGGCCTACGCCTTGGGACGCATGAAGGTCCAAGGCAAAGGCGAAGAGGCGCTGCGCAAGGCGATGGACGGCGATGACGAATTCCTGCGTACTATTGCGGCGTGGGCGATCGGACGAGCGAATCCGGACGACCAAAAAGTCGTGAATCGAGCGGTCAGCATTATTCTGGCATCCTTCAAGAGCGACAATGTGGATGTCCGTCGCGCGGCGGCCCGGGCGGTCGTCGAGTTTGATGTGGAACCAGCGAAAGTGGCTCCGGCATTGATCGCGGCTTTGGAAGACGGCGACTCCACCGTTGTCGCCAACGCCATCGAGGCGCTGGCCAACTACGGCGCGGAAGCGCTCGACCACGTCGATGATGCCTTGGACAACGAAAAACTTCGGCCGTACGCCATCATGCTGATCACGCGCATGGGTTCCAAGGCCGAGCCGGCCGTTCCCGCGCTCATGAAGCACATCACGGCGGATCCCAAATCGGACGACGAAGCGATGCTGGTTCGGGAGGTACAATTCGCCTTGGCGGCGATCGGCCCCAAAGCCAAGCCGGCGATGCCCGCATTGGTAAAATCGCTGTCCTCGGATCGCGACGAGATCCGCGCCAGTGCCGCGTTCGCGTTGGGCAAGATTGGTCCCGACGCTCGGGCCGCGGTACCCGCCTTGCGAAAGAGTTTTCAGAGCGAAAGCCCGATCGTGAAGTTGGCCAGCATTCGGGCCTTGTTGGAAATTCAGCCCAAGCAACGCAATCGGCTGGCCGTTTCCGCCATCCCGTTACTCGTTCAAGCTTTGAAGAGCGAGCAAGAGTTGATTCGCGCCGAAGCCGCCACCGCGCTGGGCGAAATCGGCCGACTGCCACCACCCGTGGCCGCCGCCTTGAAGAAACTGCTGAACGACGAGAGCGACCTCGTCAAACAAGCAGTTCAAGAAGCTCTTGAAAGAGCCCGAGGATAGACGCGAGTTCTCCCCCTTGCCAAGGGGGAGTTAGAGGGGGTCGAAAAGCGCGCGCTGGAAACGACGGAATGTCGGACGCAGAACGACATTGCCGGCGAGCCTCCAGCGTTAGCTGGGGGGTAATTCTGATCCACGCGGCATTTGCCCTATTCGAATAGGCGACCGCCAACCGCCGCATCGTTACCCCTCGACTAACGTCAAGGGCTCGCCAGTTTCGCGAAAGCGCGGGCCGGAATATCGAATATCGAACACGGAATGTCGAACGCAGAAGGCGTGATGCCGGCGAGCCCCCAGCGCCGGCTGGGGGGTAATGCTGACCAACGCGGCACTTGCCCTATCCAAATAGGCGACCGCCAACCGCCCCATCGTAAC
>JAJDEH010000156.1 GCA_029259935.1 Planctomycetota bacterium
TTGCCCCGTGGTCAAAGACTGTCCCGTAGTTGGAGAATGCGCTGCTGGATCGCTTTGGCGCGGTCAGTCAATTCTGAATTCATAGTCTGGAGTCCGGGCGAAATGTGAGAACTGTGTCTGGAATTGAATATAACGTGAAGACACCCGGGGGGAATGTCGGTTCGCAAGCCCAAGGTGTACACCTCTGCTGCCGCGGGCCGACTTCGCGGCCTGCTGCATCCGAGCCGCCGCAGGCTGGCAAGCCCGCCCACGCTGCCTTTATGTCTGCACCGGCCAGGGCTATCATGCAATCATCGCCACGCTAAAGACAAAGAGGTGTTCACCGTGATTAGTTCCCAATCAGTCGTGAAGGCTGGAGCGGTTGCTCTCACCTTATTCCTCGGACGTTGCGCGGTGGGTGCCAACCTCGTTGTGCCCACAAGTGGGAATGCATTTGACGATGCATACTATGCGGCAGTATGTGGCGAAGAGGCCATGCTCCGAGGCCTTTTGAAGAAGCGTCCTGAACTCGTTGACGGTGTCCGCCGCGCGCAACCGATGCGTTGGGGGACGACGTTGCTTCAAGCCGCGGCCGGTGTAGGGCACAATGCTTGCGCCCGTTTACTCATCAATGCCGGCGCCGACATAAACAAGCCCGATCAGTTTGGAAAAACGCCACTGCACTTCGCCGTGAGAAATGGTCATCTGGAAGTTGCCCGTCTGCTGGCGGAGGCCGGGGCTTCTCTGAACCCATCCACGGATCCAACAGTCCTTCAAATCGCACTATCCAAACACGCGGCATCGCCGGAATTAATAGGCTACTTGCTGGAACGAGGAGCCGACCCAAATAAGTTCAGTGTGTATAGCCGATGTCCGTTACGAATCGCGGTATGGATGGGAAGGCCCGACCTTGTGCGTCTGTTGCTGAATCATGGAGCATCGACAGATGTTGTGGATGGAGGCAATGTTCCAGTGCTGTACAGTGCGATCGCCCGTCATGTGCCAGAAACCGTAGCCCTGCTCAGCGAGCACAGTACGAAGTCAAACCCCTTGGCAATGGCCTACCTCGATCAGTTGATGCAGCTCGAAGCCGTTTTGCGGGATCAACCCAAGCTTATTAACCAAGTGTTCGATATTCGAATTCCTGTCTCGGGTCGAAATACGTCTTTGCTTCGCGCCGCCAGTGCCAACGGAAAAGTGAAGACGGTCAAGTTGCTCATCGACAGGGGGACGGATATTAAACGCCTTGGTGCCTTGGCGCTACTCGACGCGGTTTTTTCGAATCATGAAGGCGTGACAAAAGAGCTATTGCGAGCAGGAGCAGATCCACGATACGGAGTTGCGATTGCTGTCAAACACAACCTCCCTAAATACTTGAAGCTTCTTCACAGCCATGGCGCTGATTTGAATGCTCCTTTGCCGGACTCAGGCACAGGCGAATTTCCTATCCATGATGCGGCGGGTCGCGGGCATGAAGAGTGCGTGAAGGTTCTAATAGGCGCGAAAGTCGACATCAATGTACAAACCGCCAATGGGCACACGGCACTGTATTTCGCGGCTGCCGATGGGCAAGGAACGGCCCAGCTTCTTGACGCCGGAGCAGAGCTTGACATTTTCTCTGCCAGCATTCTGGGGCAAGTCGATTGCATATTGAGGCTCGAGTCCGAGATTGATGGGACCGTGAATACTCGTGACTTGGAATTCGACAAGCGGACACCGCTACACTGGGCAGTTGAAGAGCGTCAGTACGGGGCCGTCAAAGCCTTGCTGCGGCTGGGGGCGGATGTCAATGCCCAAGATGGGTTTGGCATTACACCGCTGCATCTCGCGTCCGACTCAAGGATCGCCAGACTGTTGTTGGCGAATCAGGCTAACGTCAACGCGCTGGCGGGTGGATCAAAGCCGATACATTTCTTGGCGGGGGACGGGAGTAGTAGGAGTTTGACACAACTTTTGACGCACGGAGTAGACGTTGATTCCAGAAACGCAAACGCAGAAACGCCACTTCATCTGGCCACGTACCACGGGCAAGTTGAATGCGCGCGTGTATTGATTGCATCGAGGGCCGACGTCAATGCAACGGACTCACAGGGACGCACTCCACTACACCGTGCTGTGTGGGCTCGGCGACCGGCGCTCATTGCTCTATTGCTAAAGTCTGGAGCCAAAACCGACGTAAGAGGACGAGAAGGTAGCACACCACTTCATGTTGCCGCGCGACTTCACGTTCCCGCACGACTTCACATTCCCGCGCGCCGGCCAGGCGGATATGCAGAACTTCTGCTCCAGCATGGTGCGAATGTGGACATCAAGAACGAGAATGGGTTAACGCCGTTGCAGGTTGGCATGTTGCATTGCTGTAAACCGGTTGTACAGTTGCTTCTGAGTCGCACCGATACCGTCGACTGATGCTGCAGATCATTCCGACTTCCGGAAAGGCCAACTGGCAGAACCAGAGCTCAAAACTCCCAACAACGGCGTAAATAACCCATGTCTCGAGTCGTTCTAGCAATGTCCGGTGGCGTCGACAGCAGTGTCGCTGCGCACTTGTTGCTGGAGCAAGGGCATGACGTGGTGGGTGTGTTCATGCGGCATGGCGAAGAGTCGGCGGCCGTTTGTGCCGTCGATTCGGAGCGGGTGGCTGGCGGTACTTCGTCTCCTTCGTTGCCGCTGCTGCCGATTGTGGACGGCCGATCGGATCATAAACAGGGCTGTTGCAGCGCGGCGGATGCCGCCGATGCCCAGCGGGTCGCCGATCGTCTGGATATCCCGTTCTACGCCTTGAATCTTCAAGAGGATTTTCGCGGCATCATCGATTACTTCGTCGAGGAATACACGGCCGGGCGGACGCCCAATCCGTGCGTAATGTGCAATAACTGGATCAAGTTCGGGCGGCTGTTCGACTATGCCGACAGCGTCGGCGCGGACTTCGTGGCGACGGGGCATTATGCCCGGCTGGCCGCAATCTCGGACAACGAGCCGCCCGCTCTGCTGCGTGGCGTGGACGACGGAAAAGATCAAGCCTATGTCTTGTTTGGCATCGATCGGGCTTATCTGCGGCGGATGATGCTGCCGGTTGGCGACTATGAAAAATCCAAGATTCGCCAGCTCGCGGCACACGTCGGCATGCGCGTCGCGGATAAGAAAGACAGTCAGGAGATCTGCTTTGTTACCTCGGGCAAGCACGATGAATTCGTGCGGGCCCGGCGTGGCGATATCGACACGTCAGGCGACATCGTAACCACCGCGGGCGAAGTCGTCGGCACGCATCCCGGCATCGAGCGGTTTACGATCGGCCAGCGCAAAGGTCTCAAGGTGGCGATGGGCGAACCGTTCTTCGTGGTGCGCATCGAACCGGATTCGCATCGCGTGGTGATTGGCAGGAAGAGCGAGTTGGGGCGCGTCGAGTTGACCGCCAATCGCACGAATTGGCTCGTCGATCCGCCGCCCGGCGAGTTTCGCTGTCTGGCCAAGATCCGTTATAACAGTCCGCCAGCCGAAGCGACCGCCGTCGCGCTGCCTGATGATCGGTTACGAGTCACCTTTGACGAGCCGCGATTCGGCGTCGCTCCCGGGCAGGCCGTTGTTTGTTACGACGAGGATCGTGTACTTGGCGGCGGTTGGATAGAGTAACGGTGCAAGATGTTCCATCGGCAGAGCGACGTTTTTGGCCCAGCCGGTCGTACTCTCCTTTTCCACTCGGTCGTAGATAATTGAGGATTCTAAATGCTGACCATTCATCGATGGCGAATTGCCTTGGTTTGCGCGATTTGTGTTTTGTATTCTCAGGCCGCGTGCGCGCAAATTCCCACCGAAGATGGAAAGGCACCCATCGCCGGCCAGAGTGCCGCTGAGTCGTCAGAAAATAATGAGCCGAACCAGGATGAGGCGAAAGATGTTCTTGAATTGAACAGCGCCCGCGACACGTTCGCGGAATTTCGCCAAGCAGTAGAGTCCCGGAACTGGTCCAAGGCCGCCCAGTGCATTGATTTTTCCAACTTGCCGGCGGGAACAACGCAAAATCAAAAGGAGACGCTGGCCGAAAGGTTAAGCGAAATCCTGGCCCGCTTTCCGGAACATGAACTTGACGAGATTCCAGGCGACGCGGAGGGCGACGCTTATGGATTTCCGCCCAATCAAGCCATCGTCGTGGCCCCATCCAGCGATGGTTCTTGGAAGTTCACTGCCGAGACGGCGGCGAGAATTGATAATCTCTTCAAAGAGGTGACCGTGCTACCCCGAGCCGCCAGCGGGTACATCTTGGAGCAATGGTTCTATCGCCTGTCGCCCGAGATGACCAAAACGGTATTTCTGCTGAAGAACTATCAATGGGTCTGCTTGTTTGCGTTGATCTTCCTTGGCATTCTCGCCGACGCGCTGACGCGGATTTTGCTGCGCTACTTGTACGCGCTGTGGTTCAAGTTCCGCGGCGCGGAGACACGGAAAGAAGAGAAACGAAAACTATTCAAACCGATTGGGCTGTTGGTTCAAGCGCTGGTTTGGTACGGCGGCACGTTGGCCATTGGTTTGCCCGACGGCATTCAGGCAGTGTTGCTGATCGGCCTCAAGTTCTTCGCCGTGGTGTCGGCCGTGTGGACCGCCTTCCTGTTCGTCGATTTGCTAGCCGCTTATCTGGTTCAAAAGGCGCTGCAAAGCGATACGAAATTCGACGACCTGCTGGTCCCCTTGATTACAAAATCGCTGAAAGTGTTCGCCGTCTGCGTGGGAGCGTTGATGTGCGCCGAGGCGTTTAACCTGCCGATCACGGGGCTGCTGGGAGGCTTGGGCATTGGCGGCGCGGCGATCGCGTTTGCCTCGAAAGACGCCATCGCCAACTTCTTCGGCTCGGTCACCGTCCTCACCGACCGTCCGTTTGAAATCGGCGATTGGATCGTGACCGACGGGGTGGAAGGGACGGTCGAAACGGTCGGATTTCGCAGTACGCGGGTTCGCACCTTTTACAACTCACTGATTACGTTGCCCAACAGCCTGCTGACCACGGCCGTGGTCGATAACATGGGGCAGCGACGGTATCGCCGCATCAAGGCCATGTTGGGCGTTCAATATGATACGACTCCCGAGCAACTCGATGCCTTTTGCGAGGGCGTCCGCGAATTGATCCGCCGCCATCCTTATACCCGCAAGGACTACTTTCACGTCTATTTCAATGATTTCAGTGACAGTTCGCTCAACATCCTGCTGTATTGTTTTCTAGAGGTTCCGGATTGGTCGGTCGAACTTCGTGAAAAGCACCGGCTGTTCGTCGACATCTTGAAATTGGCCCAGCGGCTGGGCGTCTCGTTTGCATTTCCCACTCGGACGCTACATATGTTCCAAGAACAGTCGAACTCCAGTCCGTCGGCCGCCAATCTGTCCGACTCGGCGGCGACGGGTCAAAAATTGGCGGCTGAAATTGCCGGTCCGTTGGCACCGCCAGATGCCAGGCCGGGACCCGTCACCTTTGGCGGGCCGACCCCTTTCGACGCACATGGCGAGGGCGAATGACGTCGCTAGGAGCGAGGTTCATCAGTAATTTGGAAGGTGAATGATCTAATTTGGCAATCTGGGATGCTGTTCTCGGGTGCGGGAATTCGCTATCATTCTGGAAACCAATCTTGATCCTCATCTTCCCGCGCCAATAGAGGGATACATCATGTTTCGCATTCTGCCGAATTTGCTCGCCCAAGGTGAAAATGAAAGTGGTGGTATCGGGGGATGGGTTTTAATTATCGTGGCCGTCATTGCGGGGCTGATGTTTCTTGCCGCGGTGATCGTGGTTTTCGTGTACGGAAAACTGTGGTTTCAGGCGTACATGTCTAGCGCCGATGTGGCCATGTGGAGTTTGATCGGCATGGGTCTGCGGCAAGTCAATTCACAGATCATCGTCCACGCCAAGGTCATGTCCGTGCAGGCCGGACTCGATATTAAAGGCCGCACGGGCGGAATCACGACCTCGCGGTTGGAAGCGCACTTCTTGGCGGGCGGCGACGTAATGCGAGTTATCCACGCGATCATTGCCGCGCACCGGGCGAACATCGACCTGGACTTCGACCGGGCCGCCGCGATTGACTTGGCGGGCCGCGATGTGCTGGATGCCGTGAGGACGAGTGTCTATCCGAAAGTGATCGACTGCCCGGATCCACAGCGCAGCGGAAAGTCGACCCTCAGCGCGATTGCCAAGGACGGTGTCGAACTGCGCGTTCGTGCCCGGGTCACGGTTCGCACCAATCTCGAACAGTTGATCGGTGGTGCCACCGAAGAGACGGTGATTGCCCGAGTAGGCGAAGGCATCATCACCTCGATCGGGTCTTCCGACACGCACAAACGAGTGTTGGAGAATCCAGACCGCATTTCGCGTGCCGTGTTGGAACGAGGCCTTGATGCTCAAACGGCTTTTGCCATCGTTTCGATCGACATCGCGGACGTCGACGTGGGCGAGAATATTGGTGCCCGATTGCAAGCCGACCAGGCCGATGCCGATACGCGGGTCGCGCGAGCCAAAGCCGAACGTCGCCGCGCCGAAGCCATTGCCGAAGAACAAGAAATGAAGGCTCATGTAGCGGAAAACCGCGCCCGCCTGGTCGAAGCCGAAGCGGAAGTTCCCTTGGCCATGGCCGAGGCCTTTCGCCGGGGCAATCTGCACGGCGACAACGCGACCACTGCTTAGCGCTTCGTCGAACCTGAGCCTTTGAGTGGCAGGGCTCGATCATCATGAGCCATCATCGCGGTCGGTTGGTTTCTATCCAAAATGACTGGCTCAGCCTGTGCCTGTCGACTATTCTGTTTAGGACCGTCATAGTCAGGCGGCTCCAATTGGCCATGAAGAACACCATATCCAAGGCGGAATTCAATCCATGTTTGTAACTCTCCTCATCGCCGCAACCATTTCCGCCGACCCTAATACGGAGCAAACTCAATTGCTCGAGACATTTCGCAAAGAGTTCGTTCGAATCACGCCGGGCGAGGGAAAATTTCCTCGAAGTTTTTCCATGGGCCGCGCCGCGGGATCGCCCGATAACGAGCGTCCGGCGCATGAAGTCACGCTCAAGTACAACTTCGAGATCGCCAAATACGAAGTGCCGCAAAATTTATGGGAAGCGGTCATGGGCAAAAATCCAAGCCGCTGGAAGGGCGCGCGAAACTCGGTCGAAATGCTCTCCCTCGACGAAGCCAATGACTTCTGCGAGAAATCCACCAAGCTGATGCGCGAGGCGAAGCTAATCGGTCAGGACGAAGTCATTCGGCTCCCGTCCGAAGCCGAATGGGAATACGTTGCTCGGGCCGGAACCAAGACCGCGTACTCTTTCGGCGACGATGCCGACGATCTGGACGCCTACGGCTGGCACACGGGCAACGCCGCTGGCAACGACCCGCCCGTCGGGGCCAAGAAGCCGAACCCCTGGGGCCTGTACGATATCCACGGCTATCTCCGCGAATGGTGTCTCGACACGGCTCACAAAGATTATGCGGAAGCACCCACCGATGGTTCGCCCTGGACGAAGGGCGGAATGGCCGATCAAGGAGTGTTGCGTGGTGGAAGCTGGAAAGACAAACCCGAGCAGCTAACTTCCAGCTATCGAGCTTTCGCCAAACAAGAGGCTCGCGACGACGCCGTCGGTTTGCGATGTGTGCTTGGCAAGACAACCAAATCGCCATAGCGGGCGAATTCTACTGAATCGTCGCTCGTCCAAGGCCGCGAACCGGATTCCTGTTTCTTTTGTCTTCAGGCAAACAGCCAAGGATAAGAAAAAGAAATGGACCAGACATCCACATCCCTCGCCGCGTGCGAACTGTGCGGGCGCGTCACCAAGCGGGGCACGACCGAGCATCATCTGATTCCACGCACCTGCCACAAGAACAAGTGGTTCAAGAAGCGATTCCCGCGCGAGCAAATGAACGAGACCATCGGCTTGTGCCGAGACTGCCACCACACAATCCACGAGTTCATCCCCAGCGAAAAAGAACTCGGCCGCCACTACAACACCCTCGACAAACTCACAAGCAACGAGGATATCGCGCGCTACCTGCAGTGGATTCGCAAACAGAAATAGCCGTCGACTCTCCGCTTACCGTCTCGCCCATTCTTTCAAATTCGCTTCATCGAACGGTCCCCAATAGACGCGAATGTCTTCCAGGCAGCCGCGGAAGGGTAAGGGTGACTCGTAGTCGGAGACGAGCGGTTCCGTATCCGCACCCACGGATAGAACATCGGCCGGAAATCCCGAAATCAAACGCAGCTTACGGCTTTTACCTTGAGACTGCCCGTTCACGTAGAACTGCCCCTTTCCGTTGTGGTCGACGGTCGCCACCACATGCGTCCATTCATCCAATTCAACACTCGGCCCCCGCATTTTCTTTAGTTGCCCGTTGTCGCGAACGGCGAACTGCAGCTTGCCATTGTTGAGATAGAGGCTGTAACCCAAACTCGGGCCGCCTTGGGCAACAATGACGCCGCTGCCCGCGCTAGGCCTGATCCAGCCGCCCACTTCCAGCGGCTTGTACGAGGGGTCAAGCTGCTCGGATCGGGGCAGTGTGATGGCCGCGCCGCCGCCATCCAATTGCACGGCCTTTGATTTCAAGCCGTCCACGATATCACCGCTTTGTAGCTTTCCCTTGGGCAGGGCGGCGAAGTCAAACTACACCGCCAGTTGTCGCTTGGCTCCCTTGGCCCGATTGACGTTGAAGTCGACCACCGTCCCGTCGTCGCCGTACTGTTCACGCAGGCGTTGCAATTCGTCTTTCAACCGGCCGACGGCGTCCACGTATTCGGAATCCGCATAAACGCTTTTCAGTTCGTTGGGGTCTTTCTCTAGGTCGAAAAACTCCCATTCGCCTTTTTGGTAAAAGTGAATCAGCTTATAGCGGTCCGTGCGAACTCCATAGTGCCGCTGCACGGAATGAGCGCCCGGAAATTCATAGTAGTGATAATAGACGCTCTTCCGCCAATCCTCTGGGACCTGGCCCTTCAGCACCGGCAAGATGCTGCGGCCTTGCATGTCGTCGGGGATATCCGCCCCGGCTAGTTCCAAAAATGTCTCCGGAAAGTCCAGGTTCATGACCATCGTCTCGCTGACGGACCCGGGCTTGATCTGTTCCGGCCAACGAACCAGCAGCGGTGTACGGAACGACTCTTCGTACATCCATCGCTTGTCGTACCAGCCGTGTTCACCGAGATACCAGCCTTGGTCCGAGGTGTAAACAACCAGCGTATTCTTCGCCAGCCCCGACTTGTCGAGATAGTCCAGCACGCGGCCGACGTTTTCATCCACCGAATCGACGCAGCGTAAATAATCCTTGGCGTACCGCTGATACTGCCACTTCACGAGTGCCTCGCCTTCCAGCTCGGCCTCTTTGAAGGCTGCGTTCTTGGGACCGTAGGCTTTGTCCCAAGCTGCCTTCTGCTCCGCCGTGAAGTTGCGAGGTGGCGTCAGCTTCAGGTCGTTGGGGCTGAGGTGCCGAGCCACGGTCATGGCTTGTTCGCGAGCCGCCGAAGTACGACCCTTGTAGTCATCCCACAGCGTTTCCGGCTCGGGCAATGTCTGACCGTCGTACTTGGTCAGATACTTAGGCCCCGGCTGCCAGTTACGATGGGGTGCCTTGTGGTGGTACATCATAAAGAACGGTTTGTCGGGATCGCGTTGTTCCTTCAGCCACTTCAACGATTCATCGGTGATGATGTCGGTGGTGTAGCCGACGTGATTGATGTCGCGATAGCCGTTGGCTCCCACTTCGCCCTGATTGGTCCGCATCTTGGGATTGTAGTAAGGACCTTGCCCAATCAGGCGATGGTAGTAATCAAATCCGGTCGGCTCGCTCTTGAGATGCCACTTGCCGATCATCGCCGTTTGATATCCGGCCGCCCGCAGCAGCTTAGCGACATTCTGTTGCTTGCCGTTAAACGTGCGTCCATTTTGCTCGAAGCCATTGAGATGGCTGTACTTCCCCGTCAAGATCACGGCCCGGCAGGGACCGCAAATCGAATTCGTCACAAAGCAACGATCGAACCGCATGCCTTCCTTGGCCAGCCGGTCAAGATTCGGCGTCTTATTCCGATTGCTGCCGTAACAGCTAAGCGCCTGATAACCATGATCATCAGCCATGATGAACAGGATATTGGGCCGTTTGGTCGGTTCGGCCACGACCGCCCGGGCATGCATGGCTAGGTTCACGAGCGTCGCGACGATCACCATGTTCAAGAGGCCAACTCGACGAAGGAAACAGCGACGCCGAAGAAATACCTGCGTCTTGACAAGGGACTGAATCATGATGGATCTTTCTTTGAATCTGGCGGCATCCGAGCCAAAGAATGTCGTTGTTCGCTCCGCGAACAAATCGAACAGCCATGGTCACCGACTCGATTTGGCGTGTTGGAAGCAGGAGAGAAACGGATTTCGGATCTATTGTCTTTCCCTCAATGCCCTTAGTCAATTCCCAACAGCAACTGGGCCAACCATGACTGGACAACCCTATGTCGCATGTTGAGTGGTTGATTCGCGCCGAGCGATTTCGAAGAGCTGACGTCCATTTGCCCCACAAGCGGAAGAACTGCAAACAGTGCGATCGAGAGACCGAACTCGCATAATCCGCGAAAAACTGTATTCGCTTTCCTGACCTAACCACAGAAAGGGTAAGATGAGGTGTTCCCCGGAGTCCGTCATGCGAACGGAAAAATGATGAATGCTCTTAAATATCAATCGCTGCTGATTCTCGCACTTAGTGCAGGTTCCTTGGTTGCCGGCGAGCAAGAAGGCTTACCGAGTAAGCTGTTTCGGAGTGTGTTCGGAGTAAGGGTCTCAAGGGAAACGACGCATATCACCGAACCGCTCGCCGACGATGGCTACATCGACTACTTCGCGGCGCTGAATGACTTGGCCCGCAAGGGCGTCACCATCGACAACAACGCGGCAGCACTCTTATGGCAAGCCCTTGGCCCAGGACGTTCGTCCAAAGACTTTTTCACTTCGGATGATTTTCGCGAGTTTCTCGGTTCACCTCCGGCCGAGAAAGGCGATTACTTCATCGAGTATGTGAACTACCTCAAGGAAACCTCGCTAGAATTGTTCACGCCCACCGATGAGAACAAGGACCCCGAGTCAAAGTTTTCAAATCGACAACGGAAGTCCATGTCGCGGCCTTGGTCGAAGAAAGACTTTCCCCGGCTGGCCACTTGGCTGAAGAGGAACGAAATACCGCTCCAACTTACGGCACGGGCGTCTCGCCGGCCCCGCTACTATTCGCCATTTATTTCGTTCAGCCCCGAAAAACGTGGAGCATCGTTTTGCTTGGACGAAGGTCTCTACTATGATCGCCTTCCGTGGCAGGTCCGCAACCTGCTTGCCCCGGCGTTGCTGTCGCGGGCCATGATGTTTGCCGATGAAGGCAGATTCGAGGAATGCTGGAATGACATCATGACCGCGCACCGGCTCGCCCGGCTCATCGCGCAGTGCGCCAATTTCGCGGGAGCTGGATACGGCATCGAAGAGCTGGCTCATTCGGCGACGATAAACTTGGTCAGGCGCGTTCCCTTGACGAATGACCAACTGGCAACCATGCGATCGGACCGCGAGCGACTGCCACCGTTCCCTTCACTGATCGAAAAGATCGACGTTGCAATGAGGTACGAGTATCTTGACATCGTAAGTCGGATGCCTCGCAAGAATCTTGGGTTGTTTCTATACCTTAATCCCGACTTCGAAATGAAGCCCGTGATGTGGTATAGCGGCCAGATTCTTCGTTGGACCACGGATTGGGATGCAGTGATGCGAGAGGGGAACGAGTACTTTGACAAACAAATGGAAATTGCCAAGATCCCCTTCCGCTGGCAGCGACATCATGCCAGCCAGGAGATGCGACGTGCATTGTCACAGAAGTGGGTGAGAGTTCGCACGCGCCTTCAACTCATCGAGCGGCACCCAGCACTACTGGTTTTGAAGTTCCGAAAATACGCCACGGACGTCACGAGCGTGGGTATGTTGGATTTCATGTCGTCCGCGCCGATCGGGCATACTTGGAGTCGAGATACCGCACAACAACAGGCTCACCTGGCGGACATTTTCATCGCCCTTGTGTGGTTCAAGAGAACACAGAGACGTTATCCAAAGTCGCTCGACGACTTGACGCCCAAATACCTCACTGCCATTCCACTAGACCCGTTCAGCGCGGCCGGATTTCGTTACCAACAACGCGAAAAGGGATTTCTACTATACAGTGTTGGACGCAATGGCAAGGATGAGGGCGGCCGCGCTGTCAACGAAGCGGGCATTTGGAGGTCCAGGGACCCCGACGACGTTGCGATTCGAATACCAGAAGAGTGAAGGGAATTGTGGCTTCGTTTTCGAGGCGGTCGGCGGCTGCAAGATGCGATAACCGATCCGCTTCGTTGACGGAGGTCGGGCGACGTTGACTCACTGCCTGGCTAGCGTCGGACTTGCTCCGCGACAGATTCATAAAAGAACAGCCAGGAGTCGAACGTCGAGGGCCTGTTTGCGTTAGGCGAGCAGTAGGGTGCTTGCCAGACGGCCTTCTTGTCCAACGAGGCCGTCAGCTTGCCCGTGGTCATTTGCACCCAGGCGAACTTCCACTGTTTGTCAGCGGAATTCGTCTCATTGTGAAGTTCAACCAGCAGCAGCGCATCTGGATTGGTCCCATAGGCAAAGCCAAACACCGCGCCATCCAAAACATCCGAATTTGGGCTTCCATAATGGTGCATTGGTCGCGTCAGCAGCCGCAACGATTGTTGCGTCTTGGCGATTTCATCTTCGATCCTGACAGAGAACCGCCGAGCCATCGATTTCATTTGAAGTTTGCGGCGAGCCGGACTGCCGGCCGGTGAAGGAGCGCCGGGCAACGCCTTCAATACGATGCCCGCCTTCTTCGCCCGCCACTGCGCGCCAGCTTTCCATTCGGCGTCAATGACGCCAGGCGAGAGAGAAGCAAAGCAGAAAAACCAACGCTTGTTTTCATCGGGTCGGTCGTAGAATTCCACTTTTTGAAACGCCACGGGTCGGCCGTTTGCCTGCCAACACCAAAACGAAGCGTCAAGGATTTGCCGCGGCTGATCGCTATATCGAAACAGAGGTTTGGCGACCAGGCTCGCTTTCACGTTGCCATCGGTGCCGTCGCCCACCACGGCCACCGTGGTTCCTTGCGCGCGTTCCCGCATCAACTGCAATCGATGTTCGGCATTTTCCTCCGCCACCAGCCAGCCGGCCTGGGCAATCGTCGCCATCAAAAAAGCAAAAAATGCAGTTCCACTAGACCACTTCATTGTCGTTGCCTGCGTTAAGTTGCTGAAACAGATCGAGAAAAACTGGAATGGATGGATTGGATCTCCGCCACCAACGGCGGACTCTACGAATACCGGCCCAAGCTTCATCTTGACCCTAACAACTGAACCGACGCAAAGCAAGACATTTTGTCTACCTTCCCTTGCGGAACGGGCAGTTCAGCGGCTTGGCAAAACCGCCGACACGCGGCAACTCAACTCTCGATCAGTGCATCCATCACGGCCGTAGGGGCCGCCATTGAACTACTCAGCACAGCTTCGACTTCTATCTTTCTACCTCGTTGCAGTATGGCCGCGCATCGCTCACCGACAAGGTCACTCAAGTGCGGATAGATTTGGTTCAGCAAAAGCATCGCGGCCGATTCGGACTCAGAAAGAGGAATGGTCATGTCGTCGTCTAGGGAGATGTCACAAGTCGCAAGGAGCGCGTCATTAACGCCGAAGTGCATGATTGGAAATTGTGTAGACAGCCAAGCATAAACCAGCAGATCGACCGGATCCGCGTCACCCAGGAAGCAAAAAGTGTGTTGGTCAATGGAATTGCAGAGTTCACTAACGGGTTCTTCCGCCGGCAATCCATAGCCACCGAACAATGCAAGCCGGCGGGAATCGGATTGTCTCAGCAACGAGATGCCAGACCATCTTTTGGTCGTGTATAGAACGACGCGCGTGTCGGCAGTGGGCGGAATTATTGAACTGGCATGGCCGTGTCCGAGACGCGCGAATTCGCCGTCGTCATCATGCTCGTCGAACCAGGCCACGATTCGGTCGCGAACATCGTTGGACATGGACGGGTCACTCAGCTCTAACCGCGATCAACACGCGGCAACGGCCCGCAGTTTGTTCGCGTTGCCGGCTTGGCCAAAGGCGACCATGCGGTCGATGCAGACTTTCTTCATCGCATCCCGCGACGGTTTGAGATAATCGCGCGGATCGAATTTTTCGGGGCTTTCGGCGAGTACTTTTCGGATCGCGCCGGTGATGGCCAGGCGATTGTCGGTATCGACATTGATCTTGCGCACGCCATGCTTGATGCCGCGTTGAATTTCTTCCACCGGCACGCCCCAGGTCTGGCGAATGTTGCCGCCATGCTGGTTGATGATGTCTTGTAAATCTTGCGGCACCGAACTGCTGCCGTGCATCACCAAGTGGCAGTTGGGAAGACGGCGGTGAATTTCTTCGATGCGGTCCATGGCCAGGATTTCGCCATCCGGCTTGCGCGTGAATTTGTAGGCCCCGTGACTTGTGCCGATGGCCACCGCCAGCGCGTCGACGCTGGTTGCCGCCACGAAGCGTTCCGCCTCGTCAGGATCGGTTAGCAGCTGATCGTGCGACAGTTTTCCTTCCGCGCCATGGCCGTCTTCTTTATCGCCTTCTCCCGTTTCCAAGGAACCAAGACAGCCCAGTTCGCCTTCCACCGAAACATCTTTCGCATGAGCCAGGCGAACAACCTCGGCCGTGACTTTCACGTTGTAATCGAAGTCGGCGGGAGTCTTGCCATCCTCTTCTAGTGAACCATCCATCATCACGGACGTGAAACCGTTTTCTATCGCGCTTAAACACGTTTCGACACTGTTGCCATGATCTTGGTGCATGGTGATCGGAATGTGCGGATACAACTCGACGGCCGCCAACATCAGGTGTCGCAAATAGGCGTCTTGCGAGTATTTGCGAGCCCCGCGCGAAGCTTGAATGATGACCGGAGCATCCGTCTCGTCGGCCGCTTCCATGATCGCCTGTATTTGCTCCATGTTGTTCACATTGAACGCGGCCACGCCATAGTTGTTCTCGGCGGCGTGATCCAACAGCACGCGAAGCGGTACCAATGCCATTTGTATTTCTCCCATGAAGGGTTTGAATTTTGGTGTCGGCAAATGTGAGCCGATCCTGGTGTATCGTCTTAGGGGACCACTCGGCGGGAGCCTTTCGCCGAGGCAACGCTTGGTCAAGGGTCCAGCCCACTAGACTATCCAACTGAGCGCCCAAGACAATCCCGGTTCCGCCCCAAGCCTTGGATCAATTTCGGAGTTCATTTTTCCCTTAACACCGCTTCAGCGGATACTGCGGCAAATTTTACTCCGTTGGCGTGGCAACAGGGGAGACAATTTGCCCCGGATCGAACAGGTCATCGTGTTGAGTTTGAGCTAATCGGACCAGCACCAGCTTCGTCGGTCGTTGGGGATTGTCGGGATGCGAAAAGAAATGCTGACCAAGACCCACTCTTTCAGGGGTAGCCGTTGTCAGCAAGGTTTGCCCCGGAGCCAACACGGCTTCGATCTTGAGATTGTCAAAATCGAGGTGTTCTTGGACCGTCTCGTAGACGAACCCGAACGAGCCCGGCGTGTAAGTTTGCTTGGGCTTTCCGTAGTAGACTTCCGGCGTAAGTTCGATTCGGACACTTCCGTCTGGCTGAGGGTACGTGCGCAAAGCGAGCTCGCAGTGCGCCTCGAGGCACGTCTTACCATGCAGGACCCCTTCAACATTGGTCATCGTATCAATACGCGGCCGCGCCTCGGTCGTCACGATTTTATATCGCCGACCCGTTCGCGTCTGTTTACGTTCATGCCAAGTTCCCGTCGCTGTTTTCCGTAGTTCTTCCTCGGCAGCCTCGGGATTTTCCGCCTGCTCGCTGTCAAGGATTTGTTGCAATTGGTCGGGCAAGTGCGAACCGACTACACCACTGCGGATACCATTCTGCCGAAGCCGCCGGCGCTGGTCGTTAGAAAGGTGTTGCTCGTCGATTTGATCCCAAATCTTATGCGCCGAATCTTCCAAGTGTTCCGGAACTCGCAGCACGGCGATTTGAACGACCACGCTATCCGGCGCGAGTTTCGAGTTGGGCAGCGATGCCGCTTGCAAAGGATCAGCCGATTCAACCGCCCACTGCGCGCAACCCGGCGCGCAGGCACAGCAAACGGCGAACAACCAGGGGCAAGCCAAACGAAGCATTGAAAGCAGACGAGAGAGAAGAGGAACGAACGACGACGTTCGGTTCGCGGAGCGAACCACGACAATACAACCTACCCCCACAATGTAGTTGGGTGGAACAGTATTCGACCATCGACCGCGCGTCAACGCGAATTCAACGATCCGCTGTCGTGTGCTCGCTAGCTGCATGCAACACTCCATTCGCATAATGGCTTTCCGTTTCACCGCGCAGAATCGCCTCCCAACGACGAAAAAACTCGTCACGACCAAACCGCTCGACCACTTCGCCCGCACGAGCCGCGAACTGCTTCCGGCGCGGCTCGTCGGACATTAATTCTGACAGCACTTCGGCAAGACGCTCGACATCATCCGCCGGCACCAGCCTTCCATCGACGCCATCGCGGACAATTTCCGCCGGTCCGCTTTCGCAGTCGAAACTGATCGCCGGCAGTCCGCAAGCCATCGCCTCAAGCAGCGCATTGGGAAACCCCTCGAATCGCGACGGCAACACAAATAGATCGCTCTGCCGCAAAACTCGTTCGGGACGATCGGTCCAACCAAGCAGTTCCACGCGGTCGCCTAGGCCGTTCTCCTGAATCAATTCGACAAGCGCCGCCCGCTCGGAACCATCTCCGACGATCCTAAGATTCCAGTCCAAATGCCGACTGGCGATCCGGGCGAACGCTTCAATCGCACGATCGAATCCTTTGGCCCGCGAGAGTCTGCCGAGCCCCACCAGATAGCGTGTGCCGCCCGTCGGTGTCCATTCGTGTTGCTCGTCTACTTGCTGTTCATTTGTGTTCGCGTCGCAAAAAATCGCATTAGGCAAAACGTAAATGGGACGACCTCGCACCAGCGAACGCGCGTGCTGCAGGACACCCGGGGTCTGAACCACCAACGCGCGGCAGCGCGGATAAATCCACCGTCGCAAACGCGACCACAGGCGGCCGATATCGTGATGCCGCGGATCGGTGCGTTCGCAAACGATGACGTCGAGTCCCAGCCGCCTCGTCGCCAGCAACACCAGGATATTCGTGCGATCGACCAAGCTGATCACCACATCCGGACGTGATTCCACAATCGCCCGCCGCAGCCGGCGCATTCGCCGGAGGTTGCGAAGTACCCCGAACACGACATTCGCCGATTCGGACATGACATCCAACGCGACACGCTGCACTTGATCGTCAAGCTTATACTTGTCACGATCGGACGAATCGAGCGTAATCAGGGTCACGTCGCGCCCCGTTTCGGCCCAGTGATTGGCCATCGCGGCGGCGACCCGTTCGGCCCCGCCTCCTTCGAGCGAATGAATTACAATCGTGACGCGCTGCGACATGACAAGCGTTGCAAAGTGAATGAAGTATAATTTACGGTTGGGGCATCTTACTTATTTTACGTCGCGATGCCGCCTCCAGTGCGGAGGACGGTCGAAGCCGCGAGAAAATGAACGAAACAACCATTGGACCATCCGCCACCGAAGACGCTCGTTTCGCGTTTGGCAAGAATTGGTCGTATTTTCTGAACAACATCGACGAGGCGGTGATTCGCCGTGCGGAAGTTTCGTTGCAAACAGCCCTGGCCACACAGCGTCTTGAAGGCCGATCGTTTTTCGATATCGGATCGGGCAGCGGCCTGTTCAGTCTGGCCGCTTGGCGATTGGGGGCCGACGTTTGCTCGATCGACCTCGATGAAGATTCGGTTCGCTGCACGCGGGAACTGCGCCGCGGATTCGCCGAAGACGACGGTTCGCGTTGGCGGATCGAACAGGGATCGGCTTTGGACGTGGAACTGCTCGGCGAATTAGGAAAGTTCGACATTGTTTACTCCTGGGGAGTGCTTCATCATACGGGCGAAATGTGGCGATCGATCGAGCACGCGGCCGCGGCGGTGGCCAACGACGGCCAATTGTTCCTGGCCATCTACAACGACCAAGGCGCGGCCAGCCGGCGTTGGACCAAGATCAAACGGCTGTACAACCGGTTGCCGTCATCACTGCGGCTCATGATTCTGATTCCATCATTATTGAGGATTTGGGGTCCCACGACCGTTCGCGACCTACTGCGATTGCGGCCGTTTCACACGTGGCGAACCTATCAAAGCAATCGCGGCATGAACGCTTGGCGCGACCTGATCGACTGGGTCGGCGGCTATCCGTTTGAAGTCGCGCGCCCCGAAGAAGTTTTTCAGTTCTGCCGCGAGCGGAACTTTTCACTGACACACATGAAAACTTGTGGCGGCGGCCGCGGGTGTAATGAATTCGTGTTTGCTAACGTCAGCGGCCAAGTGGAACGTCATTCCCATCCGCCGACCTGAGCACCCCTGCCCATTGCTGCCGCCCACACTGCTGCCGCCCACACTGTCATTGTACGCAAGTTCATGGCAACGCGGCTAGTGTTGAATTTCGTCAACTCTTCCATCTTGCCGACTCGTCCCGCGTTGCCCAACACCCCTGTCCACCGAATTCACGCCTGAGAAGCGGCGCACTCATGGACTTGTAACATACGGGCGAATCGACTGCCGCTGTTTGGCTCGACACTCGCTTCTTTCATTCTATGCGGTCTGGTCAGTTGCATCCAGAATTCGACCCATGCCGTCACGGCGGCTGCCGCGGATCGGACCGGCAACTCGACGACAGCTTGCGCCCTTCTACTAGGGCTTCGCCGGAGAGGCGGGCTCACGCGGTCCCTTGACAATAGCCCCTATGACCAGCCCCGCCAGTAACCAGGCACCGCCATGATAGCCAAGAGTGAACAGCGAGAAGCCGGCCGGATGGTGAAACCAGATCATGTCGCCCACTTGCTGCCAAAAGCCGGCAAACACCCCGATCGAACAAACAAAAGCGACCCGCGCGCTGTAGCAACACATGGAGCCCGTGACAAACGAAAGTAACGTCGCCATGAACAGCGCCGACACGAACATGTGCAGAAAGCCCTTCGCCATCATTTCGCCTTGCCCGGAGACGCTTCCCTTGGGGCGATAGTAGATCTTGATAAACGGCTTCTCGGCCGGGTCGGCGTTGGCATTCCCACCGTTCTCGTGCATTTGTTTTGGATCAGGGATGAAATAGACATCGCTGCGCGGAAGGCTCGATTCCAGCACGCTCAAGACGTTGGCTTCCTTTTCGGCGGAGACGGCTGAGTATGTGCCGCTCTGCATGGCAAGTATCCCCCACCAGAAAAATCCCCACATGAAAGTCACGATTGCGGCCAAAAGTGCACTGATCAAAATTCGAGCCATCGCCTAGCCTTTTTTGAAGAGGAGATCCGCCACCCAGCCCTCTAGGATATTTCGTGATAGCCGCCGCTCGCAAGTCCGGTACGCGGGATTCTTAAAAAACCGCCCGCACGATTCACTCACAAATCGACCGGTTGGCTGCCATGACGTTGGTGATGAAACCCGTCGGTCGGCCCTTGATGTGAAGGCGATTTCCGGACTGTTTGAGAAACACATCATAGAGAAACGGTTTGATGCAAAAAATCGTAATGACGAGGAACAGGAACAACAAGCCGCCGAAAATTCCGGAAACCAAACCCGGTTCTGGTCCCCAGCCAAACCATTCCCGGACGGGCGGAAAGAAGATGGTGAACACACAGACGACGAGAATCGCGTAAACAAAGCCTTGAGCGATCCGCAGTTTCCGAAAACGCGTTTCAAAAGACTGGCGGTGTTCGTCACAGTAGGGGATGGAAACCTGGGTCGTGCGGACGAATCCCGCGCCGGAACCGATGAACGGTAGATGATCTTGCGTGTAGGAGAAAAGCTTGGCAACTTCCGTACCGCAGACGACGCATTTGTGGGGCATCTGAAAGGCATTGGCGTCCGTGATCACGACCGAGCAAGGAGCCGGGTCTGTTTGTGGCGGCGAGTACGGCGATTCGGGCATGGACGATGTTTACGGGGCTAATGATGCGTGAATTATCCGAGCGCGTACCGCGCGGGTCAAATGACTCCTTCGCGGAACCAATCAGTATATGGGAAAACGCCCGCCTCTCTGAGGGCCGATTCGACGTAAGGCCGATTGCCGGCACGACACTCCACCAGTTCTTCGACCGAAATGCCCAGACACAGCAGCAATCCCGCGTTCCGATCTCGCACTTGGAAGCGACCATAATCGCAGAATAGAAATGCGGCTATCGTTGACCCCGCGGGCGCGGCGGAACTAATGTCCATGGTCTCTCCCGGATTGAGTACGGCTTGCAACGTGTAATGCGCCAGTTGGCAAATGATGTTGGCACCCCATTCCTCATCCTGGCGAGAACAAATCATCAATTCGTAATTGCCTAGATCGTTGGGAAGTTGATCATCGCAACCAATCAGCTCCGATGTCGCGGCGATCACACCATCCAAATGTTCGCGGAAGTAGACAATGTCCGCGGCACCGCCCATTTCGGCACCGAGCTGAAATGGAATCATGCCGTGGCCGACGGTGTCGGCCGATTTGCCGAGGACTGTTTCCATGGCGGCAATGCGAGCGTCCCACCAGAGCGTCCATTCGTCGTCTGGATGTTCAGTGTCCATCATGGATCGTGGCGATGAGAAACAGAGAGAGCCCGCGGAACCTCTGCAGGAGGTTACCCAACTTGAAATCGCTCCACAACGAGCCGGTTGAGAAGTTTTTTGAAGAGTAGCCACGCCGGAAATCACGGGGACTCACACGCGGCAAGGATCGATGACGATTACTGGCCGTATTGCCGCCGCCTTCATTCGTCGATGTTGTGCTCGCCCGTGGCCAGCAAACATCCTTCACACTCCTCGGGGCGTTCCAGCGTGCTCGGTTGCACCGATCCGCTAGTTGCCGCGACGTTGAGTAACGATCGCTCGGCGGCCATCAAGGCCGCAAGCATGGTGCCGACCGCGGCGTAGAACCCATTGCCGTTTTCTCGCCACATCAGTCGAGAGAACGCCGGTGCCCACCACGCCAGATGCTCGCGCAGGAAGCGTTGCTGTGCGTCGCCGCAAATTGCCGCCTGTTCTTCGTGATCGGCGGAGTTATCCTCGATGGCCTGCCGCTGGAGTCCGATCAGAAAGGCCATGAATTCCAATTCAAGCACGATGTGGTCGGGGCGATCCGGATGTTGCGCGGAAAGTTGCAGACCGAACGCACGATAAAAACCGCTGACGTCGGCAAGTGCATGCGAGCGTTGGAAGGTGAACTTGCCGTTGATGTACTCCGTTCCGTACGGTGGGCAGGCATTACTCACCAGCAACCCAAACGTGCGCTCGAATTCATCGTTCAAAGCCGTTTGGGAATTTGGCAGCGCCGCAAACACGGGCCGGGGATCGAGATCCTCGAGCGGCCGCTCGGCGACAGCGAGCGCTTCGGCTTTGGCAGCGGGCTCGCCGCGGATCAAGGCCGCTGCCTCCGTCAGTATGCCACTATCACGCAGGGCGTTGAGTTGTTCCCAACAGCCCGCACGGGGGTCGAGCAGCGACAGGGCCGCGAATCGGTAAAGTGACTGCCGGGCGATGTTCAACGCCGGATCGAAGTTTGTCGCTGTTGTCATGTTGATAACCGTTAAATCGAATTCACATGGTCCGCGGCCGGACGCTCGAAGGTCGGTTCCTCGATCGTGACTCGAGAGACTTCTTCGTCGAACTTGTTGTAGCCGATGACGGTGTCGTTAAAGAGTTCTTGCGTACGCGATTCGCCGTTAGGCATCGTCACCTCACATTCGGCGACCTTCTCGCCTTTCTCGATTTCAAATCGAAAGATAATCTGCTGGTTGGCGCGGAACAGTTGCAAGACGGCGAGCAATTCACGATCGGGGCAACTGTACTGTTCGATGGCCTGGTCCACGCCGGGGCCGAACATTTGCATCAGGTAATCGCGCGGCACCCAGCGCGGCGGGATGTAATAGCCGTTGGGCTCGGTGCCGAACTGAGGGTAGAGCGGTAGGGCGATTTGCCGCTCGCGAACGAGGAAGTAGACCGGATTCTTCGGATCGTTGGCCCATCTTTTCTGTTCGTCGATCTCGACCAGGCTTTGTAGCCGAATCTTGCCAACGCAGGCCGACATGCAGCGTGTTTCGGCCGGCGCGCCGGTGGGGCTGACTTCTTTATCCTTGCCCTCCAAACGCGGGAAGCAGGCAATGCACTTTTCCGTCGTGCGCGTTGTTGGGCGGTAAATTGCCTTCTTGTACGGACATCCCTCGACACATTTGCGATAGCCACGGCAGCGGCTTTGATCGATGAGCACGACGCCGTCTTCCGGACGCTTGTAGATCGCGTTCCGGGGGCACGATCCCAAGCAGCCCGGATACGTGCAGTGATTACAAATTCGGGCCAGGTGGAAGAACCACACCTTGTGTTCGGGCAACTGGGCCGAGCCGCCGAATTGCCGGTCTTGGGTGAATTGTGAACCCGTCGGCGTGTCTTCGTGGATGTTCGGAGCCCGCCATTCGTCGTCGGTGGGCAGGTAGCCTAGTGCGCCTTGATGTCCGTCGGGACTGGGACGTTGTTCGGCCGCCTCGAAAATCGTCATTCCGTCAAAGGTGCCGTACGGCATGGTCTGGGGATCTTTCTCGCGAGCGTCCCAAGACTGTTTGCCGGGGTTCACCTCTTCCAGCATCTGCAGCAGCTTGCCGTCCCAATACTGCGGATAGCCGCCGTACGGTTTGGTCTCGACGTTGTTCCACCACATCAACTCCTGCCCTTTGGAGAAGGTCCAGGTGCTTTTGCAAGCCATGGTGCAAGTTTGGCAACCAATGCAGCGGTTCGGATTAAACACGAAAGCGAACTGCCACCGCGGATGGCGCTCCTCGTGCGGATAGCTCATCTCGCGTCCGATTTGCCAATTGTAAACGCTAGGCATTACATGCTCCTTACTTTGCCGCCGGCAGGTCAATCTGCACAAGTTGTGTGGGGGAAGGCCCTCGTTCCTCTGTCGTGACACGCATCACACCGCAACGGCTGATGACGTCGGCGATGCGACGACGAAGTTCGTCTTCGCCATACATCCGCAGCAGTCCGTGAAACACCTGGTAGTTCGGATCGTTAGCCAGACTCATGATCGACTCGGTGTTCCAGCCCATGCGGGCGTAATCCTCGACCAACATCCGCATCATCAAATCTGGATCTCCAGGCACCTCGAAACCGTGCAGGTCCATCGGATCTTCGGGCAGCACCTCGCGCGTGGCGGGGTGAACTTTAGGAACGGGGTTAGAATTTTCGTTGTTCATTGGCGGCCGCGGCCCTTGTCCGGAGTTGTCTAATTGGTATTGTGGTGCAGCCGTCTCCGGCTGCAATGGTTTGTATTGTGGTGCAGCCGTCTCGGCTGCAATGGGCAGGCGGGACGCCCGCACCACAAGTTATTCCCTTACACTCTCTACGTTCGCACCACGACGTATTTGCCGGCCAGATACTGCTGGCCTTGCGGTGATTCTGTACCGGGGCTGTAGCCGGATTGGCCGGGCTTCCAAATGCCTTTGCCGCCGATGCCGCCGTCTTCCGCCTTCGTAATGCGAATCAGCGTCTCCTTGGGGACGGTATTGATTGCGTGGTTGTCGACATCGAAGCCGAAGGTGAAACCCATCGCGCCGGTTTTCTTGTGAAACAGCGTGTCGGTCTGGTGCATGGGCATCATCCAGTTGCGGGTGATGCTTTGATGCGAACCGTATCGATAGCTGGCCTGGTAGCCGGTTTCGGCGGCCAGTGCGCGGCCGTCCGCCCGCGTTTCGTGGGCCTTAACCGTTCGCTCGGTGGCGATCCAACCCGTGTGCTTGAGGATCGTGAAGTTATACGGCAGGCCGGGGTTCACTTTCACTCGGACCATGCAACGGAACGCCGTGTGCCGTGGCCCGTCGTCATCCTTCCAGCCGATGTAGGGCCGATCCAACTCGTTGGCGTCGACGTAGACGTAGTCCCCTTCATTCAGGCCAAGATCTTTGGCGGCCTGGGGGTTTAGTTGAATCTGGCGGTCGGCCACACCGGGGGCACGTTTGTCGGTGCGGTGCGGGTCGCCAAAATCGTCACTCCAGATCCAGTGCCAGTCGACCGTCGACCAAGAGCTGTGGGTCGAGTGCCGGCTTTTCGGCGTGCAGCAAAAGAAACTGTAGCCTTGTTCCCACAGCGGGTTGACCGTTTTCTTCACCTCTTCCCACGACATTTTCACGTTGCGAACTTGGCGCAGGTCCGGGTCGATGGTGTCGGCGGGGATGCCATAATCGACCGGCCGAATGTAGGGGCTGGTCGAGACGATGACGTTCGGCAGGTAGGGCGTCGCTTCGACTCCTTCGCGATGCACGATCAGGTTCTCGCCGAACTCGATGGCTTCCGGCAGGTCGCAATAGCTGCTCAAACGGCCGCTGTCGGTATAGAAGGGAATCGAGTCGTGAATCTGTTCCCAAAACGGCACGCGCGGATAAGTGCGGAACAGCATCAGTCCCGCGCCGGGCTCGCCACCGTACTCGCCGGCGATCAACTTGTCGACGTCGTACGGGCCGTCTTTACCGCGGGTCGTCGTCGAGTTGTCGAAGACTCGCTGGATATAGACCTTGGCCTTCTTCTCGGTAACAAACTTGAAATAGTCGGCGAAGCGCTGGTCGTCCGTGAGGCTGGTAAATTCGCGGGCCACGCCGGCAAAGACCTCCGCGTCGTCGACCGTGTCGTGAACCGGCTTGATGCCGCCTTTCCAAACTTGAAGGAACGGATTCGAGCATGAACCGCCGCACTCGTAGTCCTCCATTTCAACCCACGAGTTAACCGGCAGGACGACATCCGAATATTCCGCGCTGCCGGTCCATTCGATTTGTTGGTCGACAATCATGTCGACCTTGGGCAACACGTTGACGATGATGTTGTAGACCCATTTGGCCTGGTTCAAGAAGTTGGCGTTGTTGTACCAGAACATCTTGGTGGGCGTGGGCATGTGCGTCTGACCGGTGAACGTCCGCTCGCCGCCTTTGGGCAAATCGACCGTCAACGTTTGCTCGCCGCAAGCCCAGTACGACGGGTCTTCCACGTCGCCGCAGTGCCGCAAATTCGCTTTCTCAATCCGCGCGTTTTCGTCGAGCACCGGATTGAACGGGTCTTCATGCGTAAAGCCGCCCACTCCCGGACCGCTCCACGGCGACGCCTGGAACAACGCTCCTTTGTAGTTGCCCGCCCAGGTGTAGCCGCCCGCTCCGTGCTTGCCGATGTTGCCGGTCAACATCAACGGCAAGTACATCGCCCGGTTGTGCAGCGTGGCGTGGAAGTAGTGATTCACCCCCTCGCCAATGTGTATGGCGACCGGATGCCCGGCCTCCGTCGTCTTCCACACATCTTCCGCCAGCCGGCGTACCAGGTGGGCCGGCGCGCCGGAGATTTCTTCGACCATCTTCTCGTCGTAGTCTTTGAGATGCCGCTTGTACATTTCGAGAATCGGCATGACTTCGACTTCGGTTCCATTCGCCAACTTCACCCGAAACGCGCCTTCCAGCGCGGCCTGCACAGGCATTTTCTCGCCGACCTCGTCGCGGGAGAGAAAAACCACTTTCTTTTTCTCTAAGTCCCACACGCAGAAATCACCGATCTTCTGTCGCTGATCGTCCTTCAACCCCTGAACCTTGTACGACGGACCGCCAGTGATGTCTTTCGGTTGGTAGCCGGCTTGCATATCCTGGGGCCGCAGACGTTCCAGATTGTCCGTACGCACAAGCAATGGGAAATCGGTAAACTGGCGGCAGAATTCAGGCTTGTACCATCCTTCGTCGAGCATGATCTTGGTCACGCCGAGCAGCACGGAAGTATCGGAGAGCCCTGGCCGGACCGAGATCCAATAATCCGATTTGGTGCCCGGGCAGTTGTATTCCGGAGCGATATCGACAAGCTTCGCTCCCCGCTCCATGCACTCGTTCAGCCAATGCGACTCCGGCATCTTGTTCTCGATCAGATTCTTGCCGATCTGGATCACCAGCTTCGAGAACCGCATGTCGTTGAAGTCCATGTCGGCGGTTTGCAAGCCGTGGACAAACGGGTGCCCGGGCGCTTGATCGCCACGCCAAGTGTATTCGTTCCAATCGCGGGCACCGCGTGCTTCTTCGGCGGGAACGCCACGAATGTGATGGTCGAGCAGCCCCAGCAGGTTGGCCAGGCGATAGATACCGAACTTTCCGACCAATCCGTGCAGCGGCAGATTCGAGCCGATCTTGACGGTCCGCGTACCGGCACCTTCCACCTTGTCGATCATCCGTTGCTCGTAACCGTCCTTGGTCAGCCGCGCTTTGCCGGCATCGCCACTGTAGGTTTTCGAGACCGCGTGCATGCCGCCGGCGACGTATTTGTACGCTTCGTCCCAGGTGACGCGCACATAGCTGTCATTGCCCCGGTCGTCGAACTTGTACTGCGTGCGAAGATCCGGGTTGTCCGACAGCGATGGAAAGCCGGCGTCGGCCCAGTCCTTCCAGCCTTTGCGAAGCACCGGTCCCTTGAGCCGATAGGGGCCATAGATGCGCCGCTGCATCGTGAACCCCTTCGCGCAGCCGCGCGGGTTCCAGGCCTTGGTGGCGGTGTTGCCGTACAGGTCGCCGCAACGGTCGTGATCGTAATTCTGTTCACTTCGAATCATCACTCCATTTCGCACGAACGCCTTCATTCGGCACATGTGCGTGTCGTTGGGAGCACAAACCCAAGTGAACGTACTGTCGTAGGCGTACTGATCCAGAAAGATCTTTTCCCAATCGCGATTGGGGTACGAGCCGAGCGGGTTTTCAACGCTGACCGGGTCGAACGCCCAAGCTTGCGGGCCCGTCGCGAGTAACGCACCTCCCGCGGCAGCACAAGTTTCCAGGAAACGTCGTCGTGTAACATCCATCCTTTGGCTCCATGTTGTGGCTGCGGCGTTGTGGTTGCGGCACCTTGCATCTTGCGCCGAAGCGACGGCTGGAAGCCGCCGCCGCTTGATTACTTTTCCAACTCCAAATCGTTCCAGATCGTGACCAACTTCTTTCCATCGCGGTCGCGCTGCGCACCGTCCCAAATCGCAAAGGCGATCGAGGCGCGCGTGCCGGCTTCGAGCGAAACTCCGTCGCTCTTGGATTTGACGGACAACGACCGCGTCATCACCACGTTCCAGCGGTCGTCAATGTACTGGCCATCAGCCGTTACGAGTTGGCTTTGTGGGATGCGGAACGTGACGGTCCCGGGACCACCGACGGACAACGACGAGGCACCGGACTCGGCACCCGTGGGAACGATCGGATTGCCACTGGCACGGGCCGGCAGCGAAACTTCCGGTTGGTCCGGGGTCTTGGCTCCAGGCCGATCGAAGGAAGCCGTGGTGACCACCTTTTCACTGAACGGATACACATCCACCACCGTGTTAGGGTATGTGTTCTCCACGAGCTGTTGCGTTTGCCGGTCGGCATCCCAGAACCAAACGTCGACAGGCGACTTCGGACCGCCCATTCCAATGAAGGGCTCGGCATCACCGCGATACAGTTCAACCGCGACGGCATCTTCGAACGACTCGGTGCGGGCGGCATGCGTGTCTTCCGATCCGTCGCGCCATGACAAACGGATGGCGATTTGCTTACCATCGTGAACGGCCTGAACTTGAAGATCCGGATCGGCGCCATCGCGCCACCAGAGGGGAATCGCTTGGATGCCGGCCGCCGAAATGCTCGACCAACCATCCGAGCCGGCCGGGATCTTTTCGACACGTTTCACGACGAGATGCCGGCGTTTTAGCACGGCGGCTTCGCGCGTCTTTTCGTCTGACAAAGAACGGATGAAGTGGACCATGTCGACGCGTTCTTGCGGTGTCGCTTTCGCGGCACCAGGCATCGGCGTGCCAGGCATCCCGTAAGCGATTCGTCGATAGAGCGACGCCGGATCATGCCCTCCTTTGAAGATGCCCTTCGTGTAGTCGCGCGGCCGAGTCGGAAAGCCCTCGGCGTCGAACTGTTTTTGGACGCCGTCTCCCTTGCCTTCCTTGCCGTGACACGAGTGGCAACTCTGCTTGACGTAGAGCTCTTTACCTCTGGCGATTGCCTCGCTATCGGGCTCGCCGAATTCAGGCACTTCGCTGGATTCGCCCGGCGTGGTGAATCGCTTGACATAGGCTTCGATCTCTTTTTGAACGGCCGGCTCCGCGATCTCTTCGTCGGTCAGCTCATCCTCTTCCTTCAGCACTCTCACAAATGTTTCACGCGCTCCCTCGGCGCGGAGACGCAGGACTTCCTTGGCCAAACCCGCACGATCCTCTTCACTCAAGTGAGCCCATGACGGCATCGACGACCCAGGCATGCCACGAACGAGCATGGCTTCGAGATCCTCGGGCGTGAGGACGTTGTTGGATGTGCTAACGAGCCGAAAGCGGCCCGCTCGCAAATCACGCGGTTTGGGAAACAGATACGCCGCCGCCGCGCCGCGCCCGTCCCCATTTTCTCCGTGGCACGCCGCACAATGTTGCACATAAAGATCCCTCGACGTCGGAGGTGGAAGTTCGTCAACGGTGGCGGTAGAAGGTTTCTTGTCGTCGGGCTTTTCGCCAGAAGGCCAAAACAAGACGGCGGTGACGGCCACAACCACGAGAACCAGCAGTACCACCAATCCCTTCGTGACACCTTTAGTGTCGTGTTCGTTTTCCGCCATCGATTTGTCCTCAAATTAGGCAGGTTGAGTGTGGACTTCAGCATCTCCAGTGCCATCGCGTGTGATTACTGAAATAGATCTTCGCTAAACTTGATGTCGCCAAAATCCGTGATCGCGTCCGCGGTGATCGTGACGTCGACGCGTCCCTTGCTCCACTTGGCGGCCTTACCATTGACCTCAATGTTGCCGATGCTACGGGCTTTCTCGTGCCAGACTTGAAACGTCCACGTTCCCGACGGCAGATCTTTGATCTCGAATTCACCATCTTTTCCGGACACCGCGAAATACGGCGTGTCTTGCGGCAAGACCCATCCGGTCATCCAAGGATGGATGTTGCAACCGACCGTGGCGGGCCGGCGTTCAGTCTCGGTGAATTTGTGTTCAAGTTCGCTGCCCGCCGGAACCGTTTGGTTGAACGACGCATTGTTTTTCGCAGCGATGTTCGTGTTGTGCCCGACCGAGTCGCTGTTCTTGATGACCAGTGTCTGCGAAGTTCGCAGCAGGCAAACATGAGGCTCGAATCGGCACTGCTTGTTGTCAAGTTCCACGCGGGCATCCGCCGTCTCGGCGTACGACTCATGCGACTGGGGCGGGTCCTGTCCACGCTTCAAATAAAGAAAGACGACCACATTCGCCAGGCCTTGATTCTCCTTGTTGACCACGATCGATTCGTCAACCAGATTGAGCTTGCCGCAGACCTCCCGGTCTTTCGTGATCGTCAGCGGAGATGGTTCTGGCGGCGAGCCATCGTAAATGAACTTGCCTTTCAAACTCCCCCAGCCGTCTTTCACTTCCGCAACCGTATCCTTGGAGGGTTGCGGGGCGGGAGTCGCCGCGGTCGAACTCGACGGTGCCGAACTTGATGGTGCCGAACTCGACGGTGCCGGACTGGTTGCTGTCGAACTTGGAGATGGTGAACTCGAGGAGGGCGACTTCGACGATCCCGAATCGTTGTCACAGCCGATGCCTGCCACCAGCGAAAAAATGACCAGCGATGCTAATCGTTGAAGTCTCATCTCCGAGGTCTCCTGTTCGAATTGTGCGGGAAAGCAACTGGGTTGCACGGCTCTAGCAAAGAACATGCCGCTGCTCCTCTGGAGGGGTAACGTCTGGGCTCGTTTCATGGAGGCCGGAAACATCGGATTGTTCGCGATGAGTGCCGTGGGGGCGATCGAAACCCATTCTGTCGAGTCTCGCTTTGCCCGCTCGCCAAGCCGCCTCGCCCCGACCGAGAACGGTCACATTCGCGCGCACCGCGCGCGCAGTGTGCAATCTTCAACGGAAAGACTGCCTCTCTATTCCCTGATTGCTGACCTATAGTCAGCCAACTCACGGCGGGGAATTGAAGCATTCGAATTCTAGCGAATCTAGTTCAACTTTCGTGCCGACATGGAACGGAAATTGCTTTAGGGCGTTGGCAATTGCAAAAGAGCCCCCCCATGGCCACAACCACCCAGTTCATTGGCACCCCGCGAAAGGTTCACACCATGTCTTTTCCCCGTTTTACCTTGTGGCCTGTCGCTGTACTGGCAATCGTGCTGATCGCCGCCCAAGCCGCCGCTCAGGGGCAACCGAAATTACCGAAGGAGAAAATCAGCTCCGCGGGCGAAATCAAGGCTATTCAACAGGGAGTTTTTCAAGTCAAGAACATCGGTGGCGACGAGTGGTTCATTCGCGTCGAGGCGATGCCCAAGGAAATTTTCATGCGGGGAGAGGCCGAAGGGAGCTGGCTGCGAGTTGGAATGCCTGTCGAGTTTTCCGGCATGTTCTTGGTCAACAAGAAAGGACAGCCGCTGGAGAGGGCGCAGGAGCCGATTACCGAAGTAAAAATAGTCTCGTCGCGCGAAGACCCGCGAACCCAAGCAAATGCTCCAGCCGCCCCGGCACCGGTCGGAGTCAGCAAAGAGCCCGCTCGCGGATCGTTTCTTGTCGGCACGAAACCAAAGGAAGAGAAGCCGGAAAACACCGCGCCCTATGCGGTGAAGGGTATTTTGAGAAGTTACAAGGGTGCCCGTATGACGGTAGCGACCGGCCAGGCGACCTTCACGGCCGATCTAGCCCCCGACGCCAAGATCTCCGTCAATATTTCCGATCTTCACTTTGCGCGAGTGGGCGACGAGCTTGAGTTCGAAGGTTGGTACATTCCAGGCCAAAAGAAATACGTCCACGCGACCAGCGTTTGGATCACGGCCACGACCACTCTGAGTGGTGATAAGAAAACGGGCCGCCGAGTCGCCTCGAATGCAAAACCGGCCCCGCGAAAAACTACGTCCAGCGCTCCGATGGCAGACCAGCGGCGTGCCATCACCCAGGTCTCTAAAGAGATTGCTTCCGCGGCCAGACTGTACGATGAAAAGAGCCTTGCTGAAGCAGCCGACGCCGTGAAGGGCATCCAGAAAAAAATTGGCAAACTCTCCGGCAATCCAACCGCCGTTCGTCTACTCAAAACGCCCTACGCGCGGCTGGCAAGTCTTCACGCCCTGCTCGAAATGGACGGCTTCAAAATGCCGCCATTGAAAGAGCCGAAGCTCACGTCCAAGTAAAGCCTCGCTAGAGACAATGCAATCAGCTTGAGTCGAATCGGTAGACCACCTCCCGCTCCTTCGAGCAACACTCGGCACTTCCGTTCAATTCCAAACCCATCTGTTTGCGAATTACCTTCTTCGTTCGTTAAGATGAACGCAACACGCTTTCTGACGTGTTTGCATCCGCATAGCGGCTCATCACGAAGCGACAAACTTCAACGCACGATCTAACTGTCTCAAACCAGCCGGATAGATCGCAATTCGTTAGATGGCTGAAGAAACCCCAACACAATCAAAATATGATCAAATCGATTTCCACAAAGACCCACGATGAACTCGATTTCGACGCCGTTCGAGGCCTCTACGAAGATGCGATCGCGTCAAAGAAACTCGAAGGTCATATCGTAGCGTCTCCGTTCCACCTCTATTCCGTGGAAACACTGCGTGACAATCACGGTTTACGCACACCATCAGAAGTGCCCGTTGATGTTTTCGTTTTCGCGGAAGGTGAACCCGAAAAGCGTTACGTCACCAAAGTTGGCGGACTCCCGTATTGGCCTGCCGACAGACCTTGGCCGAGCAACGAAGATGGAAATCCCTTCTGGTTCCTGGCGCAGCTCAACTTTTCCGATTCACTTGATCTGCTGCCTGATCTGCCAGGACATCTTCTGACGATTCTTACCGAAGACGAGGATGGTTGGCTCTGGGATGATCAAAAGACTGTTCACTTCGAATGGCAAACTGTCGAAAACCAAGATTTGATTACATCGGAACAGTTTCCGAAGTTCGACCACGAATACGAGTTCCTTGATTGCCATGGCGTCATTTATCGCACGGCAGACTATCCGGAGTCTGCTGAAACGGCCAACGAACTTGAAGTCGGGCAAAGCTACAATCTTGCCGCTTTAAACGCCACGAAAATCGGCGGCGTTCCGAACTTCACACAGGGCGATCTAGGAATTCCCGGCACATTCTTGGCGCAATTGGCTTCGCTTCAACCTGAATCAGATGTTCCCTTTCCTTGGGTCAATCGCAAGGACTCATACGATCTCAGCTTCGGTAAAGGCGGGATTTATGGCAATCAACAATTGATCGGAGACATGGGTAGCCTTTACCTGTTCCTTCAAGATGATGCCAGCATCAGATGCACGACTCAATGCTATTGAAGTTAAACGACGCCATTTAACGAGCGGATGTTCGTGTGGGCTCGCTTCGCTCGGTAACGTCAACTCCTTGCCCGGTGATCCTGAACATTATCCTGTTAAGACTCCATCATGAGCATATGGAACCATCCTGAGCTTGGCGATTTCAAATTCGACTACACCGGATGGACCAAGCAATACGACCTCCCTGCCTTCAAGCCATTCATATATCGGTGGCACGGCCGCAACGTGGGGCGAAGCAAAATTAAACTCGAATTCGAGGCGGAGGACGGGACAGAATTTCCCTCAAAACAAGCGGTGACCGTCGCGCTGCGCATCATCAAGAATCAAGATGTGCTGGCGAAACGAATTGCCAAAGCAGTCTGGAACGATCTCCAAGGCAGCGGCGAAGCTTCCGGGATGTGGTGGCACGGAGACATTAGTACAATCAACGAGATGATTGATGCCGGTTTCAAGGATCGAAAACGCAAGCCATTTGAAAAACCTGATGACATCAATCTTTTGATTGGTGCCCCATCCGTAATGATTCGTGAATCCATCTGGCTTTACGAGAAACCTTCGGCCACGATCATGTTCGAGGCCGCGTTTGACATCGAGCACGGATTGGGCGTTTTGACGGACGGCCATCGCATCTTGGGTACCGGTTACCAGACTTCGGTCACTCCGTACTTTAATACTTTAAGGAACAAGTCCGCAAAAAACGTAGATGACAATCGGTCCAATCGGGTCGTTAGGGGATTCTTGGATGTGCAACGAGCCTATAAGTCGAAGTTACCTCCACAAGCGGCTCGTCTGGGCTGCAGTTGTTCGCTCTTTGCTGACGCTTTCTGCTGCACTTGTATCGGTATGCCTCGTTGCTCTCTTATCCGGCGGATTGCCAGACGACTGGATGCCCATCGCTGCGATTGCGGCCTTCTTTGGAATACCGATGATTGTGTTTTGGTTAATTACGATATTCCTGTGTCGAGGCATGGTGCGTTGCCCTCGTTGCCAGGGTAGTCTTTGGGATTGTGGTTCTGGCAACTTCAAGCCCAGGCGTATGCGAATCAGAGATGGAGTAGACTGTTGCCCGCATTGCAACGCCGCCATCACATGATTACCCATCTTTCGGGCCTAACGAGGATTCGGGATGACATTTAAGGGGGAATCTTCTCCGGCAACTCGAATATCCAGTGTCGCGGCAATCAATTCAGCAATCGTGATCCATCCGTTGGCGGTCTTGACATCCGAACGGATTTGCCGCTTTAGCTCACGGTGTGTGGCACGCTGGGTTGCGATGTTCCGACCTTCTGAGCCATTGGGGGTGGCGACTCCCACGAGCGTCGCGTGTTGGTACGTCCCACCAGTAGCCACCCAAAGACGACCACCGTCGCGATACGCAATGCTGCTGTCGACCATGTCGGAAGCCACTGTGAAATGTCGACAATCATCGCGGATCCCGGCGGGCCAATGCCGAATACCGGTGGCAGGCGGAACCAGTAGTACGTAATGATGGCCGCCGCAGCGAAGACGCTGGCGATGAGCCCGGCCTGCTTCGGCAACGCTTGGCGCAAAGCAAGGTAAATCAACAGCGTCAGTCCGCCCGCGGCGAACGGAATGCCGTAGGCGACGTGCAGGTTGCTAAAACCTTCCCAGCCGCTGAACTTCGGCACGTTGTACCAACCCCATACAAACCCCGGAAAGCAGCCAACGAAGGCAGTCCCCACGAACGTTCCGAGCTTTGTGTTGACGGCCGTTTGCGGCGTCAAGCTCTTGCTGGCTTCCGAACAGGGCGCGACACAGTTGAGGCACGACGAGCAATGCGCGTTGGGGACGGACACGAGGGGCCTGCTGCCGTAGAGCAACTCAACCGGGTAGACGGGACAAAGGCTCGAGCACCAGCCGCTCTTCCAACTAAAGATGACGCCCATTCCGATGGCCAGCAGCCCCACCACGCCCAAAACCGCGGCGAGGACCGGGCCGTTGGTGTCTAGCAAAACCTTGCGCAGCGGCACTACCACCAGCAGTAGCACGAACGCCCCCAGATACAGCCGTGCCCGCCACGTTGGCGAAAGCCGCTTCCTTTTGGATAAGCCAAAGTGGTTGGGAGCCACCGACATGCTTCCCAGCGGACAAACATTGCGCCAAATTCCCGGTGCGATAACAAGCAACGCGGGCGCGACCGGGATGAGTACATTCCAGAGCAGGTGCAAGCCAAGCTCTGGTTTGACGATGAGGGCCACCCAAATGAACATCCCCAGCGCCCACGTCACCACTTGCACCAATCGCCAAAAAGCCTTCACGGGTGGAGACAATTCGTGGTGCGACGGTGCCCCCAGCACCGGGAGATTGGAATTTGATAAGTGGTCATTCGCTGACATGGCGACGTCTTGTTGGGTGGATGCTAGAAATAGTAGGGCAGACTCCGCCCACCAACACAACTTGTGGTGGGCAGAATCCGCCGCCAAACAAAGCCGAACTATGAGAACAGTCCGAGTTTGTCGGCCGAGGCCTTGTGGCCGGGGAAGAAGCTGTCAGGCACTTCAAACTGCATGTGGCCTTGCAGCACTTCGCCAAATATGTCGCGGAAATCGGTGGTGACGGGCTGGTCGCGCTTTTGATACAAGACGCTCTTTTGCAGTCCGGTCCACTTTCCGTAGATCTTTCCGCCATTCATCTTGCCGCCCATCAGCCACATGGCTCCGCCGTGGCCATGGTCCGATCCGGCGTTGCCGTTCTCTTCGGCATTGCGGCCAAATTCGGTACACATCACGATCATCGTGCGGTCGAGGTCTTTGCCCAGATCGGCCATGAATGCCGATAGGCCTTCGGAGAGGAAGGTCATCATGCGGTTCAAGGCTCCATCGTCGGAGCCCAGGCCAACGTGGTGATCCCAACCGCCGACGTCCGTTGCGGCGACCTCTAATCCCACGCCCGCTTTGATTGCCCGGGCAAGTTTTTGCAACCGACCGGCAAACCGGCTGTTGGGATATTCTTGGGGAGCCCCAGATCCGGTGTCTTCTCTTTCCAGGATCTGGTGCAGACGTCTGAGGCCGTAAACCGTCTCGCGACCGGACGTCATCACCGGGTCCGCCGCGATGCCGGACGTGATGTTCGTCGACTGTTTCAAGATTTTGGCGAGATCCTTCTTCTCATCACCGCCGTAAAAATTCTCGAACAGGTCCAAAACGTCTTGGAGTGCCTCGAGGTTGCCCGGCACCGCGACAACCGGATAACGGCCCCGCAGCGAACGCGGCAACAGGTCTTGCATCGCCACCGTGCGTAGCTCGGGCAGTCCGTAGCCCTTTTTGGCATCGGGCACCGTGGCGGCAAGATAACGATTCAGCCAGCCGTCGCGAACCGTGCGGTTGCCCGGTGCGGCGTATTCCATGAAGTCCTGCGCGTCGAAGTGACTTCGCGTGCTGTGTGGCGAACCACTGTTAATGACCGCGGCCACCTTGCCTTTGTCGTACCATTCCTTCAGCGAAGCCATCGCGGGATGAAACGCCCATTGGTCGTCAAGGGCGATGGACTTTTCCTCGGGAATGCTGCAAGAAGGCCGAATGGAATAATAGTTCTTGTCCTTGTGCGGGATGACCGTGTTGAGCTGGTCCTGGCCACCGCGCAGATAGATAACGACAAGCACGGGATTGTCGCCCGGACCAAACGTTCGCTGTTGAGCGCGGGCGGCGGCGTGGAATCCGGCAACGTTAAAACAGACGGCCCCGGACGTGATGGCCGACATCTGAAGAAAGCTGCGACGTTTCATGGGTTCGGTTCCTTTTTTGTCTTTATTTTGTGTGCTTAGAAACCCCGGCTTCCGGGAGAGAAGCCGGGGTTTCTTATGGAGTTTTACTGTCGTTGGAATTCCGGCGATCCGAGCAAGATGCCGACAATGTAGCGGCCTAGTTGCTCGGGCTTCGGATTCTGCCTGGCGAACTTGGCGACCACGGCATCCAGCGCTTCGGCAGTCTTCTCGGTATGGCCGCCCGGCAGGATCCGTTTGGTTAAGACCTCGACCCATTGCACCGGGTTGTTGGGCTTGAGTCCTTCCCAATAGGAATCAGGAATTCGCACGCCATAGACCTGCTCCAGGCCCAAGCCAAGAGCAAACTGCCAACGTGGAGCCATGGTGCCCGGATCGCGCCAAGCGTCCGCCTGGTCGTAGTAGCCGGTTGGATCCTCGCACTGGTAGATCGGTTCGCTCATTGAGGTCAGCGCTTGGTGAATGCCACGAGTCGATTCAATTTCGGCATCGGTGACACGCAGCGCGCTGGCAACAAACTCGAAGGGGCGTTTGAACTTCGCCTGATAGTGATGCGGATTGTAGAACTCCTCGTCCGTCACGATCGCCTTATAGACTGTCGGCAGATCGCTTTTACTTTTCATGTACACCTTGGCGACTCGATCCACCAACTCCTGGGGTGGATTGTCGGCAACCAGGTATCGGCACAACTTGTACGAGATGAAGTTCGCCGTCCCTTCATGCGAGACAAGCATGTTGAGAATGGCCTGGCCTTCCAGTTCCGGGTTACGCGGATTGGGCCGCATTCGCTTGCCGAGAATCTGGCGAGCTTCGCTGGCGTGCATGTCCCGGCGGAATTGGAATGTGATCGGTTTCGACGGGTCTTGCTGCACGGTCCAGCCAGTTAGAGCGTAGGCGACGGCCACCACATCGTCTTGCGTATAGTGGTTGTCGACACCCAAGGTGTGCAATTCCATCAACTCCCGCCCGTAGTTTTCATTGATCCCTTTCATTTTGGCGATGTCAACGGCTTCTTGCATCGCGCCGAAGTCTCGACCTTCGAGCCACGCCTTTTGAGCTGCCTCGATCAGGCTCTTCCGGGGCGGAGCGCGCGAAATGTAGTTGTCCAGATAGACCAGCATCGCGGGATGGCGGGCCTGCTTGTTGAGCATCTTTTCAAACGTGCCAAGCGCTTCACCACGGATCACGTCGCGTTCATACTCGGTCGCGTAATACTTCACGTTGCCTTTCGAGACGTCCACGTTAAAGTGGTTTCGCCAGAAGTCACAAGCCACTTCACGAAACTGGTTCTTACTATACGTGGCAGTGTAAACGACGGTGTCTTTGAGTTGATTTCTCGGCACGTCCTGTAGCGCCCGCAACTCGGCACGCAACTTCTTCTCCGTCGGTGTGGCGTTTTTCTTTCGAGGTGGGATCGGCTTACGATACTCCTGGACCATCTCTTGGTTCGAGAGTGGCAAGGAGGCCAGCTTCGAGAGCCGCTCTTGAAGCTCTTTCGATTCAGCGGCTTCGCCCTTCAGTTGCATCTCAAGCCACTTTTTCAGGCCGACTTGTTCGACTTCATAGATGGCTTCGTCCGTCACGCCAAACGTCAGACGGCTGAGAACGTGATGAATGCGCTCGCGATCGTCAAGCGGCTTATCTGGCTCGCGCCACAAAGATGGCGTCCCCTCCCGCGCTTCGCGGCCGAAGTTGGTTTTTCCCTCCTCCGCTTTCTCCTGCCCGTCGGCCGCGAGAAGAGGTGACAATGCAATCAGCAGTACAAAAAAAGACTTCCACAACGGCTCGTATTTGGTGACGGCTCCCATGTCGCGATCCCTTTTTCGTGAATTCAATTCTGGAGTATTGGGGACCGCAGGACGGAACAATCAGTCCGAATCGCGTGGCCGGTTGGGGTGGAGAAACCGCGATCAAAGATTTAGCGGAGAGGGTAACACCACAACGTTTGGCAAAGCACCGCGCGTTGATTCAACGAACAAGATTGTTCCTCCTACAGTCAACAGTGATGACAGGCAGGTTTGGTAAGAGGACGCGCGGTCTGGTTGGGGTGCCTGACTCGCGGCTGAACGGGTGACTGCGAATCCTTGCGACTGAACCTATTTCCGTGACCACCTGTCAGGCGAATAGCGTGCCAAACCCCCAGTTCTCTCTTTCGATCTTCACATTTCAACGGAATCCTCTTGACTAATTGAAATACAGAAAATTAGGTGAGTACAAAAGTGTGCGTGTTCCGTCCGCGCGCCCGCGCGCGCGTCGGCGGGCGCTTTCGTCGCAAATCGTTTTGCTGATTGCGAATAAATGCAAATGGACATGCGCGCTAGCTGGCACCGCATGAGGCGGAGATCTAGTGAAATGCACCAAGGATTGCCGTGTTTCTTGACCCATCAGTGCTTACCCGCGCGCTCCAGTTCGAACCATGCCCGAAACCAACGCGCGCCGAGGACCGCAAGTCCAGGATTACCCTTCAAATTGGCACGTAATCTGCGATAGCAACCCACTGCGCTTCAGGTGTGCGGTGGTCAGAGTCAAATCTCTCCCACAAAGTTACAATTGGAGTTCAGCTTTTCCTTGTCAGTGTCACCCAAAAGCCCCAACTCCAATCAAATCGGGGGAGCGCTATGAGCCTTGCTGATCACCATCGCTGGTGGCACGGGGAAGCCGACGACGAGTCCCGCTTCCAACTCAACGACGACCTAAAGTCGTTTCTCTCCAGCATCATCGTTCATTTGGCGATTTTCGTTTTGCTGGCGCTGTTGCCGGTCGCATCATTGGTGAAAGATCACGTAACGATCTTCGTAGCCCCACAAGAGTTGATCGAACCGGAGATCGATGAAGTCGAGTTAACCGTCGACGTAACCGTGACGGATGATTGGCTGAACGAAGTGGGCGCGCCTAGCGCGGGCACCTTCGACGAGGCGGCCAAAATGGCTCTGGGCGATGTCTTGAAGTTATCCGATCCCTCGGAGTTGGCGGAAGAGCCCGCGGATGTCTCAAGCCTCGACGTCACGATGGCCGAATTCTTCTCCAACGGCGACAGCGACAAGCTGTTCAAGGACCTGGCTGGCATTAAAGGCTCGGTCGTCAACGCTTCGACCGACCAAGGCTCGGTGGACCGCATCACCGAGGAGATCGTCTCGCGTTTGGAATCAAGCGACCTCTTGGTCGTATGGCTGATGGATGCATCGGAAAGCCTGCGGCCGCGGCGCGAACACATCATCAGCCGTTTCGCGCGCGTTTACACCGAACTGGACGAATTAACGAGCGACCAAGGCGGCAGTCTGCTGACCAGTGTCGCGTCATTCGGGCGAAGTATGAAGGTGATGACGCCCAAACCCACGGCGGATCGCAGGGAAATCCTGGCGGCGGTGCGCGAGATTGAGGCCGATGAGTCGGGCGTCGAAAATGTCTTCACCGCGATTAAGGGCATCGCGGCAACCTACGGCAAAACGGCCAAGACGGGCCGCAAGGTGATGCTGGTTGTCGTGACCGATGAACGAGGTAACGACGAAGCGTCGGTGGACGAAGCGATCAAGATGCTGCAGCGGCACACGATGGCGCTCTACGTAATCGGTCCGGTCGCTCCGTTTGCTCGTGAAGAGGTGACGGTCAAGTGGGTGGATCCCAGCAGTCACGAAAACTACTATTTGCCCGTCGACCGCGGCCCCGAAACGGCCTATGCCGAACATGCTCGCTTGGCCGTTTGGCGGGATGGTCCGTCGCATGATCCGATTTCGTCTGGGTTCGGTCCCTACGGCTTGGCTCGCATTACGCATGCCAATGGCGGACTGTATCTGCTCACGAATGACGAAACCATCTCGGGGCCAACTTTCGACGTACAACGCTTGTTGAATTACCGCCCGGCGTACATCTCGCACAAGGACTACGAGAAGGCCGCGGAAAAGAACCCGTTGCGTCTGGCCGTGCTGCGCACGACGCAAGCCAGCAACGAATTGATCAAAGAGCCGCTGCCGCGAACTTTCCTGGCGGCGGGAATCCAATTCGAGATTAAGCCGGTCAAAAAACAAATCGGCAAAACGATGGACATACTGAACCGCGCGGTGAGCGAGTTGGCCGCGGTCGAAAAGGAACGGGGCAAGGAAACATCTCCGCGCTGGCAGGCACATTACGACTTGCTGGTGGGCCGACTGCTGGCCAACCGCGTGCGTTGCTATTCATCCACGAAACTGCTGGAGAGCATGTACAACGATCCGCAAGTGCCCGAAAACGGCACCAAGAATGCCTGGCTATTGGGCGCACCGGGAAATGTCGAAGCGGCCGGCCCCACGTTACCGCCGGAAGTGAAGCAAGATGCCGACGCAGCTCGCGAGCATTTGCGACGCGTGGTGGACGAACATGGTAACACGCCTTGGGCGGTGCTGGCCCAGGCCGAATTGGATTTCCCACTCACGTTTCAATGGCAACAAGCCTTCAAGGAGCCGCCCGAAGGCGTGCCGCTGCCTTGGGACAAGAAGCCGTGGGAAGCCCTGACGGCGGAAGAAAAGGTGGCGAAACTCGCGTTCGAGAAGAAAAAAGCGGCACGTGCCGAGCGAAAGAAGGAAAGTGAGAAAAAGGAAAAGAAGCCACCCCCGAAATTGTAGACTTTGCTCGGCGCGGATCTTCCAGCCCCACCGACCGCCGAAGTATCCCATGGCCATACCCATATCAGGAGACCTTCGGCTGGCCGGTGTCGCTCGGATGGCACCTAGGGCGGTACCGGCCACGAAAGAGCGATCTGGTGAGACGAAAACGAACAGTCAAAGATGTCATCAATCGTCAACGTTCCACCGGTGCCGAGTTGCTTGGCAATGACCAAGTTCAGCCACCTCAACCGCCAATCGTCCAGCCAGATGCCGGCAATCAAACCGTTCCGCCGACCGCCTATTATCAACCAACTCCACAATTAATTCAGCCACCTCCGGCGGTTCCTCCCACGTTTCCCAATCCAGCGGGCCAGCCTGTCGCGGCCAACCAGGTCCCCGGCGTACAACCGGTCGTTCCGATTCAGGCACCGCCAACACTCTTTCCACCGCAGGCCCCAGCCAGTCAGACGGTTCTCGCGCAGCCCGCGGTCCCGGTTGAGCCGATTCAAGATGTCTCGCTGGAGCAGAACAACAGTGCGGCTCCAGCGCCGCTGCCAAATCAACCCGTACTTACGAATCAGGACGTCACGGCCGGGCCAGTCGTGGAACCTGAAGGCAGCCAAACCCCCGTCGCGGCACTCTCTGGCAATCAGGTCTCAAAGGAACAGAAGAAAGAGGAAGAACAAACGCCTAGCCAGGCGATAAAACAGGTTCCTCAAGAGTCGAAGGCGAAAAAAAACGCGAAACGAACTTCCCAAAAGAAAAAAAACGCATCTCGTGCCACCGGGAAAAACTCAGGGGCCGGTACAAAAAAGAATCCCACTTCTAAAAAGAGCGCCACCGCAAGCAAGAGCCTCACTTCCAGAGAAGGCCCAGATTCAGAACAGAGCCCTGCAAAAAACAGTTCAGCGAAACGGGACGCACCTTCGCAACCTGCAAAGCGGTCCAAACGAACTCCCGATCAAGAGTCGAAACCTCGTGCAGCGGGATTTCATTGGAGAGTTCAGCCAAGCGACGCTGAGGAAACAACCGATGGTACTCGACAAGCGGTGGCGCGCAGCGCCCCGGCGTGGCTAATCAGTCTGGTTGGGCACATGCTGTTGCTGCTGCTGATCGGCGTCTTGACCGTGCCTCAATTGATCAGCGAGGTCGTTTCCATCGACGTCGTGTTTGCCGAAGACTTGGGCATGCAATTGGATGACGACTCGATGACGTTCGATTTACTGGACGCCGAAGTCCCTGAATTGGTGGAACTGACCGAGGTGCCGCCCGTGGTATTACCGGCGGTCGCGCCCCCCTTGGATCCCACCCTGGCGGGCACCGCACCAGCCAGTGAGGTCGAAACGCCAACCGTGGGTGTCGCGCTTTCCGGCCGGAAAGACGGAATGAAGAAGGCTCTGCTAGGAAAGTACGGCGGAACCAACTCGACGGAAGAGGCCGTCCAGCGAGGATTGGAATGGCTGGCCCGATTCCAGCATCATGATGGCTCTTGGAGCTTGATGGGTCCATATTCCGATCCAGGCACCGTGGAAAACAAAACTGCGGCCACGGCGATGGCGTTGCTGGCCTTTCAGGGCGCTGGCAACACGCACAAGAAGGGTGAGTTTCAAAAGAACGTGGAACGAGGTTGGAAGGCCTTGCTGAAAATGCAGAATGCCGAAGGCGACTTTTACGTCGGCGAGGTCCCCAACCAACATTTGTATTCGCACGGCCAAGCCACGATTGCCGTTTGCGAACTCTACGGCATGAGCCGCGATCCAGCGTTCCGTGAGCCGGCTCAGCGCGCGGTCGATTTTGCAGTCAAGGCGCAGTCGCCGGAAGGTGGTTGGCGTTACTATCCCGGCCGCGACAGTGATACGTCGGTGACCGGTTGGTATGTCATGGGCTTGCAGAGTGCTCTTATGGCGGGGCTCAAGGTTCCGGAAGAAACTCTGCAACGTATTCACAGCTTCCTGGACACTGTGCAACGCGAAGACGGCGCGCGTTACATTTACCAACCCAATCAAAAGGTCAGCCCCACGATGACTGCCGAAGCACTGTTATGCAGGCAGTATCTCGGCTGGTCGCGCGACGATCCGCGGCTGGTTTCTGGTGTTGAGTACGTGCTGGAAAACGCCATCGACTGGGATGAAGATCAAAACGTCTACTATTGGTACTACGCGGCCCAACTGACGCATCATATGGAAGGCGAATACTGGGACCGCTGGAATCAGGTGATGCGGGATGTGATTCCCAAGAACCAAGATCTGTCGCGCAGGGAACTGGGAAGTTGGAGCCCCGTCGAAGACCGCTGGGGCGGCCTGGGAGGCAGGCTCTATACGACCTGCATGTGCATCTACATGCTTGAGGTCTATTACCGCCACCTGCCGATCTATTCTTAACGGCCATGGACTGCCGGGGAGCATGACTCCACACGGCGTCCATCAAGGGCAATTTTGAGCTGGCCAATCATCGGGCCGAGTCCAAAAATCGTTCTCGCGCGTCCCGTAGTAATTGACGGTCACGGCGTCCATCACGGCCGCGGTCCGGGCGGCCGACTGTCCCGTGCTGTGGCAGACGGCTTTGCCACGCAGTTCATCGACGATGGTCTGAATCAAGGGTTGCTGGATGTGCGTGGGATTGGGCAGATCAAACAGCTCATGATCGTCGACCGTGTCACATCTCACCGGCTCGTTCCCAAAGACGGATAATGACACCGAACCCAGCGTGCCGGTCACCGCGATCCGATCTTCTTCCTGGTAGTCGGCAAAATTCCAAGATGCGGTGCCGGGAATGCCAGACCTTGTTTTGAAGTGCATCACCACGTTGTCTTCCACGTCACTCGGCCCGGCGGTAAGCCTGCTGGCGATGCCGCCGACTTCCACCAACGGCCCCAGCAGGAAATCCAGAATGTCCAAGGTGTGCGACCCCAAATCAAAAAACAGTCCGCCGCCAGAATGTTCCGCCTGTAATCGCCATGGCAGTTCGGACGGTTTCAGGTCGGGCCGCGGTTCTCCGTATCGATAGCTGACGCCGGTGATGGTCCCCAGACTGCCGGATTCGATTAACTCTTGGGCCTTCAGAAAACGGGGTAACGCTCGGCGATAATAGGCGACAAACAGCTTGAGATCTTTTTTACGGAAGGCCTCGATCATTGCCTGGCATTCGTTGTGATTTCGAGCCATCGGTTTTTCAACGTAGGCCGGCTTGCCGCTGGCGGCGACACGCAGTGCGTAGTCGCAATGCGATCCCGGCGGTGTTGCTATATACACGGCGTTGACATCGGGATCGGCAATCAGCTTTTCGGCGTCGTCGTACCACTTGGGAACGCTGTGCCGATCCGCGTAGTCGCTCGCCCGAGCTCGGTCGCGGCGCATGACCGCGACTAGTTCGCTGCCCCGCGCCAACTGTAACGCCGGGCCGCTCTTCACTTCCGTGACATCACCACAGCCGATAATGCCCCACCGCACGGTTTCCATGCTCATGGCTCCAGTTCCAGCCGGCCCGTTCCGCGTTCCAGTTAATTCGAATTCACATGTTAACATGATATCCGTCCTGCCGATGGCGATTGAAGACGGTTTCGCGGTTGTCGTCAGTGCCAAACCGACGAAGTTCGCCAAACATCTTGGTGTAACTTGAATATCGAACATGGAACGATGAAGGTTGAAGGAAAGTGCGTCTCCGCCAGCACTTGTTTTGTGCTAAGATGAGGCCAACACCCATGGGCGTTTTTAACTTCGTTTGAGAGCATCCCGACATGAGTCTTCAAAACCTCTCGCGCCGCACCGTTCTGCGAGGATTGGGCACGGCGATGGCGCTGCCGCTGTTGGACGCCATGACTGAACGCACTTCCGCGGCCGCGGATACGAAGAAGCAGCCGGTCAGAATGGCGTTTCTGTACGTGCCCAACGGGATGCACATGGCCGATTGGACGCCGCAGCGCGAGGGACGCAATTTCGACATCAAGCCGACGTTGGAACCGGTCAGCCGCTTTAAGTCGGAGATGACTTTGCTTAGCGGTTTGACCTTGAACGGAGCCCGTGCGCTGGGCGATGGCGGCGGCGATCATGCTCGCAGTGTTGCTTCGTTTTTGACGGGTGCTCATCCGCGCAAGACCAACGGCGCGGATATCAAAAACGGGGTCTCGGTCGACCAGGTGGCGGCGGAAAAAATCGGTGACGAAACCCGTTTGCCCTCCTTGGAACTCGGGCTTGAAAAGAGCGCCCCCGCCGGTAAGTGCGATTCGGGATATAGTTGTGTCTACACGTCGAACATGTCGTGGCGCACACCCACGTCGCCAGTCGCCAAGGATATCGATCCGGGCGCGGTGTTCGATCGCTTGTTCGGCAGCGGGAAAAAGTTTGAAGAGAAAAGAGCACGCAGCAAGCGAGAGCAATATCGCAAGAGCATCCTCGACTTTGTGCTGGAGGACGCCGCCGACCTGCAAAAGAAACTTGGCGCGGCCGACCAACGAAAACTGGACGAATATCTGTACGCCGTGCGGCAAATCGAACGCCGTATCGCGGGCTCGGAAAAGCTGAAGGGCCCGGAGGCCGGTGTCCCCGACTATCCTCGTCCGGCGGGTGTTCCGGCCGAGTTGAACAAACATCTGGAACTGATGTTCGACGTCATCACGCTGGCCTTTCAAACCGATTCGACGCGTGTTGTCACCTTCATGTATACCAACGCGGGCAGCAATCGCAGCTATCCGGAAATCGGCGTCAGCGAAGCTCATCACCGGTTGTCGCATCACGGCAACAGTGGCGACAAGCAAAAGAAAATCAGCCAGATCAACCAATATCACGTCTCGCAACTGGCCTACTTGCTGGGGAAGTTGAAAGACACGCGGGAGGGTCGGGGCAGCTTGCTCGACAACAGCATGGTGATGTATGGCAGCGGCATCGGAGACGGCAACCGCCACAATCACGACAACCTGCCGATCGCCCTGTTTGGCCGCGGCGGAGGCACGATCAATCCCGGCCGCCACATCCGCTATCCCAAGGAAACACCGCTTACGAACCTCTATCTGTCGATGCTCGATCGAGTTGGAGCGCCGGTAAAAAGCCTCGGCGACAGCACCGGCAGGCTGGATCGCTTAGGATAACGAGGCCCCGCCTCATTATTCACGTGTAGTTCGCAATATGGGACTGGCTCCGAGCAATTATCCTTATTGCAGCGGATTTGAAGGTGAAGTCTCGGTGCCTGTCCCATTTTGCGAACGGCGCATTGGGTGGCCGTCAAAAATTGGACAGGCACCGAGTCGCTACCATTTAAGGATCGTTCGAGCAATTAGTGTCCCATTAGCCGGAATGCGTTAGCGTCCGGTTCTGAAAAACTGTGGCTAACGCCCAACGGCTGATCAAAACGTGACACTTGTTTCGCGAACGATCCTATACAGCCGCACAAGACACAGAAAGGCCAGTCCCTTTTTGCGAACGGCCCATTTAGTGCGCCGTTAATAATGGGACAGGCACCGAGTCGCCACCATTTAAGCAGCCGCACATGACACAATGACTCGGAGCCAGTCCCATTATTAGCTATTCACCTATTAGTAGACTTTTTGGAGTGAGTAAACTATGTACATTCGATCGATCCGCCTGGGTTCCTTATTGGGTTGTCTGTTGATGTCCTCCTCGTTGCTGGCAGCCGAAAAGCCCCAACTGCGTACGTATGTCTACAAGAAGGCCGGCGATCTGGAGATTAAGGCCGATGTCTACCAGTACGACGACGACAAGGTGCGCCCGGCCGTCGTCTGGATTCACGGCGGCGCGTTGATCAACGGGCATCGGGCGGGCATCAGCGGCCGGGTTCGCGAGTTTGCATTTGAGAACGGCTATGTATTGGTCTCGATCGATTACCGGCTGGCTCCCGAGACGCAGTTGCCCGGCATCATCGAGGATCTTGAAGACGCGTTCAAATGGCTCCGCAAGGAGGGACCCAAGCGGTTCTCCATTGATGCGCAGCGAATCGCGGTCACCGGTGGATCGGCGGGCGGATGTTTGACGTTGACCTCCGGATACCGGGTCAAGCCGCGTCCGCGAGTGCTGGTGGCTTTCTGGGGCTATGGCGATTTGGTCGGCGAATGGTACAGCACGCCCAGCCCCCACCCTCGGCATCACGGTACGAAGCTCAATCGCGCCGAGGCGTGGAAGCAGGTCAGCGGCCCGCCGATCTCGGATTCGCGCGAGCGGAAAGGTAATGGCGGAGCCTTTTATCAATATTGCCGTCAGCACGGAACGTGGCCCAAAGCGGTCACCGGCTGGGATCCGCATACCGAACCCGAAAAATTCTTTCCTTACATGGCGGTCAAGAATGTCACGGCCGACTATCCGCCTACCGTAATGATCCACGGCACGGTCGACACTGACGTTCCCCACGAGCAGTCGGTGATGATGGCCGGAGAATTCAAAAAGCACAAAGTCGAACACGAACTGCTGAGCATCCAAGACGGCGAGCACGGCTTGGGCGGCGGCGACCCCCAGGAAATCGACAAGGCCTACAAGCGGGCGTTCGAATTCCTTAAAAGGCATCTGGAGAATTAGCAGCCGGGACCGGTCCTAAATCGGATCATGGAGCGTTGGCTGGCGCTAAGTCGACGTCGGGCACCGGCAGTGGTGCAATTCCGGGTGCCGCGCCGGGCAGTTCTTCAAGCTTTTCCACCGCGGAGTTCGGCAGCCGCGGAGGCGGAAGCACTAGCGCTTCGCAAACCGAGGATTGATATTCGCCAGCGGCCGGGTAGCCGTGTTCCGGCGAGATTGCGCCAGGGTCGAGCCAGAGGCCGTCGCCGCTCAATTGCATCGTGCCCAAATCGTAATCCAGCGAACGGCGAAGCACTTCGTAGCTGACCCACACGCTGATAAAGTCGTTTTGCGCGTTGAGCAAATCGGACAATGCGGACACAAGGTCGCGGGCGGTCGTGGCACCGAATTGCTGGCCCGCGCTGGCCTGGCCCGGTTCACTGGGGCGGGGCGGTTCTTGCAACCGCAAACGGGCCAGTTCGACTTGCTCGATCGCTACCAGAATCGCCGCGCGACGCAGTTCGAAATTCAACTGATTCAACTCGACCGACCGCAAGGTACGCCGGAGCGTGCGGGAGAGTTGATCGCGGAATCGATAGAAGTTGCGCCGCGCCTCTTGAAATTCGATCAACGATTGCCGGTAGGTATTCCGTTCGTCTAGACGCGTAAGCGGGGCGTCGAATTGAAATCCCGCTCGCAGGCGGCCAGTCGACGAGCGCAGATCGAGGGGGTTATCTCCGACGTTGGCAATGTCGCCCTCGAAGACGACGTTCAGCGTACTCTCCAGGTTGTCGGCGTTGAATTCGATCAACCTCCAACCGTCGACCAGCGAGGCGCGACGATTCATCAGATCGCGGCGATAGTCGCGAGCGATTTCAAAGGCAATGCCTGAATCGAGTTGGACCGGCACCAGCGTCACTTTATCGGCGCGGGCCCGCGCTTGAATCAGTGCTAGTTCAAGAACGCCAATCGACAGATCGCTCAGTTGTTCGCTGAGCGGATGGAGGTCCCGATCCCCGGCGGCCTCAAAGGGCGGAACCTTTCGCTTGGCTTCGCCACCATCGTCCTGGTCCGTTTCGCTAGACAATAGCCACCGCCGCGTGGCCAGCGCGAGATCGGCCGGTGACAGCGAAGGGCCTTCGCCCAGCAGCATCTTTAGCTTGACGTCCAAACGCCGGAAGCTCGGCTCGAACTCGCTTAGCCGAGAGCGTGCCTCTCCCAGCAGGCCGCCGATGTTTTCCGCCCGTCGCCGCAGCCGATCAGTACTGAGCACGGTGTTGGCTACCGCGCTATCCTGGCCCACGCGGCCCCCTTCCTCTTCGATCACGCGGCGCAGCCGCTCGAGGTCCTGAGTCCTTTGATCGAGCGAAGCACGAAGCTGACGCACGTCGTTGTCGGCACGACGAAGGTTCTCTTTCGCGATGTTGTTTCTCACGACCTCGGCGGCCAGCAACTGTTTTCGTGCCCGATTGAGCTGATCGGCAAGCTGGCCGGACCAGACAAGGGTCGGGTTGCCGCCCGCGTCGAGTTCGATGCGATTGAGGATCTGAATCAGAATCTCACCCAGTTCACGTTGAATTTGGTTGAGTTCCATTTGCGGAGTCTCGATGGCCGGATCGAGCAAATCGAACTCCGCCAACATATCGTCGTTGATGTCGACATCAACTTGCGGTGGCAGCCCAAGCTGAATCTTGAAGGCGTCGAGGTCGTTTTCAAACTCTGTCTTGTTGTTGACCAAGGCGCTTTGTGCGTTGTACAGCGCCTGTTCGGCCTGCTGAACTTGTAGGAAGTCGATCCGATTGGCTCGGGCGAATTCTTGAAACTGAACCAAACTGTTGCTCAACTGCAGCACGTTGGTTTCTTGATTGCGAATCGACTTTTGCTGCTGCAACAGTCCGATGTATCCTCCCGCCAGGCCGGCTCCTGTCTGTCCGCCGAAGTTCGCGGTTCCACCGCCCCCGCCGCCGCCTTGAGCGATGCGGCCAAAGCCGCCGCCGCCGACGCCCGTGAATCCGCCCAGTCCGCTGCCACCAAAAACACCACCGGCCCGCGTCGCACCGTCGCCCGCGTCGATCCCCGTGATCACTTCCATATAGAAGCCGCGTCGAAAACGCTCCATTTGCCGGACGTTGGCCAGCAGGCTTCGTTCGGCACGCGTCAGTCGTTCCAGCACGCGGTCTCGACCCGCGCCACGCAACAGCGGCTGCACTAGCGAGAAGTCCAGCAACGTGGTGGCCGTATGGGTATCGGGGCCGGAAAACTGCCACATCAGCCGATTGGCCAGTCCGACCACCAGCGTCGAACCGGTGATGCCCATTTTTTGCAAGGCAATTGGGCGTTGTCCAAGCGAGAACAATCCGATGTCCAATTCGCTGCTTGACTCGCCGCCTCCGCCACGGCGGTCGGCACCGTCCGCCGTGAAGAAAGAGGAATAGCCGCCGAAGAACTGGGCGTCGAATCGAAAACGCTCGAAGCTGACGTCCAAGGCCGACAAGTACAACTCTTCGAGTTCGCCTTGGAAGTCGGGCGAGTGCAGTCGCGCCAGCCTTACCGAGCTATCGGCGTCGAGTACCAACACGCCTCGTTCATCCAATGGTAGGCAACGGAGCCAGTCCGGATTCTCGGCGAAGGGAGTGAAGCCGTTGGCGTCCCAATGGGGATAGCCCGGCTTGTGGTCGACTTCGTGCATCAACAGATGCGAGGTCGGATCGTCGGTCGGCATGGGCGGGCGATCCGGATTGTAGGGCGAGAACATCCGCGACCGGGGGTCCATTTCGATCGTGAAATGCTCCAGCGGCCAATGCGGGCTGTTGGCTTTTTCCGCCACCAGATGATAGGCATCCGCGTCCGCTCGCTGGCGATAGCGGCCACGATGGCAGGAAGCCATCACCACGATCAGCACGCAAAGCAGCGACATGCAGGCTAGTTTGGCTGGTTTCAGCATTCCGGCGTCGTGAGGCTAAGTGGTTGGCGAGGAACGGTTTGGGCGACCGGCGGCCGTTCACCGAGGAGCGGATCGAGGCAGCGGGGCGGGGCGGGAATTAGGGAGGGATTGGTCCAAGCACGGCGGTCGTAGGGGATCCACCGAAATTGCAAGTTGTCGTTGTAGAAAGTTCGGGAATAATTCCGCCGGACTTGAACGATAAGACGATCGTGCGGGTTATGACGGCGGGCCGTAATGGTCGCCGGAAATCACGCTGGCATCACCATTTACGAACTACCGCCCGGCGGGCTCGTTTTCTTGACACCCCCACCGGGGCTGCCTATCATCGATTGGTAGACGATCATCAATCTGTTGACGATTTCGCACCCACTTCTCTCTTTTTCTTGAAAATAGGCGCAATGGGTTACCTATTCATAGCCGTTATTGTCATTGCTGGCCTGACCTTTCTTGGGCTGAGCTTCAAGACCTGGAAACTGTTCCATATCTTTACGCTGTTTTTCCTGCTGATCTCCGTGATCATCTTCATGCGCAGTTCCGCGCTGGTGATGAAGACCCGCCTAGCCTGGACGTTGAAGGGCGAGGAACTCCAAGAAGTCAACGACAAGATTCAAGCCGAACTGCAAATCGCATTGCACGGCAGCGAAACAAACCCCAAGCAGACCCTCGATACGCTGAAGTACGCGAAAATGGAACTGCGGCGTTTGCAGTTTGAACGCGGGCGCATTTGGCGTGACTGCGAATGCTTGGGCGGTCCCCCGTTCAACGTGAACATTCCTACTGTCGCTCCCCCGGCCGGCGCGGCGGGACCCGTGACCGCGGCCTTGGCGGTCAACGATGAAGTCTTTGCGTTCCGTGAAGATATGCTGCCAGCCATTTCCAACCGTTGGAAAGTGCCCACGTCGTACATCGGTCAGTTTGTCGTCACGGCGGTCAACGGCACGGCGCTGACGTTGACTCCCTCGATACCGCTCACGGCTGATGAGGTCAACACGGCGTTGGGCGGAAGCTGGGTGATCTATGAGCGGATGCCGCTGGATAGCCATGAAATTTTCGCAACCGAGACTTCGCGCTTTCGTAAAGAGTCGATGGCGCTTGATCCCGAACAAGTTTTTGAAGAGGCGTTCACGCGGGACGAGTTGATGGTACTTTTTCCGCAGACGCCTGGCATGTCGAACGAAGATTACGAAGCGTTGATCGATGGCTATCGGTTTGACGGCCGGCAGTTGTCGGAAATCGCCCAGGAGGTGGAAAGCGGAGCAGGACGAATCAAGCCGACCTTTGATCCTCCACCCGAAAATCAGGCCGTGCTCGTAACCTTCAAAGGCAAGCATTCGATCGATCCCAACGGCACCCCGTCGGCCACCGGGCCTCTTTCACAAGATGCGTTCGATTCTCGAGGGCAGGCACAAGGCGTCAAGCTGATCCAGATGGAGCGGGATCCAACTTCGATGAAGATCAAGATCGACGGACTTCCGGTCGCGACCGAGTTCGTGGCGGGCGACGAAGGGTTCTTTGACAGCGAGACCTTTGACTCCTTGGAGGAAGCAGGTCTGGCCGATGTCGAGAATCGCTATTTTCTACGAGACTTGGTGGATTACGAATACAGTTTTCATACCAACTACCTGCAGCAAGTCATCATCCGTTCGCGGACCGAAGCGGCTCGGCGAGATACCGCGGATCTCCAACAAATCACGGACAAGGTCGACAAGGAAGTTGCCTACCGGGAATCGGAGCGGGACAAGTTGACGGAAGATAAGGTGAATCACCTCGGGGAAAAGACATCGGTCGAAGCCTATCGCGGAACGCTGTCCCAAAACTGGGCTGCCTTACAACAAGAGATTCGCGAATTGTACCGTGCGACCCTCTATTACGAACAAGAATTGGCCGCGATGGATCAGGAACTGCTGGACGACGTCAATCGCCGAACGAAAGCCGTCATCAGCGGCGCGGAATAGCCAAAGGGTGACATTCTACCTGGCAATGGCAGCGCTGCCCGGGTAGATTTCTGAAGATCGCCCTCCACAATCCCGCCAATTATCCCTAGGATACTTTGGTGGGCCGCCATTGCCTTCGCGAGTCGACGTTGGCCGCGGGTAATCTGCCGCGAAGATTCACTTTCTGTCCGACCGACCGACCCCGCAGTTTGCCGCACTCATGGGAATATACGACCGGGAATACTACCGAGACGACCAGACTAAAGGAGTCCAGCTACAGGCCCCTCAAAGCATGGTGATGCGGTTAATCATCATTACGTTCGGGTTCTGGCTGGCGAACTTGTTTTTTGGCGGCGATTCGGATTGGATCATGGATGGGATGGCAGCCAGCGCAAAGTCGCTGACCGAGCCTTGGAATCTGTGGCAACTGCTCTCCTCTGGATTTGCCCACAGCCCTCAAAGGATTCAGCACATTCTTTTCAACATGCTCGGCCTGTGGGTGTTTGGCCGTGAGTTGGAGGGCATTTACGGTAAGTTCGAGTTCTTGCGGATTTACCTCGTATCGATTGTCTTGGGGTCTCTGTTTTTTGCAGTCGGACAACTAATCTTTTTGCCGGCCACTAGCTGGGGTGGTGTGATAGGAGCTTCTGGTGCCATATCCACCCTGGTCGTCTTGTTTATCATGCGATTCCCGCACCGAACGCTACTTGTGTTTTTTGTGTTGCCGATGCCCGCCTGGGTGTTTGGACTGGTCTTCCTAGCGATCAATATATTGGGCGCGGGGGGCATCTATATCGCCATCGGTCCGAATGCGGAAAACGCAAAATATACCGCGTACAGCGTGCATCTGGTGGGTGCCGCGTTTGGGTTTTTGTACTTCCACTTTCGCTGGAATTTGGGCAGATTCATCCCTGGTGGCGGTGGTTCTCCCGCCAAATGGCTAAAGCGCAAACCCAAGCTGCGGGTTCATGATCCGGATCCAGCAGCGGACGAGGCCTACTCGGATCTCGATCGAGAGGGTGATCGTATCTTGTCGAAGATCGATCGCGAGGGCATGGAAAGTTTGACCGCGAAAGAACAGCGAATTCTGGAAGACTACAGTCGACGCATGCGGCAGAAGCACCGCTAGAGTCGCTGCGGCAACGGCGGAGCGACGCCGATAAGCGACGGCTTAATTGGTCTTCATGAGTCACGGGGCCAGCACATCGCCAGGCTGCGAATTTCGCTCTTGCGTCGGGGAGGGGTTTCCTGGTAACGTCCCGCCGCTTGTATAGATGCCCAAATATAGTTTGTGCCGAATTTCGCGCATTTGCGGTGGCAGGAATTCGGCGATAAAAAAGCGCTTGTCGCAAACGAGGATTTGCCATGACTCGGTCCGTTGCGTTCCCTACATTTTTGTCAATTCGTGGATTGAAGGCGTTCGCCTTTCTGTTGGCTCTTGGAGTCTTCGCCGCCGCATTGCCGGGGTCGGTGACCGTCGCTCAAGAAGCCGAGTGGATCTGGTCGCCAGATCATCGGAAGGACACAGTGCCCAAATCGGCCTGCCACTTTCGTAAATCCTTCACCACACGTTTCCCCGAAAGCGCGCAAGTAGAAATTGCGTCCGACGACGCGTATGACTTGTACGTTAACGGAACGCGCGTTGGCGCGGGAAAATCAGTTCGACGCCTTGATCGGTACGACATCTCACGGCAGGTGAGGCAGGGCCGGAACGTGATTGCCATTCGTGTCGCCAACAACGAAGGTCCGACCGCCGCCTTGGTCGCGCGAGTGCAAGTCAAGGAACGGAATGCGGGCTGGCGCAACTTTCCCAGTAACAAATCGTGGAAAACCAGCTTGCGCAGCCGAGCTTTGTGGAACCAGATCGCATTTAACGATCGTGGTTGGAAACAGGCTCAATCTTTCGGGCAGCTAGGCAGTACCGAGCCCTGGGATCGTGCTCCGACCGTACAAAACAACGAGGAAGTTGAAAGCCATTCGCGTTTTCGCATCGCGGGCGAATTCCGCGTGCAACGGGTGCTGGACGACGCTCAGTGCGGCTCGCTAATCGCCATGACGATCAACGAATTTGGACAGATCATCGCGTCGGAGGAAGAAGGTCCGCTGAAAATCGGCGTGGATACTAACGAAGACTCGATCCCGGACACGATGCGGGACTATTGCGAAGACGTCAAAAACTGCCAAGGTATTTTGGCGCTGAACGGCGACGTCTTCGTGACCGGAGACGGACCGGACGGCAACGCCCTTTACCGGCTGACCGACAAGGACCGCGACGGCATCATCGACAAGGTTCACACCGTACTCAAGTTCGAGGGACCCGTTGGCGAGCATGGTCCCCACGGCCTGGTCTTGGGCCCCGAAGGCATGCTGTACCTGACGATCGGCAACCATTCGGGACTCACAAAAGAGAAAGCGTACGAAAAGTCCAGCCCTCATCGGCACTACTATGAAGGCGATTTGGTCCAACGCTATGAAGATCCCGGCGGACATGCCGTGGGAGTGAAGGTTCCAGGCGGCGTGGTGATTCGTACCGATTTGGAAGGCGAAAAGGTTGAACTGGTCGCCGGTGGCTTACGAAATGCCTACGACCTGGCGTTTAACGGCAACGGAGATTTGTTCGTTCACGACAGCGATATGGAGTCGGATGAAGGAACTCCCTGGTATCGTCCCACGCAGGTTTTTCATGTCATCGCTGGTGGTGAATTTGGTTGGCGCAGCGGCTGGTCGAAGTGGCCCGATTACTATGTTGACAATTTGCCAGGCATCGCCGATACCGGCCGTGGTTCGCCGACCGGCGCGGTGGCCTACAACCACTTCATGTTTCCCAAGCGATACCATAATGCGTTGTTCCTGGCCGATTGGTCGGAGGGTCGGATTCTCGCGGTCAAGATGAAACGCGACGGCGCATCCTATACGGCCGACACCGAGGTCTTTCTTGAAGGCCAGCCGCTGAACGTGACCGATTTGGAAGTCGGCCAAGACGGTGCTCTGTATTTCATTACGGGCGGCCGTGGAACGGGCGGCGGAATGTACCGAGTCTCTTGGAATGGCAACGTTCCCGACGAAGTTAAGAACCTGGGTGAAGGCATGACGACGGTTATTCGTCAGCCCCAACTGCAATCGGCCTGGGCCCGCCAGAATATCGCACGGCTGAAGGTGCAGATTGGCAAGGACTGGGAACGCTTGCTGGTTGGCGTGGCGCGAACCGAAGCGAACCCCGCCCAATATCGCACCCGCGCCCTCGATGTCATGCAACTGTTCGGACCAGTTCCCTCGGCGGATTTACTGCTGGGATTGGCTCAAGACAAAAACGAACTGGTGCGCGCGAAAGCTGCCGAGTTGATGGGTTTGCAGTCGGGCAAGAGTACCAAACTGAAACTGATGCAATTGGTGGAAGATAGCGACGCTGGCGTTCGCCGTAAGGCTTGTGAATCGCTGGCGCGGCTGGAACAAGACGTCTCGTTGTCACGGCTCACACTTTCGCTCACCTGCGACGACCGGCATGAAGTCTGGGCGGCGCGCCGCGTGCTGGAGCGGACGCCGATTGAGGAATGGCGTGAATCCGTATTGACCTCCGACGATCAGCGGCTGTTCATTCAAGGCGCCCTGGCGCTGCTGGCCGTGCAGCCGAACAAGGATAACAGTCTGGCCGTGCTGAAACGCGTTGGCGAACTGATGACGGAATTCGTCAGCGACCGGGATTTTGTCGACCTATTGCGCGTCTCGCAGTTGGCGTTTCATCGTGGCGGCATCAAGCCGAACGAGGTGCCCGCGTTTCGAACTCAGTTGCTGGAGGAATTCCCCTCGGGCAATTCTCAAATGAATCGTGAATTGGCGCGCCTGATGGCCTATTTGCAAGTGGGCGAGATCACGGACCGTTACATCGACTACCTAGCCTCGCCGGATGTTCCGAGCGTGGACAAGCTGCATCTGTCGATGTACCTGCGATTTATCCAAACTGGATGGACGAGTGAACAGCGGCTGGAAATGCTGCGGTTCTACTCGGACGCCATTAAGTGGGAAGGCGGCGGCAGTTATGAACACTATGTTATGAACGCCTCGCGCGACTTCACGAGGCATATCGACGATGCCGACGTCATGTTGGTGGTGGCCAATGGGGCTCGCTGGCCACACGCCGCGCTGGGCGCGTTATACAAACTGCCCGCCAAGATCGACGCTCAAACATTGCGCTTTCTCAAGGAACTTGAAAGACAGTTGGAAGAGCAGAATGACGACGCCTCGACCCAGCTTAAGGTGGGCATAGTCGCCGTGCTGGCGCGCAGTGGTGACGAGCAGTCGATCCAACTGATGAGAGAAATTTGGTTGAAGGATCCCGAACGGCGAGAAATCGTGGCCTTGGGTCTGGCCCAACATCCAAACGAAGAAAATTGGGACTACTTGCTACGGAGCATCCCCGTTCTAGAAGAGCAGGCGGCCAAGGAAGTCTTGCGGAAGCTGAAGGCCATCAACCTGCGGCCGGAGGAATCCGAGTACTATCGCCAGGTCATTCTCACTGGATTGAAACTGGAAGAGGACGGCGCGGATCTGGCTGTCGGCTTGCTGGAACATTGGTCCGGGGACGCCCATTCGAAGGCCGGCGATTCATGGGAAGATGCGTTGGCGGCTTGGCAACGCTGGTACGCGGACGAGTTCCCCGATGGCCAACCGGCGGAACTTCCCACGGCGACAACTGAAAGCAAATGGGAATTCGATGAATTGCTGGAATTCCTTTCCGGAACCGAAGCGGATGGCTCGGCGGACAGGGGTGCCGAAGTTTATGTCAAGGCACAGTGCGGCAAGTGCCATCGCTATGGGGAAAAGGGTGAGCGACTGGGTCCTGATTTGACCAACCTTCACAAGCGATTTACACGGAAAGAGATTCTGCAGTCGATTCTATTTCCATCGCATGTGATTTCGGATCAGTACGCGTCCAAGACCATTCTCACATTGGATGGCCGCCAACACACGGGCATCGTTTCCACCGGTGTGGCGGACGAGTTCATTGTCCTCAAGTCAGACGGCAAGAAGACAGTGGTGCTGAAAGATGAAGTGGATGAATTGCTACCCAGCAAAACGTCGACGATGCCCGAAGGTCTGCTCAACGAACTCGAGCAGGAAGAGATCGCGGATCTATTTGAATATCTTGGCATGGCGCGACGCACCGCAGTTTCGCAGCGGAAGAAAGACAGCGAAACCAAGTAGTGGTGGTGACTGATTGGGAAGTCATACCGAGTAGCTTGTCAACGCTTGCCACTGCTGGACAAGCCAGCAGTGGCACCGTGGCACCGTGGCACCGTGGTACCCCCAATCAATCGCCGTTATTCGAGGCGCTGCGCCTTTTTCTTCGCCGCTTCCATTCGTCGAGTCATAACGTCGTGATGGTGGCGATGGAACTTGAGGTCTCTCCAACCGAAGCTATGTTTGACCGCTTCTTCATACCATGAGGGAGAGTACATTCTGCGGGGCAGTTCGCCATTCTCCAAAGTGCGCACGATGTAAAGCGACATGCTGGCGTGATAACGAAACTTCGATTCCGCGGCGCGAAACTGTCCTCGTGCTTTCGACTTTTGTCCAAGACGCTTGTAGATCTCACCTCGCAGTTCCGCTTGCTCGGCAACGCCGTCGTAAAAAAAGTAAGGCGCGTGATGATCGGGGTCCTCGTCTCGGCCGAGTGCCAGCGCCTCGTCGTAGCGCCCCAAGATCACGAGCGCGCGACGTCGCAGGTCGGGCCAACCATACTCCATGAGTCCGCTTGCACCTTCATATCTGGAATACTCCGTCGGCGTCATCCAATTATGTGGCGCGGCCGGCGTTGTTGTCACGATCTGCTTGGCAACCGTCCGTAGGCGCTCGATCGCGTCCAGCACGGCTTGAGCCTTGGCCCGGGCGTCTCTTGGGGATGACTTTTCTTCCACACTTGCCAGAGCAAGCAGATTCGCGAGATGGGGGCGATATTCGGGCAACACATTGGGGGACAGGCTCAGGAATTTGGCCGTATTTTGAAGCGCGTTTTCCAATAGCTTCCGGCGTGCTTCGTCAGAGATCTTGTCGCGGTTGTCTTCGGCGTTTTGCGAATAGCTCCATGCGCGATACCGATAGGCTTCCGGATAATTCGGGCTGGCCAGGATGATGGCCGAACAGCGAAACACGGCCGTCGTAAACTCGCCCCGCCGGATGTGACGCTCGACATCGTCTAGTGTTTGTCTGTATTTGGCCGCAAGTTGTGTTTGCTTGATCAGTTCGTTTTTACGTTCGTCGATGCGACGCAAACGATCCAAGTCGAGCGCCGAGCGATCGACGGGAATCGGCACTTTTTCATCCAAATCGTGATGAGCCAGCAATTCCCACAGGCAGTCGATTCGTATCCCCTGGGCGACGCGCTGGAATCGTCCGCCGCGGCCCTTGGCACCCCGCGAGCTGTTGTGAATCCCAATGACACGGCCGCTGGTGAGGATCAGCGGAGACCCGCTGAAGCCACCCCAACTCTGTGCATTATGCTGAAGAAACTGCCTCGGCTTGTCGCTGCCGTATTCAAAGTTGGTGACTTTGCTCACGCGCCCATCTTCAAAGGTCGCTTGCGCTCTTTCCCCCCGAGCAGGCCATATTTGCTTACCTAGTCCGATGTTGCTACCCGTACCTTGATCGCGGCCCGGATAGCCGACCATGGCAATCCCGCGGGCGAAGGGATCCTTCATCTCGTCGGCGGTGGCAAATTTGAATTCAAATGGCAAATCGGGACCGCCCGCAGCCAGCTTCAAAACCGCGACATCGGGCGAACGAGTGTAGATACCGCCGTCCTTCGGATTGATCGAATGTACCAACTGAATCTTCTTGTCACCGACGGGCTTCCTTCGAATGACACCCGGATGGTACCAGACTTGCTCGACATCGTAGGTGGTCGCGGTTTCATTGAGGACGGCCTGCATCTTTCCGTCCGTACGGGCCATAAGGTCCGCGACATGGGCATTGGTCGCCAACAGCCTGTGCTTGCGTGAAATGACGAAGGCCGTCCCAATTCCGCTGCGAGGTCCGCCGACCAGCATGACGCCCTGCCTGGATGTACGGACCGCCTCACTTAGGGTCCGTTGTGCCGATTCGGACGGTTTCGACCAAATGGGCAACGTGCCGAGCGTACCGGTCAAGCCGACCGACTCCGCCAACTCATCAACTTCAACGGGTGCTTCCGGAGCTTCTTGGCCGCGACTCGCGCAGTTGCCCCACAACAATAAGATGATAGCCGGAATTAGGTGAATTGATTTCAAACTCATTTCGATCTCCTCACTGGATGTCGATTCGCTGATTTGAGGGTTCGAAGAAAGGCTCCTCCTTTCACTGTCACGCATCGCCGATGAATCCAATCATTGTAACACGCCATTTCGGGCGAATGGCCCACGGCCTGGCTAGTTGCTGGGGTTTATTGGGCTCATGCAAGGGTGGCGAATTGAAAACTGTTGCATCCGCACGGCGATGCAGATAGCCTGTGAATTGTCATGTTGCAATTAGGTTCCGCAAAATCGAAAAACTGCCAAGGTCTGTCGCGCCGGCACATGCTGCAAGTCGCGGGCATCGATCTGTTGGGCATTTCGTTGGCAAATTCGCTGGGCTCGTCAAGCGTTTTCGCCGACGAGACCAAGGGGCGACGCGAAACGTCATGCATTTTCATTTGGCTTAACGGCGGCCCTAGCCAATTCGAGACGTTCGACCCAAAACCGAACACCAGCGAGGCCATTCGGGGACCGTTCGGCGCGATTCAAACTCACCTCCCTGGTGTCGCCGTTTCCGAGCTGATCCCGATGCTCAGCCGCCGCATCGACAAGTATGCCCTGATCCGCTCGATGACCCATCGCAACGCGAATCATGCATCGACCGCCATGTTAACGGGCTTCGACAACAAACAAGAATCATTCGGGGCGGTCGTGACGAAATTCAAGGGCAGCAAGCAAGGCATGCCGCCCTACATCCACATCGGTTCAACGGCCGCCGATGCGACGAAAATCGTCTCGAACATCGACAAGGTGGGCGGCGGACAGTTTGGCTCGGCCTACGATCCGCTTGCCATGCGCGATCCGACGGGTAAGAACGTCAAGCTGTCGATGTTTTCACTTCCCAAAGATATTTCGGCGGATCGGCTGCAACAGCGGCAACAACTGCTGGGGTCGATCGACGAATTTCGCCAGCAGACTGAAAACAGCCAAGCGATTCAGCGGCTGGATCGGCATCGCCAACAGGCCGTCGACTTGCTGACATCGACACGTGTTCGCGATGCGTTTGATTTGGAAAAGGAAGATCGACGGCTGCGGGCCAAATATGGCGCTAACTTTTTCGGACAGGCGTGTCTGATGGGGCGTCGGTTGGTCGAGGCGGGCACGCGGTACGTTCAAATAAAGTGGTACGACATCGTGGCCTACGATGCGTGGGATTGCCATGGTGCCGAGTTGCCGGGCATGATGCGAATGGAACAGCAGCTTTGCCCGCGGCTAGATCAAGGGCTCTCGGCATTGCTCGACGACCTTGAGGATCGTGGGTTGCTGGATTCGACATTGGTTGTCGTGGTGGGTGAGTTTGGCCGGACCCCGAAACTGAACAAGAACGGTGCGCGGGATCATTGGCCGTATTGTTATTCGGCATTGATGGCGGGGGCGGGAGTGCCTGGGGGAACGATTGTCGGTGCCAGTGACCGCACGTGTGCGGCACCCGCGCATCGACCGGTCAGTCCCACCGAATTCGCCGCGACGATCTATCACCGGTTGGGTATCGACACGACGACCGATCTTCGCATTCGGCCGTTTGTTGGCGGCGCGCTTCCCATTCGCGAATTGGTGGGCTGATGCGCAGGCTGACCTGGCTATCCGCCCTCACGCTGTTCACGGGAATGGTTTCGGCCTCGGAACAGTCAAGCCCGCGACTGCTGATCGCGCTGGCCTCGCTACGAGACGAGCCGCTGCATCCGACGATCTATTTCTACGAACATGACGGCGAACAGACGGGCAAGATCGTTGGCAAGGTCGCTCCGGTGGACAAACGCAGCGACCACCATCCGGCGCTCAGCCACGATGGAAAGCTGTGTGCCTTCGCGGCCGAAGTGGTGTCAACCGTGTGTACGGTTGAATGCTGGAATCTCGACACCGAGAAATCAGTGGATTTGGCCCCGTTAAAAAAGAGCCCCAACGCACAAATGGCACCCTCGCTGGGTACCGCGCCAGTCGTCTGTTTCGAGGCCTGGAATCGGCCCGGCAGCCCCGGCCGTTGGGACTTGCTGCTGTACGAACTGAACACAAAGAGGTTGCTCGACTTGCCGAATCTGAACACGTCCCAGTTCGACGAACGAAAGCCCGCGCTGAGCGGCGATGGGCGCTGGCTGGCCTTCGTGACGAACGCGCAAACACGTGAGCGTCTAAGCGAAGTCGCCCTCTACGATCGCCAGGCGAGCCAACGTGTTGCCGTGCCTGGACTAAATTCCCGCTTCATGGACACCGAGCCATCCATCAGCCACGATGGCCGGTTCATCGCCTTCGTGACTGACCGGACGGGTGGAGAAGGTGCGAGAGATATCAATCTGTATGATCGGAAAACGTCACAACTGATTCCGCTGCCCGGCTTGAATTCCGTCGGTCAAGAACAGTCCCCTTCGATCAGCCCGGATGGACGCTTCATCGCGTTCGTTTCTGAACGACTGGAGGGCGTGGGCGAGCGCGACGTTTACGCCTATGACCGTCAGACCAAGAGCTTGCTGCCGTTGCCGGGATTGAACAGTCCACGGGACGAATACGACCCGTGTCTGATCGTCTTACCGTCGACTGGCGATTGATAAGGAGAGAGCCCGCGCGGTTGCAAGCGTGGCTCAGGTGGCTATGGACACCCGTTTGCTGGCAAATCCAAAAGGCGGCTACCGATTTTTGCCCGGCATCGAACCCTACTCTTCCGGTGTAATCGCCGAACCCGGTTGTGAAATTATCCACGTCACGTTGGCCCATCCGCTGGCATGGCACAACGGTCTTGTCTCGATCCGACAGCATCTCGAGCAACTTGGTCGAGATCGACATGCACTGTGTGGCGTCGAGTTGCGCTGTCCAGAGCCGTTTTCGATGGAAGGCTTCATTGCCTTCAACCAGCAATACCGATCGTTGCTCGAAGACTGGGGCATGCTGGTCGACGATGCAAATCCTATTGCTCGCACCAACGTCGCGCCGGTCGCGGACGCGCCCAGTGAATCGGTCGTTTACGGATTTTCGTACACCGTGCCGAGCGACATCCAACGGCCCACTTTTGTCGTTGCCGGCGGCGGCGAACTTCGAGGGAGCCTCGACGCGAAAAACATCGTTCGCGCGGGCGAAACCAGCGAGGAGGCCATCATGGAAAAGGCACACTGCGTTGTCGAAATCATGATCGAGCGGCTGGCCGGGCTAGGGAACAACGATCTGCTATCGCGAATCAACGTCTACACCGCTCACAGTCTAAAGAGAGCCTTGGCCGAGGTGATCATTCCCGGGCTTCCGGCGGCGGCTCGTCTCGGAGTGTGCTGGCACTACTCACGTCCGCCGATTCGTGACATTGAATTCGAAATGGACATGCGGGGCGTCGTTCGTGATCTCGTGATCGATTTGCCCTGAGGCCCGGTCCGTTGGTTCAGTCAATGTCCAGCACGCGCTGAATCGTGGGCTGGCCGTAGACGGCCTGGCCGGTGAAAACCTCCAGGTTATCCAAGATCCGTGCGTGACCGGAACTGTGGGTGTGTCCGCATAGAACGGTCATCTTGCGATCAGGATGCGCGGACATGATTTCCATGAGAGCCGCCCCCACGGCCTGGCAGGTGAAGTGCGGTGCCCAGTTGTCGTCGGACAGTTGGCCCTCATGCCAACACGCCTCACGAAATGGCGGGACGTGGGTGAGAACCAAAACTCGGTTGCTCGTCTCCAAGGCCGTGGGAAGAATTTGGCGAAAATGTTCGGCGGCCTCGTCTCCCAACGCATTCAGTCGTGCCAGCAGATCGGGCGTCAATTCAGGCATTGGGCCGTCGACCAGACTCAGTTCGGCAAGTTCCTCGATAAGCAGATAGTCATTCAAAACGACATCCGACTGAAGAAAGTCGCCAATCCGGCCGTCGCCCCATCCGCCGTGGCCAACCAGAGTTGCCGATTCGCTGAGTTGGACGACCCCCGCGGCGGGCAGCCACGCGACGAGCGGCGATTCGTAGCTCAGCAACTCGGCTTCTTCGCGGACGGTGGTGATCGAGCCCCGATAAAAGTCGTGATTGCCGAGTACAAAGAAGATCGGCAACTGAGTGGCGGCGGCCAACTGACGAATTGCCTCGGAAAAGGAGTCGGCTTCGGCGATATCGCCGCCGATCAACATGGCGTCCGCCCCGCATTGTTGGACACGCTCGCCCAAGGCCGAGAATTCTTCCGGATCGACGAAATTCAGATGGATATCCGTAAGCCAAGCTAGTTGAGTCATATCGTCGAATTTGGCTGACCTGAATGGATGTCTCTCGGAGCATTCGCCCGCATTCAGTCTAGCTTTCATAAACAGGGGAGACCACACCGCTCGATCTGGCGGCGGCGTCTTGGAAATCGAGCTATTGGAAGGTGGTGAGTGTTGGGGTTATGGCGGAGCGTGAGATTCCCCGCTACCTTCTCTATTGACGTGAGTTGAACCTCGCGGCTCGTGGGACCCGCTGGACTCGGTCTCGCTAGACCATCGAATTACAAATACACCTCATCCAACTGCGCGCCATGGCATCCAAAACAGCAAAAAAACGTAAGCCGATCGCACCGGCTGACATGAAACGATACGCGCTCATTTCGAGCCCACGTATTTCACCAACGGGCAAACAAGTGGTGTTCGCGGTCAAGACGGTTGGCTCGAAGAACAACTACGAAACGAATTTATGGATCGTGGATGCGGACGGTCGCGAGGCACCTCGGCCCTTCACGAGCGGGAACAAAGACAGTTCGCCGCGCTGGTCGCCCGACGGTTCGCGGATCGCTTTCCTATCCGCTCGTGAAAAACACAATCCGCAAATTTACACAATCAATCCCGACGGGGGCGAGGCGCGGCCGCTTAGCCAATTTCCCGAAGGTACGGTCGGTGAGTTCCGTTGGTCGCCCGACGGCCGTCAAATCGCGGTCGCTTTTCGCGAGCAAGATCCACAGTGGACCGAAGCCGCCAAGAAGGAACGCGAAGAGAAGGGCCTCAGTACGCCGGCCCGGGTAATTGACGATTGGTGGTATCGGCTCGATGGCGACGGATACTTCGGGCTGCAGCGTTTTCAGCTCTATGTGCTAGATGCTGAAACGGGCGAGCATCGCAAGCTGTACGCCAAGGACACGCTGGGCGAGTTCGAGTTCGATTGGTCGCCGGACGCCAAAGAAATTGTCATTGCCACCAATCGGGACAAGAAGGCGCTCATTCGGGCATGGAAGACGGAACTCGTTCGCATCGACGTGGCCAGCGGAAAGCTCAACCCGCTTAGTGACCTGCCCGACGGACCGAAAGCGTGCCTGCGCTGGTCGCCGGACGGACGTTGGATCGCTTACGCCGGCCGTGAAGGTGGGACCGACGGAATCTATAGCACGGAAAATCTGGAACTGTGGATTTGCGACCGGAATGGTAGCAGTGCCCGCAGTTTGACCGGCAAGGAAGACTATTGCTTGCTGGCCACGGCGATTGGCGATACGTCCGAGGCTACGTTCGCGCCCGTACTTGAATTCAGTCCGGACAGCAAACGCATCTTCGCACAGTTTGGCCATCATGGGGAAGTTCACATCGCATCGGTCGCAGTGCGTGGCGGCGCGTTGACGTTTCACACGGGCGGGGCGTGCGCGCACGACTTTGGAAATCTATCGCAAGATGGCAAGCAAATGGCGGTGACCGTTGGCGATCCCACGACGTTGGCCGAAGTTGCCGTCGTGGATCTGCGCCGCGGCGAAGGCAAGACAAATCGAATTAGCGCGCTAAACAAGGCGATTCACAAAGAGTTTGATTTTGCCAAGCCGAAATCGCATTGGGTGAAAGCGGCTGACGGCCATAAGGTTCAAGTTTGGTCGCTGCAACCGCCGGGAAAATCCAATCGCAAGACGCCGGCGGTTTTGGAAATCCATGGCGGCCCGCACGCCCAATACGGTTGCACGTTCTTTCACGAGTTTCAGGTGCTGGCGGCGGCCGGTTACTCGGTCTTCTACAGCAATCCGCGCGGAAGCAAGGGCTACGGCCGCGATCACTGCGCGGCGATTCGTGGCGCGTGGGGCGGCAAAGACTGGATCGACGTGCAAGCGGTTACCAAGTTTATTCAGAATCAGCCGCACGTGGATGCGAATCGAATCGGAGTGATGGGCGGCAGTTACGGCGGCTACATGACCAATTGGGCCATTGGGCACACTCGCGAGTTCGCCGCCGCAATCACCGACCGCTGCGTCAGCAACTTGGTCAGCATGTCCGGCAGTAGCGACTTTCCGCTCGAACCCGACAAGTATTTTCCAGGCAATGCCTGGGACAATCCGCGGCCCCGGTGGGAACAAAGCCCAATGGCCTATTTGGGGAACGCCAAGACACCTACCCTGGTCATTCACAGCGAAGGCGACTTGCGTTGCAACATCGAGCAAGGCGAGCAGGTCTTCGCGGCCTTGAAACTGCTGGGCGTCCCGTGCCGCATGGTGCGTTACCCGTCATCGACCAGTCATGGGATGAGCCGCCAGGGACCGCCCGATCTGCGAATCCATCGACTGAAGCAGATCCTGCGGTGGTGGGGCGAACATCTCCAGTAGAATACGGACGTCCCCACGCGGAAACGCAACTGCGGCGAGCGCATCATGACCCAATCCAATGACGAGCGATTCCTGGCACTCAAAGCGGTGATGATGCCGCGCGACACCAATCCGCACGGGACCATCTTCGGCGGTGTGATTCTGAGCCACATCGACCAAGCGGGCGCGGTCGGGGCGAGGTACGAAATCTGTCGCGCCGGCTGGCAGGAAAAACCGATCGTGACCGTGGCCATGGACAAGGTCGAATTCCACATGCCTGTTTTCGTGGGCGATACGGTCAGCTTCTACACGCGCTTGGTCAAAATGGGCACGACTTCCATTACAATGCACGTCACCGTGGAAACGTATCACGACACCGATCCCACGAAAGTCACGGAGGCGATCGTGACCTATGTCGCGATCGACAGCGCAAGCCACTCCCGGAAACCAGTGCCAATTCGCGACTGAAACCGCCCCTTGGTGCCCACACGAAAATGAATCAGCCAACCGACTTCAAAATCATCCCCGAGACCCTGCAAGTCATGTCGCTGGATCGCGATTTGCGATTTCGTCCCACGGAAAACGATTCGCCATCGGTGTTAACGCCGCAACAAGTCGCGGCGTTTAATCACGATGGTTATGTCAGTGGATTTGCGATCTTCTCCAGTGAAGAAATTGCTGGCCATCGCGACTATTTCGATGACCTTCTACGGCAAGTCATTGCCGCGGGCGGCGACAGTTATTCGATTAGCACGGCTCATTTGAAGTATCCGCGCGTCTACGATTTACTGACGCATCCGCCGATCGTCGCGGTCGTGAAGGACCTGCTGGGAGAAAATGTCATCGGCTGGGGTTCGCATTACTTCTGCAAAATGCCGCATGACGGCAAGAACGTGGCCTGGCATCAGGACGCCAGTTATTGGCCGCTTTCTCCGTCGAAAACCGTTACGGTATGGCTGGCCATTGACGACGCCGATCGGGAGAACGCCTGCATGCGATTTTTGCGAGGCTCGCACCTCGAAGGCCACTTGCCATTCAAGGCCAGTCAGGGCGAAGACGGAAACGTACTGGACCAAGAGGTAAAAGATGTGGAACGATTTGGCGAGCCGTTCGACGTGGAACTGAAGGCGGGCCGGATGTCCGTGCATAGCGACTTGCTGCTGCACGGCAGCGAAGCCAATGACTCCGATCGGCGACGTTGCGGATTGACACTCCGCTATTGCACCTCGGATGTGCGAGCCGATCTCGACTGGAACAAGAAAGGTGTGATCGTCAGCGGAGGCGACCCAACCGGCCACTGGGCGAACCCGCCACGACCTGAATAAACTAGAGTTTCACGCAACACACAACAGAACGCATAAGATGAGCGAGCAAGTTCTTTTCAAGATCGATGGCGAAGTAGAGCAGCCCGTTGAGTTAACGTTCGACGATCTGGCGGCCATCGACGCAACTTACCAAATTGAAGATGTCAGTCAGCTCAATCCGGCCCGCAAGGGCGACGCCGTCAAACTGCAAGGGTTGCTGGCTTTGGTCAAGCCGAAAGAGTCGGCACGGTATCTGGGGCTGCACGCATCAACCGATAATTTTCATGCCAGTATTCCGCTCGAACCGGTTCTCGACCGTGGAATTCTCATTTATCGTTTGAATGGCAAACCGTTGGATTTGAAGGCCGGCGGTCCGGCGCGGTTCTTCATCCCTGACCATGCCGCCTGTCACATGGACGAGATCGACGAGTGTGCCAATGTCAAGTTTCTGGATCACGTGGAACTGACCAGCGACAAGGGATACGACAACCGCCCTGAAGACGATGAAGAACACGAAAAGCTGCACCAAAATGAGCAGCATTAAACTTCGTTGGAGCTGGCTTGCTTGGCGTTGAGCGCCCTTAGACCCTCCAGTGCTTCGACGGATCGCGGGTCAACCGCTAAAGCTTGCTCGTAGCACTGCTTCGCTTGGGCCGCGTCCCCCAATTCTTCAAAGCACTGGGCCAGGCCGATATGCGATTTGACGTCGCGCGCGTCGAGGGCCAGCGCCCGTTGAAAATGCGTCACGGCTTTGGCGGGATCCAACATCGCTACACCGACACCATAATGGTAGTGCAAGTCCGCCCGCTTCGGTTCGGCGACCGTGGCCGCTCGAAAGTGGGCAATCGCCGGCTTGATTTTCTTTTGGCTTAGCAACAGGTCGCCCACCCGCAGACGGACCTCGACATCTTTCGGAGCCATTTGCACGACCTTCAGATAATGCTCGATCGCCTCGTCGACACGGCCTTGCTCGACCAACAACCGGCCCATGTTTCGGTGCGCTTCGGGATAGTTCTTCTTTTTCAGTTCCAAGGCCCGGCGCATGCACTTCTCGGCTTCGCTCCACTCTTTTTTGTCGATCAGCGCGATCCCCAGATTATGCCAACCTCGCCGATTGAGAGGCGCTTTTTCCAGCACGTCTTTCCACAACGTGACGCGGCTGGAATAAACTTGGTTGCGAGCATACGTCGTGACGCCCAGCGCGATCGCCACCGCGCAAGCGAACGTCCCCACGGCCAACCGTCGCGTCGAATGTTTCAGCCTTAACGACTCGCAAAAACGACGGGCCAGTTCGTAGCCGCCGACAACCGCGAGAATCACGAACGGCGCCAGCGCGAGATACATCCGATGTTCGACGGCCAAGTCATCGATGGGTACAAAGCTGGAGGTGGGTGACAGGATCACGAAGAACGACCCCAGCAGGAATCCAAGAGCCGGCCTTTTGAAAATCGCCCACACGCAAAGGCCGATCAACGCCAGCAACACCGACGCCGAAGCGACGATTTGAAAAGTATTGGTCGCGGGCTTCCATTGATAGTCGAAGCACAACGAATCCGGCCAGATCGCCAGCCGCAAGTAATGCAAAATGACGATCGGCTGCGTCTGCAAATATTCCCACCAACTCAGTTGCGCCATTCCAAATCCCAGCGTATTGTTCTTCGAAAGCAGCCGCCCGGAAACCCAAACGATGGCCAGAATCATGGGGGCAATCAGTCCGGCGTAAAGCAGCCCGCGACGGCGGAGCAATTCCTTCCACGACTTTGCCAGAAAGACCCGGTCGTACCACAGCAGCACCACGGGAGCGGTGATGATAATTTCCTTCGTCAACAGCCCCAGAAAGAAACAAATCAAGACCGCGATGAACCAAATCAAGGCCGCGAGGAACCACGGCCAGGCCCGCGAGCGCGAGTTCGAACGGATCAGGAAATACAACATGGCCAGATAGAACATCGACATCATGGATTCCATCCGTTGGACGATGTACGTCACACTCTGCGTTTGCAAGGGATGCAGCAACCATAGGACGGCCACCGCCAGCGCCATTCGATCGGCAATGGGTCCGTAGCGGGCCGTTAACGATTCCGACCGCAGGGTGCGCCGAACGATTCCCAGCAACAACAGGGCCGACACAATATGAATGCCTAAGTTGGTGGCGTGATAACCTCGCACGTCTCTGCCGTGAATCGCGTAATTGACGGCGAACGAAAGCTTCGCAATCGGCCGATTGCCTCGTAGCGGTCCGGAAAGCGGCCACAGCGAGCGGATCGATTTGTTGTTTTTGACGTTTTTGTAATCGTCGAATAAATAGGGGGCTTTGAGCGTGTTGGAGTAGGCCAGAATTCCGCAGAAAACCACCACCACCACGCTGACGGCCAGGGGGATCGCGCCAGTTTTCGCCTTTTTATGCTTCGAACGCGCCATTTTATCCAACTTGGACGATCCGCTGAAAATTCAGTTGCCCGGCTCCTTGGATAAGGAACCGGCTCCAGGTACGGTGAGGGGATTTATGATAATCTCTAGGTTACTTGTTCGGTGAAACCTGTTGCAGTACCAAGAGCAGCGGGCCGCGGTTGAATTTAGTTGCTTAACAGTTTCTTCCCTTGATTTGCCAGCCACGGATGATCTCATCTAAAAACATCACCTTTGCGGCTAGGATCCACGCCCCCTTACTTGTGATTCATGCCTGACTCTCCCCAATACGCACTGATCGGAGCGGCTGGTTTCGTCGCGTCTCGACATTTGAACGCCGTCCGCGAAGTCGGTGGTAATCTGATCGCGGCCGTCGATCCTCACGACTCCGTGGGAGTCTTGGACCGCTATTTTCCAGAGGCGAAGTTCTTTACCGAGATCGAGCGGTTTGACCGCTACCTGGAAAAGAGGCGTCGATCCGACAGCGACGCACCGGCCGACTACGTGAGCATTTGCTCGCCGAACTACCTGCACGACGCGCATGTCCGCCTCGCTTTGCGCCTGCGGGCGCACGCGATTTGCGAAAAACCGCTGGTCATTAACCCCTGGAACTTGGATCAACTGACGGATTTGGAACAAGAGCAAGATCGTCGCGTCTTTACCGTGCTGCAACTGCGATCGCATCCCGGCGTTAAAGCGCTGCGGGAATCCATGTTGGCCGAAAGCAACCGCCAGCAACGGCGAATTTGTTTGACCTACGTCACCCGTCGCGGGCCCTGGTACCATACGTCGTGGAAGGGTTCCGAGGAAAAATCGGGGGGGCTGGCCATGAACATAGGTATTCACTTCTTCGACCTTCTGCTGTGGATCTTTGGATCGATGCAGCGCAGCGTGGTCCACTGCTCGACCCAATCGAAGATGTCCGGAACCTTGGACCTGGAATGGGCCCAGGTATCCTGGTTCTTGTCGGTTGACGAGCGGGATTTGCCAGCCGAAGCTCGGTCCAAGGGCCAACATGCTTACCGTTCGATCAAGATGGACGATGAAGAGGTGGATTTATCCGAAGGGTTTTCGGATCTACACACCGAAGTCTATCGTGATATCCTGGATGGTCGCGGGTTTGGCATCCAAGACGCCCGGCCGTCCATCGACTTGGTCTACAATATTCGCAACAGCCGAGAAGACCCTCATAACGGTTCGGCTCATCCGTTTCTGCAACCCGGCGGCGTTCGAAGCTAGATCGCATGGATTATTTTGTTCACGAGACGGCCCGTGTCGACCAGGGAGCGCGAATTGGAGCGGGAACCAAGATCTGGCATTTCTGCCATGTCATGCCGCTGGCGACGGTGGGCGAGCATTGTTCCTTGGGTCAAAATGTGTTTCTGGCCGACGACGTGACAGTCGGCAATCATGTCAAAATTCAAAACAATGTATCGATTTACCAAGGCGTGACACTGGAAGACTTTGTGTTTTGCGGCCCCAGCATGGTCTTTACCAACGTGCGGACACCGCGGGCGGCTTATCCGGTTGATTCAGAGGATGACTATCTGCCAACAACCGTTCGTCACGGGGCCACGATCGGCGCGAATGCCACGGTCGTTTGCGGCATCACGCTGGGCCGCTGGTGCTTTATCGCCGCCGGCGCGGTGGTGACGCGCGATGTTCCCGACTTTGCATTGATGGCCGGAGTTCCCGCTAAACGGATCGGCTGGGTTGGCGAGCGCGGTGTGGCGCTGGAGTTTCAAGACCAACGCGCCGTTTGCTCCAAGACTGGTCAGGTCTACCAGATGCTGTCGGCCGATCGGGTGGAGCGCGTGGAATGACAACCGGCCAAAAGAAGATTCCGCTGCTCGACTTGGGACCAGAGATTGAACAGCTCGGCGATGATCTGCTAGAAGCCGTTGCCCGTGTTTTGCGCATGGGCCGCTTCATCCTGGGGCCGGAGGTGGAAGCGTTCGAGCAGGAATTGGCGAGCTTCTTGGGTGCTAAACACGCCGTTGGAGTCGGCTCGGGAACCGATGCGTTGATGATTTCACTGCGGGCCTTGGATATCGGTCCCGGCGACGAAGTGATTACGACGCCGTTTACGTTTGTCGCCACGGCGGAAGCAATTTGTAATCTTGGCGCTCGACCCGTTTTCGTCGACATCGACCCGAACACCTTCAACATCGACCCCCAACTCATCGAACCGGCGATCACGCGCCATACAAGAGCAATTGTGCCCGTGCACCTGTTTGGCTTGGCGGCCGAGATGGACACTATCGGCGATATTGCCAAGAGGCACGAGCTGCGAATCGTGGAGGATGTGGCGCAGGCGTTCGGCGGCGCGTTTCGCAAGCAAAAGCTCGGCACCTTGGGAGACGCGGGCGCGTTCTCGTTCTTCCCTTCCAAAAATCTGGGGGCCTTTGGCGACGGTGGGGCCATGGTGACCGACGACGACCAGGTGGCCGGCACCGCACGCATGTTGCGGACCCATGGTTCCCGTCGCAAATACGCCAATGAGTTGTTGGGCTACAATTCGCGACTCGACGAAATTCAAGCGGCCCTGCTGCGCGTTAAGTTGCCCCACGTCGAGCAATGGAATTTACGGCGGCAAGCTGCGGCCGAGCATTATACCCGTCTATTTGAGGATGCCGCGAACATCGTCACGCCGGCAAGCGACTCGGCCCACGTATTCCACCAGTACACGATTCGCGTCGGTGGCGATCGGCGTGATCAAGTGCAACGCGAACTCGCCGACGCCGGAATTGCCACGGCCGTTTATTACCCCACGCCGGTTCATCAATTGCCGGCCTATGTGGGTTTCGCCAACCAACCACTCCCACGGGCCGAGGCAGCTGCGCGAATCGTGCTTAGCTTGCCGATCGGTCCATCCTTAAGCGAGGAAGATATTGAACTTGTGGCCGGGAAAGTTCGTTCCGCTTGTTCGGACGATGAGCCGCAGAATTTAAGTCGTTGATCGCTCCGCGATCAAGTCGTTTTTTCGAGTACTGCGCATTCGTTCTGTTCGCGGAGCGAACAACGACTAAAATGCCAGCGAGCGAAGCTTCTTGCGATCGACCTCGCCGCCTAGCCCCGCGCCGGTAGGAACATGCAGCGTTCCTCGATCGTAAGTCAGCGGCTTGGCGAGCACGTCGTGTTGGTACATGCCGGGGCCGATCAAGTCGCTAGGCAGCGTCAAATTGCGCACGGTGGCGGCCAAATGCAATTGGGCCAGCGTGCCGGGTCCCATTTCAACCGTACTGCCTAGCAACACGCCGATGTCGGCGGCTTCCGCCAACGCGATGATTTTTCGTGCGGGCCAAATTCCACCCGCACCGGTCGTCGCCACATTGAACACATCGACGGCTTCCGCCTTGACCAGTGCCAGGCCGTAAGCCAGATCCGAAACATGTTCCAGAATCGGAACGTCGACCTGCCGGCGGACGGCGGCGATATCGGCCGGATCTTCGCGGGGAACCGGAGTCTCCACGCCCGCCAGATTGTATTTGTTTAAACGCTTGATGTTGGCGGGCGCTTGCTCGACCGACCAACCGGCGTTGGCGTCGACCTTGATGCTGACGTCCTTGCCGGCGACCTCGGTGGCAACCTTGCGAGCGATGGCCACGCGTTGTTCATCCAGATCAATGTCCACGCCAACTTTCAACTTGAAAGCACGAAACCCTTGCTTGCATTTTTCGCGAATTTCGTCGCGGATCAAATCCAGTTCTTCCCGAATGTAGGCCACCCAGGAAACCACTACTTTGTCGCGAACCTGGCCGCCAAACAGATCGTAAACCGGACGCCCCGTGGACTGGCCTTGAATGTCGTACATCGCCATGTCCAACGCACACTCGGCGTAGCGGGCCAGCGCACTGTCCTCGACATCAAAATGCTCACGAAATTCGTGATGCAGATTGTCGACCTGAAACGGGTTGCGGCCTACCGTGAACGCCGCCAGCAACTCGGCGTATTCACGCGTGTCCTTGGGCAAATCATCCGGCTCGATATCCGAGATCTCTCCCCAACCGACGAGGCCCGTATCGGTCGTAACTTCCAGAAAAAGAAAAAACGATTTCTTGACCGTTCGTTTCGCCTTGCCGCCCTCTTGAGCGATGACGGTGCCATATTGCCGCTCGACGGCGACCGGGTGCAGCTTGAGAGATCGAATTTTCATGGGCGGGAGCTTTTGCGGGGTGGGTGGGGATGATCGTCTATTGTAGACGGAATTTCGATCGGGGGCGCGCGGGCACTCCCGCGGCGTAGCACTTGGACCGTCTATCGAAGCGAGGTCTGGTCCGCCTCGCCGGGATGCCCGGTTGTGGTGCGGCCGTCTCGGCTGCCCAAGTCCGTGTTCGACATTCGATATTCCCTTTCGCCCTCTGCCTTCAAAGCGGGGCACTTCGTCGCGTGTAACATACGCGGAGTGCCCGATTGTGGTGTTTTGTCTCTTCATGCTTCTGCCCCAAGGAAAGACTCATTAAGGAGTTAACGCGACGCCCCGGCCATCACGGCGAGACCGGTCGCCTGCCAAAACGTTTGCAAAACTGCCGGCGGTTTAGTCCGGTGAGGCGCACAAGCCCAGCGCAAAACTCGCCAAGCAAGTTTGGAACCGAGTGCCCCGGTCCGCGCCCCTGGCCCCTGTCCGCCGGAAAAAAATACCAAGCTGAACACAACCAAAGCGAAAGCAATTTTCAGCCGTAGCAACAGGGATGCCCAAGCATCACCTGCGACTTTTTTCATTTTACACAATTCGATGCAACCCTGCAGGTTTTCTTTCCTACGGTCGGGCGTAAATCAAACCCCGTACCCAAGAGTACGGTGAGCGTGGCTGGGGGAACGCAGGGAGCACAGTGTCACGCGACACCAAGTTGGTCCGTAATCGCGACACTGAGTTTGTCCCTGGATAGGGTATCGCATTGCCTTGGAGACACTCCCTCACACTTCCAAAAATTGTGTTCCACACGACCCTGGAACACTCACGGCAAAGCCCGTTACCGGTTCGCGAATACGGTCGTTATTTGGGACCCAAACTGCATGTCAACATGCCCAGGCGTGGCCTGTCTGAGCACGCGATTTCTGTGCACAACCTGCATCGGAGTTTCACGCCGACGCAGGTTGGCGAATTGAAGTTTTGGGCATCGGTGGGACCACCGAAGTCACGGTGAACTGAAGGCTTGACGCAAGTTCCTACGTTATATATACTCAACCATATGGTTGAATGAAAGTTGAATCATCCCAACGAAAGGCAATTCACATGAGCGAAGCCCCGCATGTTTTAGAACAGACATTCAACAATCCTGCTGCTGTTGTCTGGAAGGCCATTACTGACCCGGACCAAATGCGTCAGTGGTTTTTTGAAGCGATGGAAGACTTCAAAGCTGAAGTAGGTTTTGAAACGCAGTTCAATGTGGTATGCGACAGTCGAGACTTCATGCACCTGTGGAAAGTGACTGAGGTGGTTCCGCAGAAACGAATCGCTTATAGCTGGCTTTACGAAGGGTATCCGGGCGACTCAACGGTTGTGTGGGAATTGTCGGAGACTTCCGACGGTACGAAACTGTTGTTCACTCACGTTTTTCGTGAGAGCTTTCCTCAGGACGAACCGGCATTCACCCGAGAAGCTTGCCGAGGGGGATGGGATTATTTTGTCCACGAAAGTCTGCCAGCATTTCTGCAGGGCAATCCGCTACCGCGAGAACAATCTGAATAATGGCACGAGTGCAATCCGACGAGCAGATGCATGACACACTAGTTGCACTCGCCGACCCTAAGCGGCGTGCGATTCTCAGGCGTCTTGCTCAAGGCGAGGCACGGGTCACAGAGTTGGCCGCCCCGTTCGACGTATCGCTTAACGCCATCTCCAAGCACATCAAACTGCTCGAACGAGCGGAGCTAGTCCAACGACGCAAAATCGGCCGGGAGCATGTGTTGCGATTTAACCCGAAACCACTTGGCCAAGTGCAGCATTGGATAGCGAAGCAAAAGACGTTTTGGGAAACGAGTCTCGCCGCAATTGACGGCATGTTGCTGCAAGAAGACAAGGCAAAGTAATCATGGCCAACACAATCGAGGTAACGGTCTCTCACCGATTCGCGGCATCCGCTGAACGCGTCTACGATGCATGGCTTAGTCCCGACAAAGTGCGAGTTTGGTTAACGACTGCTTTGAAGAACATGGGGATCTCCGGCGACGTCCGAAAAGTCGAAATCGACCCAGCCATCGGCGGCAAGTTCTTATTCACGGACATTCGAGACGGTGTTGAGTCTCGAAATTGGGGCACGTATCTGGAGCTTGAACCACCTCACAAACTCGTTTTTACGTGGATGTCTGATGAGTCCGAAGAATCGGACCATTCCAAAGTCGTCGTGACTATTCAACGAGACGGCGAGGGATGCGTTGTCACGATTATTCATGAAATGGACGCGAAGTGGGCGGACTATGAATCGCAAGCTGCAAGTGGATGGAGTTGCATGATGCAGGGCATGGATTCACTGCTCGAAACCGAATGAGTTGACTGGACGCTGGTAGCCACTTCGATAGCGGACGCGGAACTTCTAAAATTGCGTCGGCTTCGTCGGCCGACGCACTTTGAGGGCAGCGACAAAACCCAAAAAGCTTCGTTTTCGCGAACATCTTGTCGAATCACTCACGACATACACCGTGATCGGGCCGAAGTGAACCCGATCTTGCCGTATGCGAATTCAAAACGCCTTGTTCCCGTCAAGGGTGACCAAAATCGGAGTCACCTAGAAAGTCGCTCACCGCCACGGCCTTGCAGGAATCCAGATAATTGTAGACTATCAAGAACAGAAAGTGCTACAGAAAGTGCCGCCCATCAGATAGGCTTCTCGGAAGGTTTGGGGGAAATACCAGGAGTCAGGTCGGCTCCGAAGAACAAGGCCGTTGTGCCTGAGAATCATGGCGTTGTGGGTGAGAGCCATCATTCGTAGATCTCGTTTCGGCATTGGCTCCGGTCGCCGCGTCCTTTCACGTGAGATCCTTGACGGCGTTTGATCATGCCATGACGGTCTCGACTTGCGAGCGGTGTCGGTGGGTGGCGGCGTCGAATCGGGATTGCAACAAGCGGCGATAACGCCCGGCAGCTGGTTGAACGACGAACTCCAAATGCCAATGAATTCCGAATGCCCAATGGCGGAGATGCTTCCGTCGCCGAGAGTCCATTCGGTCTTCCATCCTTCGTCATTCGTCATTTTGAGCATCGGGCTGGCATCCTGTTGGGATGCTGTTGTGTCCATTTCATTGGTGACCGGTGGTGGCGCTGCGCTGACCACCGGCTAATTGCTGAAATCCCTTCGGGATGGACTTGAGCCCGATAGGGCTCACAGCCATTAGCCGGTGGTTGCCGTAGGCGCACCACC
>JAJDEH010000157.1 GCA_029259935.1 Planctomycetota bacterium
CCCCGCGGATAACCCATAGGCCCCCCGCACGTTCGCCAACCGATCGCGAGCACTTAACGTCCCTTGCTTCTTCGTGTTACGACGACAGGTCAGAAGCCGTTCTCGGGTGGAAATCCGCAAAGAACCCGAAACCGTGGCCGAAAGCAGCTCGGATGGGTTCGCCCCGCGCAGCAATCGCCTGGACCAATGCATGGGAACGCAGATAATGAGATCGGCCTCCAATGATTGTTGTCGGACCTTTGTGGCCAAGACTTCACCCATGGCTCGACTGAGTGGTTCGCTGGCTGTTTTTTTCATTCGCAGCACGATATCTCGCAAGACACCTTGGTAGAGCCCCAGAGTGAGGGTCGATTCGTAGTGGATTTTACGACCTTGGCACCGCGGACAGCGAGCCGGGTCGTTCCAAGTGGCGGGAACGGGCATCGAACAACGGCCACAGAGCGGCCCCGGCGAAACCGCCACCGCGCTGCGGCATTCCGCGCAAAGCAAGACGGTATTCTGACGATTCTCGGGCATCCCTTGTCCACAATGCGAACAATGTGGGGGAAACAGTAAATTGACTCCCGTCGACGAACACTTTAGCCACGATGATCGCGCGTGGCGGAACCAGCGAGTAGACCGTCTCAGCCGAATCGAGTCATTCATTAGAAACTTCGATCATTGCGCGAGCCAAATCGGATTTCGCCGTGTCCTCGGAGCGTTTCGCGAAGATTGGCCTGCGGGCCTCGCCTGGAGCCCCATTTAGCGATAACTTCCATCTTGACCGGCTTTAACAAACTGCCCTATCGTACCCAATTGCCGCGGAAAAAACATGTTGCACACCAGCGGAACGTCCATGAGTTCGGAAATCAAGTTCAGCCAGCGCGCCCAATGGGCCTCGGGACAACCAATCAGCGAATTGATGTCCCGTGCTTTGGCCAGCCCGGATTTGATTTCCCTAGCGGCTGGTTTTGTTGATCAGCAGACCCTTCCCGTCGAACCGACTCGCCAAGCCATCGACGCGTTGTTCTCGGAAGACGGCTTCGCCGCCCTGCAATATGGAACGACGCCCGGTTTCCCGCCGCTTCGGGAAGCTCTGCTGTCCCACATCATCGAGCAAGATGGCGTCTCCGACGATCGCCTTAGCATCAATCAAGTGGTGGTCACGGCGGGCAGCAATCAGCTTTTGCACCTGGTTTGCGAGAGTCTGCTCGACCCGGGCGATATCGTGGTGTGTGCCGCGCCGACCTATTTGGTATTCCTCGGCACGTTAAAGAATGTCGGCGCGCGCAGCGTGGGAGTCGCCGCCGACCAGGACGGCATCATCCCCGAGTCGCTTGACGAAACGCTAAGCCACCTGGATCGCGCGGGCGAACTGCCACTGGTCAAGGCCATCTATCTCGTGCCCTACTTTGACAATCCTCGCGGGACGTCGCTGCCGCTCGAGCGACGCGCGGCCATTGTCGAAATCGCCAAGCGGTGGTCGGACCGAACCAAGATTCACGTAATCGCCGACGCCGCCTATCGGGCTCTACGCTATGAATCCGACGACATTCCCAGCACGCGGGTTTTCGATGAAGAGGGCGATACGGTGATTGTCGCGGGGACGTTTTCGAAATCCTACTCGCCCGGCATTCGCGTCGGTTGGGGAGTGCTGCCGCCGCATTTGATAGCACCGGTTTGCGAGCAAAAAGGAAATATCGATTTCGGCTCTCCCAATTTCAGCCAACACATGATGGCCAAGGTGCTGCAGCTCGAACTGCTGATGCCCCACGTACGAACGATTCGCGACAGTTATCGTAGAAAGCGGGACGCCATGTTGGCCGCCGCGGACGAATTTCTGGCACCCATCCCTGGCGTGACCTGGACTCGGCCTACCGGAGGACTGTATGTTTGGGCCGAATTGCCCGCCGAAATCGACACGGGTCCCGAGGGCCCGCTGTTCGATCTGGCGATCGCGGAAGGAATGTTATACGTCCCCGGCCAATACACTTTTCCCACCGAAGGTGAGCCGGTGCGTAAGAACACGATGAGGCTAAGTTTTGGCGTCCCGTCATGCGAGGAAATCCGAGAAGGGATTGCCGCGCTGGCCCGAGCAATTAGACGTGTCGGCGAGGAATGACCGGCCTGCCTCAATCAGCGTCGTGCCTCAATCAGCTACGACGGACCGCTAGGTGCGTCAACGTAATGCGACGAGATACAAGGAAAAGGATTTCCGCATGACCATCGTCGATCGCTACATCTTACGGCTCTTCACCAAGGTGCTCTTCATTTGCTTCTTGAGCCTGACGGGGCTGTTCATCGTCATCGACGCCTTTGGCAATCTCGACGAATTTCTTGAATATGGCGAGCAGGAAGGCGGCATCCTGGCGGTGCTGATGGACTACTATGGCGCGCGTGTCTTAACGTTCTTCGAAAGAACAAGTCCCGTGTTGGCGTTGGTCGCCGCCATGTTTGCCATGACGTGGATGCAACGCAACAACGAACTTACGGCGCTGATGGCGGCAGGAATCAAGAGTCAGCGCTTGGTTCGTCCGCTGCTGGCGGCCGTCGTCGTGGTCAGCCTGCTGAGCGTCGCCAATCGCGAACTCTTAATCCCTTCAGTCCGTGACAAACTTACGCGCAACGCGCAAGACTGGCTGGGCGACGCCAAGCATCCGCTGAAGCCACAATTCGATCACAAGACCGACATCTTGTTAGGCGGGCGACATTCGATCACCGCCGAGCGCAAGGTCACCAACCCGGCATTCCGCTGCTTCACCGCCTATGGCACGTATGGCCGACAACTGATCGCCGAGAACGCAGTTTATCATCCACCTGAAAATGGCCGGCCGGGGGGATATCTGCTAAGCCAAGTCGATACGCCCAATGACCTCGACAAGCACGCCAACGCCTTCGCCGCCGACGCCGACCACGAATTCGACTATCCAGTCATTTACGGACCCAAGGAAACCGACTGGCTCGAAGCCGACCAATTGTTCGTGGCGAGCGAAGTGAGTTTTGATCACCTAGTAAGTAACGCGGCCGTGCGGCAATACTCGTCCTCTTGGGAATTGTTGCGCGGGCTGCGCAACGAAAGCCTCGACTATGGCGCCGATGCCAAGGTCATCTTTCACTCGCGACTTTTACAGCCGCTGATGGACGCCACTCTGCTGTTCCTTGGGCTGCCGCTGGTCCTGACACGACGCAGCCGCAATGTATTCGTGGCGTCCGGATTAGGTTTGCTGGTCGTGACGGGCTTCGTGCTGGTCTTGATTTCGTGTCACGCCCTGGGCCGCAACGGCATCGTCTCACCCGCGCTGGCCGCTTGGCTGCCATTGATGATCTTCGGCCCGTTGGCGTTTACTTTGGCGAGGGGGCAGGATGCTGAACGCGGGCAATCGGAAAAGCTCACTGATTCCGACGTTGTGGCAGCCGGGATTGAAGTACAGCCTTCCGTCTAAGGCGAAAGGCTCAAGCCTGAACTCCGGCAAGATGCAAGCGTCGTTAGGTGGCACGGTCGAGTGTACACGACTGTCAACGCCACGCCGGAGCCGCGCGAGTACGGCGATTTTCGCCCCAAATTCGATGGCGGCGGCCCGCTTTCTGGAATTCCCAATATTTCCTTGACGCAGGGATTCCAAACTCGATATATTAACGCATCAACGCCTGCCAATGTTTTTCCCGCCTTTCAAGGAACTAGTTATGTTCAATGTGACGTCTTCCCGGGGATATGGAAATTGTGAAGGTACGTCCAGACGCGACTTCCTCCGTGTTGGGGCCCTTGGGTTGGGAGCCCTTTCGCTCTCCGATATGTTGCGGGACAAAGCACAAGCGGCCAGCGAGGGGCGCACCACCAAGGATACGTCGGTGATCTGGCTTTGGCTGGGCGGCGGACCAACGCACGTCGAAACCTTTGATCCCAAAATGACGGCTCCCGCCGAATACCGTAGTGTCACCGGCGAAGTCAAAACCAATGTGCCGGGCGTGACCTTGGGCGGCAACTTTGAACGCATGGCAACCGTCGCCGACAAGATGGCGTTTGTGCGATCCTTCGCGCATACCAACAGTGGTCACGCGGGCGGCACACACTATGTGATGACGGGTTACGACAATCGGCTTTCGGACAACGGAGCGGTTGCCAACCGGCCCGCCATGGGTTCGATCGTGTCGCGTGTTCGGGGAACGAATCATCCCGAAACCGGCATTCCGACTTACGTTCGCCTCGGTGGGATTTATGCTGACGGCCCCGCGTTTTTGGGAACGGCGTTTGGTCCCTTCGATCCGGCCGGTGAAGCACGCCGCAACATGGCGCTTAGTGTCAACGAGGAACGTTTGGCCGGTCGCCGGTCGTTACTCCAAGGCATCGACAATGTTCGCCGTGACATTGATCGTAGCGGACTGATCGATGGATTGGATTCGTTCGATCAACAGGCATTCAATATTATTCTCAGCCGTTCGCAGCACGCCTTCGACCTGAAATACGAAGACCCGCGGGTGGTCGATCGTTACGGTAAGGGGCTCGGCGAAAAGCTGCTGCAAGCGCGCCGCTTGTGTGAAGCCGGTTGCGGTTTCGTCACGCTGCAGTTCGGCGGCTGGGATATGCACGGAAACATCAAGCAAGCCATGGACCGGCTGGGACCGCAGGTCGACCGCGCTGTCGCCGCCCTGGTCGAAGATATGGCCTTGCGTGGTCTGAGCGAAAAGATCCTGCTCGTGATCAGCGGTGAATTTGGCCGCACGCCGAAAATCAACGGTGGTGCCGGCCGTGATCACTGGGCTCCGCTGAGTACTCTGGCGATGGCCGGCGGCGGATTGAACATGGGCCAGACCGTTGGCGAATCGGCGGAGAAAGTTGACGTACCGAAGACCAAGCCCGTCACGCCGCAAGATGTACTGGCCACGGTCTTCGACGTCCTGGGCATCGAACGCCGAATTCAATTCACGAATCAGGCCGGTCGCCCGACCTACATGATCGAGCAAGGCAAGCCCATCGAAGAGTTGGTTTAAGCCGACTGCTGCAATGCTTTAGAATTCGTAGCCCGCGAGGCGTTGCTTCGCGGGCTTTTTTCTTAGGTTTCGATAGGCAAGGTCATGAACACGGACGCCAGCCAACTGAAGCGGAGAACGAAATTTCGGGGCCGCTTACTCGCGATCGTTTACGTTGTCATCATCATCGGCCTGGCAATTGCGATGGGGAGGTCCGCTCGGAGTTGGCAAGCACTCCTTGCTGTCGCTAGTTTGCCCGCCTGCGCGGGGTTCGTCCTGGGCCTGCCTCCGGCCCTCCGAAACCCGCGACCAACGCTCGTGCTGGTCTACTTGATCGCGTTACCCCTGGTTGGGTTTTTGAGCATGGGCGCGTTCGGCGCGCTCATTCTGTACGGCTTGGCGGGTCTGTTTTGAGTATTTGATCAACGATGATCATATATGGGCGTGGGGAATGAGCCGGGCTCCTGTGTTGACCGACCGAGGACGGGACCTCGTCATCTTTAGACATCAACTTTTCTCCAGCCGCCATGCAGGAAGCGAAGCAGCACCAAGACACTGCGCAACGACAGGTCGATCACCATCGCGCACCAGGCTCCATACACCCCCGTGATCGGCTGACTAAAGAAAGGGAGATGAAACTCATTGTAAGCCAGCACATAGGCCAGCGGAATTCTGACGCCCAACAAGCCGACAAACGTAATCATCAGCGGCCAGCGCGTATCGCCGGCGCCGCGAAGCGCTCCGGTTAGAATCATGGTCAGCGCCAACGACGGCATCGTAAAGGAAACCAGCCGCAGCAACTGCACGGTCATATCGGCCGTGGCTGGCTGCCTATCGCTCAAGAAGATTGAGGTCAAGCCGCGGCCACCAAAGAACATTAACAGCCCCGCGGCGACCATGACACCGCCGCCGACTAAACAGGCCATCCACACGCCTCGCGTCGCGCGTCGAAGGTCCTTGGCCCCCAAGAACTGGCCGACCATGGTCGCGGCGGCAACTTGGAACGCCGTCCCCGGCAAGTAGGCCACCGACTCGATCCGCACGCCTAGGCTGTGGGCGGCGGCCGCCTCGGTGCCTAGTCGGTTGATAATCGCCAAAAAGCCAAGGTGGCAGAAAAGAATCGCCAAGACATCCGCGCCACCCGGCAGGCCGACTCGAATCAATCGACGAATCAAGTCGCCGTCGGGCCGCAGCAACGACCAGCGCAAACGCATCCCGGCGCGGCCCCACAATAAGAACCCAAACACGATGGCGGCACCCAAGGCATGGGCCGACGCGGTTCCGATTGCCAACCCTTCCCATCCAAGCTTGGGAAATGGATAGATGCCAATGACAAGCGAAACACTGACCAGCGCGTTGACGATGTTGACGATCGCCATGGCGATGAACCCGCTCATCGTATCGCCCGCGCCACGCAAGGCCGCAATGCCGACCTGCTCGAGCATGATCGCTGGAATCACGGGAATAAGGATCATTAGATAGCGTGACGCCAGGGGCGCTGAATCCGCCTGAAGTTGCATCATGTGGATGAACTGGTCGCCGAACAGATAGGCGGCCACCGTCACGAACAACGCAAGAACCGCTCCCACCACCATGGCCTGATTCATCACGTGGGCGGCTTTCCCGCTGTCGCCCGATCCCACGAATCGCGACACCATGGCCGTCGCGCCGATGGCCACTGCGGCAAACATGCTGGGCAACAGCCACAAGACGTAGGCCATCAGGCCAATCGCGGTCACGTGCCGGTCTTCGCCCAGAAATCTTCCAGCCAGCCACGTGTCGACCATTCCGACTAACATGATCAACGTCTGTTCGACCAGCACTGGCATCGCCAGACGCAGCATGGGCCGCAACGTACCTTCGGACGAAACGACAGAATAAGTCAAAGGTAGAGTTTCGATTGAGGAAAGGAAGAGGAACGACCAAGCGACTGGCCAGTATCCTCGTCCATGGCCCGACGTACAAGACGGCAGGAAACGCCCCTGGGTATCGCCGCGCGACACCGATTACTGCACGCTGCCCAATGATGATTTCGCTTAGCGGTCGCCGCCGTACTCGGCACTGCTGACAAGCGCCCACCAGATTGCCTCGACCGCCTCGCGCTCGTCGTCACTTACATCAAACAGGTCCGTACTCATCTCAAGTTCCCGTCCCGTAGGCTTTCGAAGCGTGCCTGCCAGGAAAAGATGGTCCACCTTCTCCTTTTGCGACATTTGGCTGGCGGAAATCCTGTCCAAAAAGCTCTTGTGGTTGTGAGTCATCGACGAGAGCAGTTGCGAATGCTCATCCACCGCTGAAATGCCCGGATCGACGGACGCGTCGGACGTGGCACGGGCCAGGACTCCGCCAAAGCCCTTTCTGGCGAGAGCTTGTCCCTCGGCCGAATCAGGATTGGCGTAGGCGCGAGCGATCACGGCCAGCGATTCCCGCGCGGATTTGGCACGAGGTAGCACGTCGTAAAAGTGACTGAACAATGGCCGGCCGAGATACGGCGCGTCGGTAAACTGCTGATCTACCGAGATCTCACCAGAAAGCTCGAATCCATCGCTCAATACAATCCAGCGGGTGAGGCTCTTCCAATCGTACTCGCGAGCGACAAATTCGTTCGATAGCCCCGCCAACAATTCGGGATGCGACGGTTGCCGGTCGCGGCCGACCGGATCACTTTTATCAATGAAACCTTGATGGAAAAAGTGCGCCCACACACGGTTGACGAGGGCTCGCGAAAATAAGTCGGAACGGACAATCCAGCTTGCCAGCGCCGCGCGGCGATTCACGTCTTGCAAACGACCGCTAATCGGAACGCTCGACCCGTCCGGTAGCACGGGGTAGGCCACGCGCATTAGGCCATTCGGTCGAACGAAGAAAATCTCCGCTTCGTCAAGACCGCCACTCTCTCCGACAAAATTCCGGTCCGCAAGCCGGGCATTACCTGAATCTAATTCCCGCACGGCAACGGCTTGTCGAAAGAACGAATTCAACTGCCAAAACTGCCTCTGAACACCCTCGCCGTCCATTTGGTCGTGGCACTGGACACAGGACGTGTCGCTGCCCAGGAAGACCCGCGATGTGTGCCCCGTAATTTGCTTGGCATCGTCCCGAATCCCCGCCAATAGGAAATTGGTCGCGCCGTTGAAATCTTCCCTGCCAGGATCGGATGACCCGGTTGCGGTCAGCAATTCAAAGGAAAGTTGATCATACGGTTTATTCACGACCAACGAATCACGAAGATACTTTTTCAAGCCCTCGCGGTTGGCGTATTCCTCCGGTTGCCGTCCAGCCACCGGGCCAATCAACACGTTCGCCCACTGATTGGACCAGTAATCGACAAAATCGTGGCTGGCCAAAAGTTGGTCGACCAATGCGCCTTTGTCCGGCTTGGCGTCTTTCAAATAGCTTTGCAATTCGGCCGCCGTCGGCTCCCGGCCCACTAGATGATGATAGGCCCGACGACACCAGTCTTCACGGGATACCTTACGGGCGGGCGCAACACCGGCCTCGTTCCATTGCTGCTTGAGCGATTGGTTGATCAAGGCGACCATCTCGGCATCGGGCATCGGAGCCGAAGCTTTCGGCCGAGTCGCGGGATCGAAGACCGGCAAGGTCACGACATCTTCCTTGGGTACCGGCAATGGCCCTGTCGCGGGAATCGTTGCCGAGTCATCCACAACTCGCAATGGCCCTCGTTGTCTTACCTTGGGTTGTCCAAACGGTGTTCGATCGTCGCTGTCCGGAACCGTGTCGGCCACCTTTTCCGTTTCGCCCGGTTGGTCGACGGTAGGGCCATGGTCGGCAATCCGGGGATCGCCAAATCCAGCCATTCGCACCGCCATCAGACCGACGGTGACGCCAACGACCAGCATCGCCGCGACGCCTGCTATATTCACCCACAGCCGACGCGTCGCCGAGCGACGCATACGTTTGGACTTCAGCCCCACGTTGGCCACCGTCGGCGGCAATTGAACGGGTGGCTCAACCACGGCTTGATTGGGACCGCGGTCAGCGTCCGTGACAGATGCTTCCGCCAAAGATCGAAGGACGCGATCGGTCAGGTTGGGAGGGTTCTGTCCTCCCAATACCTCGTCAAGGCACGCGTCAAGGATTCGTTCTTTAGGGTCGATTGGCGTCATGGTTGCAGATTAGGTTAGCTTGCTTTCAATGCATGCCTTCAATTGTTGCTTCGCCCGCTGCATGAGATTTTTGGCACCATGTTCGGTAATCTCAAGCGCGGAAGCAATGTCCATTCTCGAGCGCTTCTCTTGGAATCGCATTTGCAACGCCCAGCGTGCCCGCTCAGTCAGCGACTGAAGACAGCCACGCAAGGCGTCAACCATTTCCTCTCCGTTATCATTTCCGGCCCACTCCGACCAACTTTTGTCAAACTGCTCGATATCTTCCACGGCGGTCACTTTACCAGACCGCCGCTGCATCGTGACGAACAGATTGAAGGCAACTTTCCGTAAGTAGCCCGCAGTTGCCGCTTGACTGTATTCAAAAAAGGGCTTCTGCAGGATGGCAAGGAAGGTTTCTTGAGCGAGATCATCGGCCTCTGCGGCATCGCATCCCAGCGCCTTCAAATAGCGCCACAGACCCGCCTGATGGGTCTGAACCAGTCGGACCGGATCAAACCGGGTCTCGGATGACGAGGCCTCGTTCATCTCTGTAGTTTGAGCGCGCGACACGGCAAAAAGTACTCAGCCGCAAACAGTTTTTTGTAGAGGAAAACGCGTCTGCCAGATCCAATTTGGTCCGCCTTGCTTCAGCAAAAAGGCCGAGCGGATCAATCCGCCCGGCCTTGCGTAAGTTCGGCTGTCTAGGAAGACATTAGGAGAACAACTCCTTGATCACCTTGCCGCTGTTAGCGATCTTCATGGGCCGTCCGCTACGGCTGGTGAAGGTCGTTTCGAGCGAAATGCCCAGACCCTTGCAAACCGAGGCCATCACGTCTTGCGACGTGTAAGGTTCGGTCTCCACACGGGTTCCGTCTGCATTGGTGGCACCGATCGCTTGGCCACCCTGGAGGCCACCACCACCGA
>JAJDEH010000158.1 GCA_029259935.1 Planctomycetota bacterium
CTTTGTCTTATCCAAGCCCAAAACCTGTCCAAACATTGGGGTGCACCTCACCTTCACCGTCGTTTGTTCGCACCACTTCCGCGGAAGTCGATCTCATTTTCGCTGAGCCGCAACACCCGTCTAATTCGTCGTTTGGCTTGCATGCTCGCAGATGCGGCGGTTCGACTTCGCGTTACTGCTCGAAGGAAGCTCGTTGTGAATCGGCAAAGAGATGCAAGGCGTTCGCGGAATGTCGCCCATGAGTTTGGCGAAATGGTGTAGTTGTGACCCGGAAAAATCGCGAGGTTTCAATCACCCTTTTTGCCACGAGCGCTTGATGTTCTCCCGCCCGCATGGCTCATGTGTTGTGTCGCGACGCCGCTGATCCGCCGAGGTTCGACGGGCGGCGCTGCGAAACGCCAAGACTGGGAGAACGACCATGCCCGCGAAAAAGACGACGAAGTCGACTACTGCGAAGAAGCCCGCCGCCAAGAAGTCGGCCAAGGCGCCGGCCAAGACCAGGAAGCCGAAGACCGAAGGCAAGTTGAGCGCCCTCGACGCCGCGGCGAAGGTGCTGGCCGGCGCTGGCGAAGCGATGAGCACCAAGGCGATGATTGAAGCGATGGCGACGAAGGGGCTGTGGACCAGCCCCGGCGGCGCTACGCCCGACCGGACGTTGTATTCGGCCTTGCTCAGGGAGATCAACACGAAGGGCGCAAACGCCCGATTCGTGAAGACGGAACGGGGGAAGTTCGCGGTCAAGAAGTAAGCGAGGCCGATAATGGATACACGACCGCTTACTCACGACGATTACGCCGAAGAGGCCGAGTCCGCCGAGCGTGCCGAGGCTTGGCCGCAGGCGTTGGCGCTGGACGCGGCCGAATGGGCGCTCAGGACACGCCCTCCTTGGTCGCGAGCGTGAGGCCAGCACGAGACATCCAAAAGGAGGATCACGCTGTCGCCGACATGATAGCGCAGCTGCGGCGGTCTTCGCCACGTCCATCAACTTCTGCAAGCCGCAAGTAGCGTCGGTTTGTCCAACTTCCAACACGAAGACAAACCGGGAATTGCAGGAGGTCGATTTCACCGACGTCAATTCCGGGTGTTGACTGACAAATTTTATGCCCTCACGCGACTTATGCGGTCAAATGCAGAAATACGACCCGTGGATTCCCGTTCTTCCTGCAGGTATCCTGGCTGTATGACCGACGTCACGCGAATTATCTCTCATATCGAGGACGACGATCCCAGCGCGGCGGAACGACTCCTGCCGCTGGTGTATGACGAACTCCGCAAGCTGGCAGCCGTGAAGCTGGCGAACGAAAATCCAGGTCACACGCTGCAGGCGACTGCGCTGGTCCATGAGGCCTTTTTGAGACTGAACGGTGACGGGGTTGAGTCACACTGGAACTCCCGCGGCCATTTCTTCGCGGCCGCTGCGGAAGCCATGCGGCGAATTCTGATTGAATCGGCTCGACACAAAAAGTCACTCAAGGCCGGTGGCGAAATTGATCGCATCTCGATCCATGAAAGTGTGTTTGCCGCAGACGGGCAGTCGGACGACCTGTTATCGTTGGATGAGGCACTGCAAAAACTTGAGCAGCAAAGTCCTCGAAAGGCCCAAGTCGTCAAACTTCGCTATTTTGCCGGATTAACGATTCCGCAGACGGCTGAAGTCCTCGGGATCGCCCCCTCGACGGCCATCGCGGACTGGTCCTACGCCAAAGGCTGGCTCAAACTCGAAATCTCCAAGAATCTTTGAAATCTCAGAAAAATGGTCGGTTGATTCGGTCCCTGTTTTCGCACTGTCGAATAGCGAGCAGCATTTTCACAGCGGAGACTTGCCGTGAATCTTGATCATTTGAGCGAAGAAGACATTTTCGAAGCGGCTTTCAAGCTCACATCACACGACGCTCGCAGGAGTTACCTTCGGCAGGTCTGCCGGGATGACGATCAGATCGAGCGAATTCAAGCCCTGCTGAAGGAGGGCGCTTCAGAAGCGAGCTTTCTCGAAAAAGGCCCGGCTGCTTTACAAAAAGACGACAATCGGCCACCGGATCTCCCGGAACGTATCGGCGATTTCGAGATCCTTGGCGAGTTGGGACGGGGCGGAATGGGCGTCGTCTACCGCGCCCGGCAGTGTTCCCTGAATCGCCTCGTGGCGCTGAAAGTCCTCTCGTCGGGACTGGGCCTGACGACGAAGGCCATCATGCGGTTCAAATTGGAAGCGGAAGCCGCCGCCAAACTGCACCATACTAACATCGTCCCCATCTACTGGACGGGGGAGGAAAAGCGGGTTCCCTACTACGTCATGGAACTGATCGATGGGCCGTCGCTGGACCGAGTGATCAAACAACTTCGTGCCCAAGCGGATACCTCGGGGGAAGTCTCCGGTTCGGACACATCTCGCGATCAACATGTCCCCAACTGGACCAAGGAGACGCTGATTCACTCGTTGCCTGGGGCGGGAGAAACAACAACCAGTACCGACGCGTCGAGTCTTGATAGTTCGTCGTCCCTCGGTTCGGATAGCTCATACTACGACAACTTAGCCAAGATTATGGCGGACGTTGCCGATGCACTGGCTCATGCTCACGATCAGGGAATCATTCACCGCGACATCAAACCGGCCAATCTATTGTTGTCCTCCGATGGGCGGCTCAGCATCAACGACTTCGGGCTGGCTCGCATGTTGGAGCAACCGGGAATGACGATGACGGGCGAACTGATGGGTTCGCCGATGTACATGTCGCCGGAACAGATTACCGCTGGCCGTCTGCCACTGGACCACCGCACTGACATTTATTCTCTGGGTGCATCACTCTATGAGTTGCTGACGCTCGAGCCTCCGTTCCCGGGGCAGCAGCGGGACCAGGTGCTGTCGCAGGTGATTCACAAGGATCCACCGAAGCCGCGGTCGATCAATCCCCAAATTCCCCGGGATCTGGAAACGATCTGTCTGAAGGCGATGGAGAAAGATCCCGACCGGCGATACCAGACGACCGAGCAGATGGCGAAAGACCTGCGGTGTTTCGTGAACCGTCATGCGATTTCTGCCCGCCGTACCGGACCGGCAGAGCGTGCGATCCGATGGGCTCGCAAGAACAAAGCGCTGACGGCCATGGTGTGCTTGACCCTCATCGTCGGCTTGGGTGCCCTGGCCTCTGTGTATGTTTTGGAACAACAGCACCGACACAACCAGGCGATGCTGGAGCGAGAGCACCGACGCGACCAGGCGATGAACAACGCCGTGACGGCCGCGATGAGCGGCAAACTCTCGGAGGCGCTCGATTACATCGAAAAGGCAAAAGAAGACGGTGCCGACGAGGACTGGACGGTGATGCTGCAATGTCAGGTGGATCTCTTCGAAGGGAAATCCAAGGACGCTCTCGAGAAGCTCAAAATCGCGGCGAACGAGCTAGGCCCGGATAATGTTGCGGCGCAGTCCATGCTGGCAAGTGCTTACGTGGCAAACGGGCAATGGGATGCGTACGTGAAGAAAGCCCAGGAACTCAAAGATCTGTCTCCACACACTGCAGAGGAGTATCTGTTGAAGGGCAGCGCGCTCACAGCTCATGCCCCGGAGGAAGCCATCGAGTTGATGAGCAAGGCAATCAAACTGCGGTCCGATTTCTATTTCGCATGGGTCTTGCGAGCGTATGCGAAAGTCTTCCAGGTACTGGATCAGGCGGGAGACGTTGCCCAGATTGACGACGCGCTCGAAGAACTCGATCACGTCAGCCTGTTTCTCAAAGAAAACGCTGTTCTGAGTCAAACACGTCTCTACGCCCGACTCGCGGCGGTCCATCTCAACCGGCGTATGGCAAACCTCAACCGGCGCAAAGGAGACGAGAAGGCGGAAAAAGAGTGCCTTGATCGGGCCGACACATACCTTGACGAAGCCGCAAAGGACGTCGAATACCTGGATCAGTTCCCGCGATACGCCTTTGGTAATTTTATGAGACTCTACTACTACGACTTTCGCTCCGACCTCCCAGGACGCGAACGACTGAAACAAATGGAAGTCGTGATGGAGGATGTCATCGCCAACGATCACAGCGGCTTCGTTTCGAGTCCTTATTGGACAACTTGTTACCGCGAGCGCCAATTCGATAAGGCGCTGCGTCAGCTCGATCGATTGAAGTATCAGGATGACGATCATGTGGCCTGGAAGCGTGTGCTTTTCCAATTGGAAGCGGCGTCCGGTAAGATTGACACCGCAGCGGTATACAGCGACTATTTGAATCAACCCACGAACCACCAATGGGAGAGTGGCGTTCTGTTGCTGCTGGGGACACTCGAGGAAGCGGCAAGACAATCCGGGTACCCTCCCGGCCCGTTCACAGAGGAAACGGCCAAATTTCTGATTGCTCGAGCCGGTACGGCGCAGCGAAATCTGTCGGCAGCATACTATTCAATCGGTCTCCGCAAGCTCGCCGAAGGAGACCGGGAAGGCGCCCGCGAAAGCTTCCAAAAGGCCGCCAACGGAACATTGTTCCACTGGACTACGCTCGTCTGGTCCCGCGAGTTTGCTGCCCGGCTTGAAGATCCAAGCTGGCCACACTGGTTGCCATCGAAACCAGTCGGCCCGGAGCATGAAATGAAGGCCGAACCGGATTAGGTTTCCGAACTGCTCGCGTGCGACTCATGTCATGTTGCGCGGAATCCCCACACGAATTCCACTTCTTGCTTTTCGGAGCGATGACGGTGTTTGTAATGCACTGCCGCCCCGTCTGCGCTCAGACTCATCCACTTTTTCTCGGAGGAGCCCTACCGTGACTCAACGAATGAAAAGAACACTTGGTGTCTGCCGCATTGTCGTGACGTGTGTTGCACTTGGTTTCCTGACGGAAGCAGTTCTTGCTCAGCCATCGAAACAAACGAATGTACGGGACGACAACCAGCACGAACTGGGGCAAGCCGCAACGGATTCGCCCGATTCGCAGTGGAATCAGTTCCGGGGTCCCAACGGCACCGGGGTCGCTGTCGGCGCCAGGCCGCCCGTCAAGTTCGATCTCAAAAAGAATCTGCACTGGGCTACAGCGTTACCCGCCGGACATTCTTCACCCGTGATCTGGAAAAACAGAATCTTTATTACAGGCATGAAGGACGGACAATTTGAAACCCTTTGCATCGACCGGACCACAGGAAACATCTTGTGGAGGAAAACAGCACCAAAGGTCGAAATCGAAAAGCACCATCCCGACAACAGCCCCGCCACCTCAACTCCCTATGTCGACGCCCGGCGTGTGTACGTTTACTTCGGCTCTTTCGGGCTGCTGTGCTACGACCACGATGGAAAAGAAGTGTGGCGGCATCCTGTGTCCACTCCGTTAAACATGCACGGCACGGCGACCTCTCCTGTCGGTTACAAGCATCTGTTGTACCTCATCCACGACAGCATGGACGGCGATTCGTATGTGCTGTCCGTCGAGAAATCGACCGGCCGGGAAGTCTGGAAAGCCACACGCCCTATTAGAAATCCCAACTGGAGCACCCCCGTCATCTGGCAGAAGAAGAGCGGAGCCGAATTGATTGTGCTGGGTGGTGGATTGTTAAAAGCTTACGAACCCCTCACAGGCAAGGAACTCTGGTCCGTGGACGGATTTGGCCATCCCATTCCCCTTCCTGTGGTGAGCAAGAACTACTTGTATACCAGCACGCTCTCCGGGAATGAAGCCGGGAAATCGGACAGTTTCCTGCGCTGGAAAGCCTACGCGAAATACGACGCAAATTCCGACGGACGCATTCACGTCTCCGAGATCCCCGAGACAGAAGTCACGACACTCTATGAGGACTTGCCCGATGGTCGATTTCCGACGCGGGCGATGGTGAGTTGGTTCGATCGCGATCAGGACAACGCATTCACGGAACAGGAGCTACAGCATTTTCTGGAGAGGCAGAATCTGAATGTGCGGTCTCGCATCGTCGCAATTCGCCCGGAAGCCAACGAGAAAAGCGGCAAAGACCGGGTCGTCTGGAAGTACGAACGCTCCATCCCTCATAAAACGTGCTGCCTCGCTGCCCAAGGCAGAATCTACATGATTAAGGACGGTGGAGTCGTCACCTGCCTCGACGCGGAATCGGGAAAACTGCAGTATCAATCTCGCGTCGGCAGAGGGTACTATTCGTCCTCACCCATCTACGCGAATGGGAAAATCTATATCTGTTCGCGCGAGGGAATCGTCTCCGTCCTGCAAGTCGGTAACAGGTTGAAGCCCTTGGCAGAGAATGACTTGGGGGAACCGATTGTCGCCACGCCGGCCATCGCCGATGACACGTTATACGTTCGCACGAAACAACATCTCTATGCGTTCACAAAGATGGATTCAGAATGAGGGGACGCCCGTGCGGCAGGTCGACTTGGCACGCAACGGATACATTGACAGAATGTAATCAGCGCAAACAGGCGCGACCGATCGATGCATCCAATTGAATTCACCAGATGTTGGACTTTCACTCCCGCCTCGCCGCTCGCTTAACTGACCAAGGTCGAACCGAACTTGTTCAGAAATTACTCTTCAAAGTGTCGCTGCGTTGTGTGATGCGGCAGCGAAATAAGACATCGACCGCATTTCGCCGACGATCAAACTCGCGTCGGTTGGGTCGCCCGCTGCAGGATCGTCTTGCTTCCAACTCACAGCGGTCTTTTCCACCGACGGCAGTTCGGGCCAGTGAATCGTGTAGTTCGATTGATGTCGTCGGTGAGGCTTTTTGACGGCCTGCGAAGAGCTGCGTTCGTGACCAAGGACGAACCGTCGAATGGTGCGTAGTTCTCGCGTAAAGCCTTGCCCTGAATTGATATAGATGAAAAGGACCTCTCTTGCGTAGATGGAGTTGTCACAGATTCATCCCAGGCAAGGAGGCCTTACGATGTCGTTTTCTATCCACGGACGATTTTGCGAACAAGTGCGTTTTCTGCGACGGCAATTCGTTCAAGACGACGAACTGCCGTTCACGGATGTGCTGTCTGAGAGAACGGTAATGCAAGCGTTGAAAGCGTTGAACGTCGTCTGGCTCGATCGGGTTTACTCGCCGTTGGTGACGCTGTGGGTCTTCCTTGGGCAAGTTCTGAGTCAGGATCATTCCTGTCGTGCGGCCGTCGCTCGCTTAATTGCCCACCGCGTCTCGCGCGGTCAGCGCCCCTGCTCGGCAGAAACCGGCGCCTACTGCCAAGCCAGAAAGCGACTCCCCGAGGAGTTCAATGCCGAGGTAGCGCGGAGATATAACCGAAAGTTGTGGATGCGGTAGTTGAACAAGGCGGCGTACTTGGGTTTGAATTTGGTTTCTTACAGACCCAATTCCCCAGGAGT
>JAJDEH010000159.1 GCA_029259935.1 Planctomycetota bacterium
CTCATCGTGTTCGTGCCGACTGCTGATCCGTTCCAGATACGGCCCGAGCACCTCTTGCACTTCCTCCGGCATCACGGCATCCGCCCGATCGATCAACCGCGCGATAAACAGCCCCGACCGCGAATGCAAAACCCGCTCCCGTGCCTCGGGCCACAGCGTCACCACGAAGAATGTGATCAGCACGCAATACAGCACGCCCTTGGCCGCGCCGACGAGAAATCCAATCTGCCGGTCGAACTCCTTCAGCTTCACGCGATCGATGACGTCGTGGACCAGCCGAAACAAAATCCAAATCACCAACGAAGTGGCAATGAAGATCGCCAGCATCGCCCCAAAACTGTTCCACGGGGCGTCTGCTTGAATATAGGGTGCGACCGAATCGCGAAACTTCAGCGCCGCCATGTAGCTCAACACCACGGACGACACCGAAGCAACTTGCCACGCAAGCCCCTTCATCGCGCCAAAGATGGCCGCGCCACACATCACGCCAATCATCACAAAATCGTAAAGCTGCATGGGAGCAGGGTTCGGGGGCTAGAGGGCAGGTTAGGGCAGGGGAATCGGCAACACGTTCATTGCACGCAGCCGAGGCGTCGGTCGCGTTCGCCAACGAGCAAGGAACTCTACCGAGTTCCCGCGGCATGCCCAATAGCGGAACGCCACGACGCAGCAACGATAGCAATGCAGTCGCCTTGCCGGACAGGCGAACCCGAACTGACCTTCGCCCAGCCCAATCGTCTCGTTAAACTCCGCCCTGCATTTCCCCGTTCCCGACCCCCAGCCCCCGATCCCTGCTCAATGGCCGGCTTCCAAACGCACATCTCTGTCAGCACCATGCTCGGCTTCGGCTACGGCGCGGCCGGCTATTGGTACTTCGATCTCCCGCCCGACACCGCCATGCTCGGCGCAGGCCTATGCAGCGTCGCCGGCATGCTGCCCGACCTCGACAGCGCCTCGGGCCGCCCGATTCGCGAAAGCCTCGCGTTCGGCGCGGCGGTCGTGCCGATGCTCCTCATCGACCGCTTCCAGCAGATGGGCCTTCCGCCCGCATCGATGGTCCTCGCCGGCGCGCTCGTCTACCTCTCCATCCGCTTCGGCCTCGCGTGGTTTCTAAAAAACTACACGGTCCACCGCGGCATGTTCCACAGCATTCCGGCCATTGGCATTGTCGCCATCGTCGGCTACCTGATCACCGGCTGCGCCCAATTGCACATCCGCTACTAACACGCCGGCGCGCTCGCCACCGGATACCAGTCGCACCTGGTGCTCGACGAAATCTACAGCGTCGACCTAAAAAACGTCCGCATCAAAAGCAGCTTCGGCACGGCCCTAAAATTCTGGGGCCGCAGCCTCTGGGGCAACTTCTCCGTCTACGCCAAGCTATTCCTCTTCGTCGCCATAGCCTTCGGCGATCCCATTTGGATGGAGGGCTTCCAGACCGAAGCCCAACAAACCGCCGAATCAAGCAGCGAACGCATCCAACGCACGGCCGGCGAAGTTTTTCAGCGGATTTGGCGCTAAACGGCTTGCCGCCCTCCCCTCCCCTGCTCCGCATCGTACGGCACGAGCGCGATTTGCTTGCCGCCCGCGATGCGACGCAGCCATCATTGATAACGGCAGGCGTGACCGATCCTGACAGCCAGCGTGTGCAGGCGCGTGCCACGTTTTGAGGCCGCAAATGGTCGACATCATCGTCGACGACGAACAAGCACGCGCGATTATCGCGGCATCCGGCGCCGTCCGGGTTCGCGATTCCGCGGGAAGAATCCTCTGTGCGATCGCGCCACGGCCGCTAGACGCCCCGGGCAACGTGGCCGCCGCTTATGGTCTTCTACGTGGTGCGTTACGTGGCGCGTCCTGCGGGCTGCATAGTCATATCGGTTCGCAGTTCGTCGGGTTCGCGAGGCGGAAAATGCGCCGGAATGTCTACGCGACACACACATGGAACCGCCGCGTTCTTCGGGCACCAAATCGTTTTGCGACGGACGAATTCTGCGAAATGCGGGTCCGTGTTTCAATCGGGCACAAAAATCCCATCAATCAACGGCTTGAATGCGTACCATTCAACGGACCAACGTCCCACACGCGATACAAGCGGCACGACCTGGAAATGCTTGTCCTCAACAGGCAGATAGCGCTTCTCACGTAGCCACGACGCCAAGTCTCGTAGATTCGATGCCGTTTCGAGTTGTCGCGCGAAATGCCGCTCACGAATAATCGGAATCTCGTCACTCTCATTCCTTGCAAATCCGATCCAATTGGCGGATACAAGGACAGGAACAACCTCAAAGTCCGCCCCTATACCAAGCCATTCTCGCGCTACCTGGGAGCCTTGAAAGCACGCGACGCGAGCCCGGAGTTGATCCACGCCTTTGTCCAAATCTTCCATTCGTCGGATAAGCTCGGCCGGCTCGGCGGGATCAATGAACCACTTCAATTCCAGAATTAACGCAATGCGCTCCGAAGGATCGATTATGCCTAGATCGAGGTCGAGATCGCTTGAGCCTGGGATTGCACCATGCTTTATTGCCCAAGAGACGTTGCAAATACGCGAGGTGATGTTCGATCGCATCACCATTTCCTTGGAACCAACCAACCGAAGGTAGGCCTCACGCTCGCCTGGTAATCGATTCAGCAACGTGCATAGATTTCGTTCAGGGGAAAGACCAAGCCACCAAAGCGGCGCAAGTGCAAGCGTACTGCGAGTCAACGGGATGAGCGGCTGCAATGCCGGGTCTGGATTGGTTATTCCAGCCGCCCCATAAGTCAATTGCGTCAGTATCGCCTCGACTTCGGCGCTATTCACGCCACTGTACTCGCAAACTCTCTTCCGCAAACTGCCGAGGTCAAAAACCGCTACAGAATTCAGATATCCAAGGCCGCCGCACCCCTCGTCGATAGCGAAGCGACGTCCAATTGCCCAAACCATCGCGATGCTCGTCAAGGTAACAAATACCGACCGAAACTCGTGAAGCGAATAGGTACGAAACCTCCAGTCGTCCGGTAGCAAGAACGCCTTGTCATAAACGCCACCTACCGCGCGGTTCACTCGCGAGATTAGGTTTCGTGAAAGCTCCACGAAGAACGAGTTTCGTTTGGGTGTTGTCGCGTCGGCGATCATGTCCGCAATCTGTTCTGACATTTCCGGAATCTGCGTCACGTGGTCATTCATGGTCAAGCGGTCGTACGCCTCATATCGCGGGTTCTCTGCAAGTCGATGGCTTGCCGTTAGACGTCCGAGTTCCGGAACCTTCAATTCGATAATTTCGCGGTGGTGATACGGAAAGACGGTTGCAAACGTCAAGAATTGCTCGGCAAGACCGGTTAGCGACCGTGAATGCATGTAGTTTTCGTCGGGAGGGACTTGACGAAATGCGCCCGAGCGCGGCGAGGAGTTCCACAACCAGCCGAGCGAGTATTTGAGCGCGTTCACCGCTTCGTCGATGGTCATCGACAACTCGTGATGACTTGGATGCCGCTCCCGAAGCAGAGGCACTAATAGTGCGTCCTCCACATACGAGAGTAAGTACCATGCGGCCTGCGGAAACGGGACTCGCGTCAAATCATTGGATTTGAACTCCCGATCAATTTCGTCCTCGATTTCAGCAAGGGTTGGTAACGACATTGATACGTTTCCACCTAACGAGTGTGCATAATCTATTGGGGCTACTAAAACGTCTTCCGCGTATCGACCAGTAGGGTCACCGGCCCGTCGTTCACCAGCGAAACATCCATGTGCGCCCGAAACCGCCCCATCGCGACCGTCACTCCTTTTCTGCGCGCGTGCTCGACAAACACTTCGTAGAGCCGCTCAGCCATTCCCGGCGGGGCGGCGGCGACGAAGCTGGGGCGGCGGCCTTTGCGGCAATCGCCCAGCAGCGTGAACTGGCTCACAACCAGCAGTCCCGCCCTGCCCTCCCCTGCCCTGTTGTGTTCCGCTTCTTGGACAATCTCCATCAGCGAACGATTCATCTTCCCCGCGTCGTCGTTGAAAATCCGCAACTCCACGATCTTGTCGGCCAGTTGGACGGCGTCTTCGGTTTCGTCGTCGGCCGCCACTCCGAGCAACACGAGCAATCCTCGCCCGATCGCGCCGACGACTTGCCCATCGACGGTGACGCTGGCCTGACTGACTCGCTGCACACAAGCACGCATGGAATTAGCCCGAAGCAATTGAAAAACAATGAGTGTTGAGCAAACGAACAAACCTGCAAATGCCCTGCCCCCT
>JAJDEH010000160.1 GCA_029259935.1 Planctomycetota bacterium
GGCCGATGACGTGGAGCAGCGAAAAGTGAGCGCGAACGATATGCGCCGGCGGTGACATCTGCTGAGGAAGAATTCCAAAGTCGCGGAAGGGGTCTGGCTGGGCCGGCATCATTCCTCCAAGTCACGAGCATGCCTTGCTTGCAGAACGACCAAGCTAAGGATCGTTCGGGCAATTAGGGTCCCATTAGCCGGAATGCGTTAGCGTCCGGTTCTGAAAAACCGTGGCTAACGCCCAACGGCTGATCAAAACGCGACACTTGTTTCGCGAACGATCCTAACCTGCCCGGCGCTGCTGGGCAGAGGAAACAGATTCTACCAAACCCCGCCCGGCAGTACCGGGTCAAGTTGATCGCGTTTCCGAGAACGGGGCGGTGAGTGGGCTTACCATTCTCAACACGCTCGTTACCGCTCATCGCTTTGTTCGCCCAAGGTTTTGGCATGTGGCGAGCTGCCTTCGACGATATGGGCGCGAGACGTTGAGAGCAACCAAAACGTGGATTCGATGGTTGCCGCGATGAATACGGAGCCGAGGAGCGCGGAAGCACCAAGCCCATCCGGCATGTCTCGTATCAATCGTGACAAAGAGTCATCGTAGTTTAGCACGATGATCATGGCCGCGCTGCCCATGGCGGCAAAGAAGTACGCCACAGCATGACGACCGACGGGTGGTCACTCGGTTGACGGCATCCACCCGTGTCTGCGATTGGGGCTAGCGCGTCGTCAATCCGGATAGTTAGGATCGTGTGCCACTGGCTCGACCCCCCATGATTTGATTCCAATCCGCCGAAAACTCTCGTGTCTTTTCCGTTCCCCGACACCGATTGTCGAGTTCCGGACGTAAAATCAACTAGCACTTCAAAAACTGCACCATCGCCAGCGGCTACAATGAACGGATGCCAACATAATATGGGTGGCACTTTTAGTAGGACGGCCCATGAGCGTCGACACACTGTTTCAATACCTGATCGGAAGTGAGTCGGCTATTCGCGCCGTTGCTGGCAATCCGTGGTCACTTGTCCTTGGATTGGTATTTGTTTTCACGACCGGCATCGCCCGCTCGTATCGGCGTTTTGATCTGCGGCGCCGGCCGATCATGCTGGCCGTGCCGATACTGGCATCAATGGCCGCCTCGGCCTGCCTCTTTGCCGTTGTTTGTGTGGTTTTCGTCATGCGCGGGGCATTTCCCGCGGCGTTAACTGGCTCGAACGCCAGCGGATGGCCTGCTTCCCTGGTCGCCGCCTATGGTGCGTTTCTGGGACTATTCTGGATGACCGCTCCGCTGGCTTGGGTGTACGGTATCCCTTTCGAGCGTTGGGTTGATCGGCTGGATGCTGCCAAGCTGCGGCTGCTGAGTCTGTTGTTGGTTTCCGTCTGGCGGATGCTGCTGCTTATGCGCGTGTTGCATGTGCTGCTAGGGTTTTCCGGCTGGGCAGCGGCGGTAATTGTCATGTGCTTTGGCGATGCGGTTGCACTGACCGCGATTTGGGTGCTGCGACGCCGCAATTCCAATGATGCGCCCGTGCCCGTCATCTTCGGTCAGATGGCAAGTATCTCGCCGACCAGTCGACCAGAAATTGCACTGCTAAACGGCGTAAACCGATGTGTTTCAGTCATGGGAGCATGGACGCTCCCCCTGTGGCTGGCCGGCACCCTTGGCGTCGGGCTATTATCGACCGGATGGCGTTTGCTGCCCCAGATCGAAGGCGGTTTAGCTTCACCACCGATCGGTTTGTCGATCCTGGCCCTCGGCAGCCTGTTCGCCTGGTGTCTGATCGCGGTGGGGCCGCAAAGGAAGCAGCGGCGGGCGACACGCGTCAATGAACTGATGGCGGAAGGTAAGACGCAGCGCGCGTTGGACGAATTGTCCTCGCGATCCCAAACGGACTTTCCGCGTCAATGGCGGCCACCGCCCGGCGGCGACTTGTTCGCACCGGCATCACGCGAACTGCTATTGAACGTTGTCGCCGCGATGGCGCGACACCCGGTGCAACGTTGGGTGCGCGAGGAATACATGGCTCTGTTCAGAGAGTTCCTGGAGGCTCCTTTATGGTTTTGGTTTGATGACGCCGACCTGGAACGCGTAATTAAGGCGATTGAACCATTGCCGGAAGCGGCGGCGTTGGCGGCCATCAGTTCGGCCAGCATCGAACAACTGGTCGACTCCGTCAGAGAGCTACGCTTTTCCTTTCCCGATGATGATGATGATGATGAGCAGAATCAATCTGAAGGCGGCGAGCAAAGAGGGCATCCGTTTGGTGTCGAGGATCGCGGAATGTGGATGTTCAGCGAGCCCCCGTGGCCTAAGGACACGCCGGAACGACAGGCCTTGCTCGAGTCGCTCAAGACTCTTTCGGACTCCACCGCAAGCGACGACACAGAGTAACGCGTGCCCGATGCGCCAGGATAAGCTGGATTGGGGTTAGGGATGGCGTGATGGAGAGGAAAACTAATCGTCGATGAGATCCTGCCAATGTCCCTTTCGTGATGGACTCTTGCTGCCAGATCGGCGATTCGCTCGTCTACCGCCATCTTCTGGCTAGCCCACGCGTTGCCACACATGGCACTGTGCGGATATTCGTCTCGTGAGGCGATGGCAAATTGATGGGCAGATTGAATGTTTCCGAGCGATTCGTAGCATTCCGAGATGATGCCGCTAGCGTCGTGCCAGTCGTTGTTCCACGATCGCAGGTAGACTTCCATCGGATCAAGCCCGTCTTCCCACCGAGATTTGTTACGCTCGCCGAAATTTCTGCTTTCTAGCAATTTAGTCAGGACAGTGATGGCTTCCGCAAATTCCCCTCGACGTTGCAGAGCTCGACCAGAATTTAGGACCGCCATATTCCATGCTGGCGTGTTGTCGTCGCCGTTGATGATTTGTTGCCAAACAAACAACGCGTCATCAAGACGACCCGCACGGTACTGCTTATTGCCGCGCCGCAGCAGTTTGATTCTCGGAGTCGTGCCATTCTCGTCGCTGTCAGAAAATAGCGGATCACCGAGCAGGAAGTCTCGGTGATAGACAATGACTGGAGGCGTCGCCGCCGATTTCGGTGGTGGTGCATCCAGCCACTCCGAGACGGTGCGCACCGCGACCGGGCCGACTGTCGCGGAAAGAACGCCAACCAAAACCGCGCTGACAAGAAATGTCCGCAAGTTGAACTGACACCACGGCCGATTTGGATTCGGTGTTTTGCGTTTCAGGTTCATCGAAGAGTTCTTCTCAATCTCGTTAAACAAGACACAAACGGTTCCTGGTACGTTCCTGGTGCGTGTTCATCCCGTCAAACTTGTTCATCCTGTCTCAAGAAAAAGGTCATTGGAGCCGCGCTGGCCAAATGCCCGCCTTGCCAAATTGCGGTTATTGGGGATTTCCTCGCGGATGCATGATGGCGGGCTCCAAGAGTCTTCATTTAGGCGAAGGCTGTTCGGCTTGGCTTGATCCCCCGTGCAGCCAATTCCCAAGTGCAACTAGATTATAGCGTCCCCTTTCGTGACCCGCCTTTCGTCACTCCGTGCGAGTGGGTACAGAGTGTTCGATTCCGCCCTACGCAGTTGGCCAAACGAGCCGTACAGCAAGACACGGGCTTGTATTTGGAGGCTCCGCCCTGTTGAACATGCAGCACTGAATCAGGTGGCCCGTTGAAGGATCAATTGCTAGACAGCCCAACAGCGGTAAAAGCGTGTGAACTGACAGAGCGGATATTGCCGTTGCTGCTTTGAATCTGAAAGTCGTAAAATGCGTTGCTCGACGCGGAGGACTCCAGCTCACACAGCCACGTCAATTCAGGAGGTTCGATCGACCATGAAGGTTCACTCCCTAGTCGTGCCGATGCTTGGCTTGGTTGGGGCAACGTTGCTCACGGCAGCAGGTGTAGCGGAAACCACGGAGATCGTGCTGCAAATCTCTCACCCCAACATCGAGTCGGCTGACATTACGCAGGATGGGAAACTCCTTGCAACAGGCGGGGGGGACGGAGATGTCGTCATTTGGGAGATCGAGACGAGCCGACGATTGCGTTTGCTCAGAGGCCATAAGAAGCCGATTGGCACCGTGACGTTTAGCCCCGACCGCCGCCGTCTGCTTTCAATTGCCCAAGAAAGCATCGGCCGTGAGAGATCCGTCTTGTTGACACATCATCCCGCCGTAGTTTGGGATGTGGTTACGGGTGAAGTTCTGCAAACGATTGATCCGGGCCCCGATGGGTTTACTGCGGCAGCATTTCATCCCGACGGGAATCATGTGCTTGCCGGGGAGCCGTCGGGTCGAGTAAGACTTTGGAATGTGAACAGTGGCAAAGCGATTCGATCCTTCGAGGCGCATAGCGAGGCAGAGATTTCGAGCGTCTGCATAGGCAATGACGGCAGGTATGCGGTCTCTGCGTCGTACGACGGAAAGGCGATTTGGTGGGACCTTGAATCCGGCAAAGCATTAAATACATACGATTGCTATACGTGCGCTGCTATCGATGCCAACGCCGAAACAGTTCTCACCGATACTCCCAACATTGCGGTCGTGCGGAACGCCGACATGGGAAACAAGCTCCAGCAAATTGTTACCGATGGTTCTATTCTGCAACTAGCTCTCAGCCCTAATGGGAAGCAAGTGATTCTGGAGGAAATGTTGTCAGGTGTCCGCCCGCCTTTTCGAGCTAAAGTCTATGCCGTCGAGTCGGGGAAGTTGCGAGGAGAAATCCGCACGGGGTGGGGCATCGAAATGATCAAATTCGTCAATGGCCGGCCGCTCGTTTTGACCGGTGACTCGAAGCTGATGGACGTTGAAAGTGCTAAGACCGTGTGCGACTTGGGAATCATGAAGGCCTGTGGTAGTTTCCCCGTCACTTTCAGCCCAGATTCGACCCAATTTGTAACCGCAAATTTTTTTTGGGACGTCAGTTCTGGCATAGCGCGACACCCCCTTCCACACAGAATACGGCCTTTGGCGATCAGCCCCGACAATAAATTCCTACTAGGGTGTGGCGCACAAGCCGGACTTTGGAAAATCTCAACCGGCAAATGCGTTCACCGCTATTCTGGCCACAAGAAAGCCGTTTCTTGTGGCGACTTCAGTCCTGATGGGAAGTTAGCATTGTCAGGCTCGTGGGATGGAACAGTTCGCATCTGGGAGAGGGCGACGGGCGCGCTCCGGACAGTGCTTAGCGAGCAGGAGAGAGAAACATCTATTGCCCGTGGCGTGCGGTTAGGAAGAATTCGAGTCGACTATGAATACGAACGATTGGAAAAGCCGGAGGTTGAGTTTTGCCGTTTTTCTCACGACAGCAAACGCGTTATCACTGGATCGAATGAGGCCATTACGATTTGGGATGTGTCCGGCAAGAAAATCAAATCACTAGAGATTAACCATGACGTTTCAATGCTCGCGCCAAACGTAGCGGGAGTAGCCTTTCGTGATGACGGCCAGCAAGTGCTCGCCGGCTATCACAATGGAACCATCTACATATGGTCTGCGAAAACCTACGAACACGTTGCAACATTGAAGGCTACCGGCTGGCGACTCTTCTTCGTCGACTTTCTCCCCGGCGGTAAACAAATCATCACCGGTTGCTGGGACGGCACTGCGACCGTGTGGGACCTGACGACGAAAATACCAGTTCGCACGATCAAGCAGGTTTCACTTTCGTCGATGTCCATTAGCGCGGACGGTCAAAGGCTGTTGACCGGATCGTCTAAAGGCCCCGCCACGATGTGGAACTTGAAGGCGGGCGAACGGCTCGTCGATTTCTATTCATTCAATTGGGGCAAGGAGTGGCTTGCGATCACGCCACACGGCTATTACGATGGCTCGCCCGCTGCGCGAAAGATCGTTATGCGACGCAAACGTAAAGCGTTGCTCGAGCTGGAGGCGTGCCCCGATCTTCATCGCCCCGATTTCGTCGCTGCCGCACTTCGACAGGCTAAGTGATGTCGCGGACGTCGGGCCCCTTGCTGGGCTGGAATGTCTTGAAGCTCTCGAACTGTCAGAAACCAAGGTTCGGGACCTATAGACCTCTCAAAGGGCTTAGAAATCTTCGGAAGCTGTCTATCCCATGGACCAAACCTTCAAGAATCTCCGACCTTGAAAGCATTAAGAATCGTCGGGTCTTGAGATTGGCGAACGTTGCAGTGTCGGAAGAGGAGAAGACGCTTCTCCAACGTACTCTGCCACAGTGCGGCGCGGCTTGATGCGGTGCAGCCAATGCCCAAATGCGACCAAATCATGGGTCACCCCTTTTCGCTTTCCGTTGTCGATTCGGCTTCGGGGTTTGCGACATGATGTACAAGATGGACAAGATAAGCGGCTGTTCCTGCTGCGTGCCCATCCTGTTCATCTTGTTCATCCTGTCTCAAAAAAGGAACGAAAATGGCGGATGGAACGGCCGCGCTATCGCGAATGAAATGGCCGTGAATGATTACTCGTCGCCTCGAGCCGGTTTTGAAACGCTTTCTCGACACACGCCTTGTTCGTTCACATCAGTGACGGATGCTGTCCGTCCAAACCGCGCATAGAGCATCGGAATTGCCACCGACACGACCATCCAGAACAGCGCGACGTCGCGCAGGTATTGAGCAAAGAGGACACTTCGCCATTCGCCTTCGGTAACTTCCAGTTCGCGACTGCTAGAACGCAACGTGTAATGCCCCATCGAACTGCTTCCGTGTCGGGCGCTTCCGCCTTTCTGAACCGAATACTGAGATGACAAAGCTGCAGCCAACCAGCAAATCGGTATCGCGAGCAAAAGGCCGCCACAAATATGCTGCCATAGGTTTAGCTGGGACGTCGCGATTCTCCGCAAAACAACCATCTCTCCGCAAAACAACCATCGCGACGGAAAGGGCCAACAGCATGCCCAAAGTGCCGAGAATAACAGCGTACGAAAGCAACTGGGTTTTGTCACTCATGACCCAATATCCTTTCTTGCGCGAAACCGACGTCGGCCATTGCCATTCACTAACTGAACAGGGTTGACGAAGTGGAATATTGAAATCCAGCTCAGTCACGAAGCGACCTAAGAGTGTGTCTTGCCCTGCGTGGCTTCGGCACGGGTCGATACTTTTCCACTACTAATTCACGCAATCGCGCTCGCTCGCCGTTAGGTACCTCTTGCCGAAAATTGCAGTCGTTGTCGTGGATTTCAAAAAGCTCGCTAAGGGATGGGCATAAACCAAGGAGGCGTGGAAGAATTCTCGCGGGATCGCCTCTCAACTCGAAAGGTCTTTCATGTTCAAATTTCAATTGCCGTCGTAGCAATCGGAACAAATTGATTGCTGCGAGACGAAAGTCTTGCTGGTCAAGCTCGTTTTTCGCACACGATAGTTGCGGAGAGATTTCGCCCGTATTGACGTAGGTCAACAGCTCATTAACAACGTCGGACACTTTTTCGTCTCCTCTTATTCGATGCCCGGCCTAGAAGGCGAGTAGCGCTAGGCGAGTACCCATCATAGACGAAGTCCAGCATGTCTCCAATTGTCTCGAAATCTGGACTGCGTCCGCGTCAGTCGGCATGATGTGCTTCCAAAGCGGCTTTCCCAGTCTCTGTCATGAACAATCGTGGGAGTGGTTCGTTTTCGATTTTTCTTTCGACAATCAACCCTGCTTTCAGAAAGGGAGCCAACGTCAAGTTTCCCGGCTTGCCAACCAAACCGATGCAACGCCTGCCAACCTTGTACCAATTCCATTCACCATCGTGAGTACTGATTGTTTCAAGGATTATTCGCTGATCGTTGTCCAATGTCATGGCTAACATTCCCAGGGTGATTTCGAGGCGTCTGGATTCAAGCAGACCATCCGCTTGCAGAGGACATCCGTAGTCATCCAGAGGTGCACTGTGTGTTTGTCGCCAGAGTTCACCGCAGTCCTTTTTTCTACTAGGGACTTTTCCGAGCAACTGTCGCCGTGGTTGGTTACTTCACGAGGGGTTGATAAAATAGGCAGACGTTCGCTTGGTGCAACAGCATGATTGTCGGTTCGATTATGCCGACACACTAACGCCAAGACAATTCCTCTGGACTAGCATCATGAGCTACACGGTTGGTCTTCTCATTGAAAAATCGCACTCAGACGATGCAACCGCGTTCGAGCAGTTCAACGCGTTGGCTGACGCGAGCGACATCAACGACCCCCCTCATCCAGCCTTTGTTGCCGTCCATAGGGAACTCACTACACGCTTTCCTTGTATTTGCGATCTTCAAGACGATGAAGTGGACGATGGTGTTTGGAGCGATGGACCTCTAATCGACAATTTTGGTGTACGGCAGGCGGTCATAGGCTTCATGTTTTCGCATGTTGACACTGTTCTGCCTTTCGTAATCGAAGTTGCACGAAAAAACGAAATCACTGTCTTTGACTGGCAAACCGAGATTGTTCATCGGCCTGGCGATATGCTTCTAATTGTGGAGGGTGAAACCGACCTGCGAAATCCTTCGGGCGAGCAACTAGACGCAGCAATTGACAGGCTGACACCAAAGGGCGGACCTGGCTTCGCAATCCTCGAAACTACGCCGGACTACGTACAGACGACGGGCGGAGACGGGCTGTACACGGTCGAATGGCGCCAGAGTCGCGATGACGGACTTCGACATTTTGTCGCAGGTAAGGCGGGCGACACTGATACGGAGATCGAAATACCGACAAACGGTTTTCAAGTCACGGTCAAGAAGAACGAGTGTTTGACTACGGATGACGTGAAGGTGCTTTTCCACACTTTTACTACGGGTGGTGACCGACCAAGGGATTACAGGTGGCGGGACGTTACGGATCGATTCGAATAACGCAATCCAGACACAAGTCTACGCCGTGGTTTTCTACGCCGTGGTTTTCGCAACTCTGAAAAGGTAGAGCGGGGAGAAGGGGAGCGGAAAAAGTGTCAGCCTTCGCCTAGACGAAGACGTTGGCAGAACGATGAAGGGCAGAGTGAGTTTTCTCTCTTCCGGCTTGGGTGAATGGGGCGTTCTATTGACGCGAGCGCTCGTAACGCCGTTCCGTCCATCTGACGTATCGCCCTCGCCCTTCTTTACCTGTCAAGCCGTCCGTCAAGACTTCCCATTGGAAGGCCAGGAGGAAATATAAATTGTCGGCTTGGCGTGAACTATGAGCGGCACTTTTTGGGCACTTTTTTGTTGAACTTGTTCTTCTCAATAGCCTGCTAGGGCAGGCGAAATATGTAAATCGTTCCATCTTCGTTTCCAATGGCTATGTGCCGGCCATCGGGCGCAAATGTCAATTCGTTTACATTTCGAACAAATTCCTGGCAGTACGCTGGCTTGCGTTCTTCAACTTTCCAAACAAGAAGTCTATTGGTCGCTCCTGCTTTCGCATGCGAATCAATCGACGCGACGTTCCTTCCGTCTCTAGACAGGGAGATTGATCGAAGAAATTCCCGTGGATCCCTTAGTTCCTGTTTTGCACTTTTCGTGACTGGTATTGGCGCGAAAAAGGCGGCCCGTGACAATTGAAATTGACCATCTTACCTTTCAATTTCTCTGGCACGGAAGCCGCCTACGATGGAACTTACCAGTTCGTTCGA
>JAJDEH010000017.1 GCA_029259935.1 Planctomycetota bacterium
TGCAGGCTGCAACTCGCCTGCATGAAGCCGGAATCGCTAGTAATCGCGGGTCAGCATACCGCGGTGAATGTGTTCCTGAGCCTTGTACACACCGCCCGTCAAGCCACGAAAGTGGGGGGCACCCGAAGTCGCCGAGCTAACCCGCAAGGGAGGCAAGCGCCGAAGGTGACCTTCGCGATTGGGACTAAGTCGTAACAAGGTAGCCGTAGGGGAACCTGCGGCTGGATCACCTCCTTTCTAAGGATTATCGATCGTCGTGTGGTGACACACATCGGTCAACGGTGGACATAGTTCTCATGTTGGACGAAAGTTCAGTTGACAGCTTCGGCTGTTTGACAAGCTACTAAGTTGACAGATTAAGACCCGCTCAGGGATAGCCGACCTGAGCGGGTTTTTTTGTGCGCGCCACGATAGATTAAGAAGCGAACAAACGAAGTGGAGCAGCATTATGGAGAGCATTCCTCGCGAACTGAAATACGATGGGACGTTTTGGGCTTGCGAGAAGCACTTGGAATGGCTTGGAGAAAAGGTGCCGATTTACATCCATGCAGAGGCCACAGGTCCAACTGAGCAGCAGCTACGTTTGTATGGTCAAATCGTCAGCCGTCGTCGAAGCATGCGTTCGAAAATCGAGACTGCCATGTTCAAGCATTATCAGGACGAGATCTTTGATGCGGGCTTTGGCTTCTTCGTCGACGGTGAATTTGAAGAAGTCCCCGAATTGACGAAGTCAACCGAGATTTGGGGCTTCCTCGATACGCCGAGCGTGGAAATTCAAGAGATGGAAGACGACGATGAAACGATCCGCTTCCTGGTTGTTTACGGTGTCGCCTGGGACGAGGAACATTACACAGCTCTGTTCGTCGGCAACTGGGAGGTCAAAGATATCGGTGACTCAGGCACTCGCTTTTTCTGAAGATTGAGCTTTGGAGGAGAATTTCGGACTTAGGGCGCGCCTGTGAATAATTGCCGCTAATACTCATGCTTGTCATTCGAGACGATGCCGAAGTCCTTTCGGATGTCCGCGAAGGCTTCAGAGAGCGGTTGCGTTCGCCCGGCGGCAACATCGGCAAGCCCCGCTTTGATGCCTGTTTCCGCATCAGCGCGCTCTTCCTGAAGAAGCTTCAAGGCCTCGACAAGCACATCCTCTTTTCGAATCGTGGCTGAAGTTCAAGCGGTACTTCCACGTTCATTCGTGTTTCTCCTTCGTGTTTCCCGTCCTTCAGGACACCGCGACCGTGGCCTCGCAACTAGCAAGAATGCGACCGTAATATTATCTCGTGGTAGGGCCGGTTGCTTGAAAAGTCGTTTGCTTCGATCATGGCGATGTCCCCTTGTGGTGGCTCTTGCCGTTAAATAGTGGATTTGAAATTACAAAAACTGGATCACGGAAAGGACCCTTGCGATCCGACATCATGGACCTCCTCGAAGAACTGCGTCGCTGCGAGAGCCTGCTGGACTGCACCATGCTGTCCGACCGCTTTAAGCTGCGCCGGCTCGCCAAAAGTGTTCGCCAGGCGGCGGACCGGGGTAAGCCCTTCGATCGCCAACTTTCTCGGTTGACGGAGCAGTTGCGCAGGTCGGTCGAGCTGTTCCAGTGGCGGCAGGCGAACGTTCCCCAGCCGGCCTTTCCCGATGATTTGCCGATCAACTTGGCCCGCGACCAGATTCAGCAAGCGATCCAACGGGAACAAGTCGTGATCGTCTGCGGGGAGACCGGATCTGGCAAGTCGACGCAACTACCCAAGATTTGCCTGGCCGCCGGCCGTGGGATTGCCGGCACCATCGGGCATACGCAACCGCGACGGCTTGCCGCCCGCTCGGTCGCCGCGCGAATCGCCGAAGAGCTCGGATCGGTGGTGGGACAACACGTCGGCTTCAAGATTCGCTTCACGGACAAGGCGAGTCCCAAATCGTTTGTCAAACTGATGACCGACGGCATCTTGCTGGCCGAAACACAATCCGATCGGTACCTCGAGCAGTACGATACACTGATCATCGACGAGGCTCACGAGCGCTCGTTGAACATTGACTTTCTGTTGGGCTACTTGCGGCAACTGCTTGATAAGCGGCGCGACCTCAAGTTGATCATCACGTCGGCGACCATCGACGCCGAGCGATTTGCCGAGCACTTTCCGTCTCGCGGGCAACCGGCTCGGATCATTGAAGTCTCGGGACGCGGCTATCCGGTCGACGTCCGTTATCGGCCGCCGGACGAAAGCGATCCCGAGGCCTCCTTCGATCCGCACGACGGGATCGTGGCCGGCGTTGAAGAACTGTGCGGCACCGGCGGGGGCGACATTTTGGTCTTTCTGCCGACCGAACGGGAGATTCGCGACGTGGCCAAGCGGCTGCGCGGCTGGGCGTTGCACCGCGGAGAAAAGCCCGCCATCTTGCCGCTCTATGCGCGGCTGCCGAACTCGGAACAAAATCGCATCTTCAATTCCGGCGGGCCGCGGCGGATTGTGCTGGCGACGAACGTTGCCGAATCGTCGCTCACCGTTCCCGGCATCCGCTATGTTGTCGACACGGGCACGGCGCGGATCAGCCGCTATTCACCTCGCTCGAAAGTGCAGCGGCTGCCGATCGAGTCGGTGTCGCGAGCCTCCGCCGATCAGCGGGCGGGGCGCTGCGGCCGGGTCGCGCCGGGAATCTGCATCCGCCTGTATGGGGAAGAGGACTACCTTACTCGACGCCAGTTCACGACGCCCGAGATTCGCCGCACGAACTTGGCGGCCGTGATTCTGCGGATGCTGGCCTTGAAGCTGGGCGACATCGAGAGCTTTCCCTTTCTCGACCCACCGCAGCAGGAGGCCGTGCGCGACGGGTATCGCACATTATTCGAACTCGGGGCGACCGATCGCGACGGAAAGCTGACCGAGATCGGCGAGCGGATGAGCCACATGCCGGTCGACCCACGCATTGCCCGGATGATTCTGGCGGCCTTTGACGAACGTTGCCTGGCCGAGATGCTGATCATCGCGTCCGCCTTGGAAGTGCAAGACCCGCGCGATCGGCCGGTCGAAAAGGAAAAGCAGGCCGACGAGTGCCACGCGCGGTTTTCCAATTCGTCTTCCGACTTCATGTCGTATTTGAAACTGTGGGATTATTTTCATGAGCGCAAAGCCGAGTTATCGCAAAACAAACTGCGGAAAGCCTGCCGCGACAGCTTTCTGTCTTTCAACCGCATGCGCGAGTGGCTCGACGTTCATCGGCAGTTGAAGCAGATCGTGGGCGACAGTGGAATTCGCCCCGCCAAACGCCAGGACGATTACAGTGCCATTCATCGTTCGTTGCTGACGGGTCTGCTGTCGAACGTGGCCAAACGTGTCGACAAGCGAAGCTATCAAGGCTTGGGCGGAGTGAAGTCGTACATTTGGCCAGGGTCGCATCTGTTCAAGGAACCTCCCGAGTGGATCATGGCGGCCGAAGTTGTCGAAACGAGCCAGCGTTACTTGCGTTGCGTGGCCCGGATCAACCGCAACTGGATCGAACCTCGCGCTGATCACTTGGTCGAGCGAACCTACCGGGATCCGCACTGGTCGCGAAAACGCGACACCGTGATCGCCACGGAGAAGGTGAGCCTGTTTCGGCTTCCGGTCGAAACCAAACGGGGCCGCAAGTATGGCAAGATCGATCCGGCCGTCGCGCGGCATTTGTTCCTGCGACATGCCTTGGTGCAAGGGGATCTCAATTCCAAGCTCGAATTTTTTGTTAGCAATCAGGCTTTGATCGAGCAGTTAGCCCTGCAGGCCGCCAAATCGCGTGACTCGGGGTATTTGATTTCCGAAGCGGCACAGTACGACTTTTACGACAGTCTTGTGCCCGCCGACGTCCACGACACTCGCAGCTTGCGTCAATGGATGAAGCGGGCTAAACGCGAGGAGACAGACCGTTTGTTTATGACATCCGCCGACTTTGTCGATTCGCTAGACGAGAGTCCGGTAACGGCGAATTTTCCGGATGTCATTCAAGCGGGCGAAATCGATCTGAGGGTCGACTATCACTTCGAGCCCGGCGAGGAAACCGACGGGGCCAGCGTGACCGTGCCGATCGAGGCGCTCGACCAGTTGGAAAGCTATCAGCTTGAATGGGGAGTGCCCGGGCTGCTGCATGAAAAGGTGACGGCCATGATCCGATCGTTGCCCAAAGCGGCGCGTCGCAATCTGATCCCCGCGCCGGACGTAGCCGCGGCGGCGTTGGAAACGGTCCGTTGTGGTGAGGGGCCGTTTTTGCCGACGATTGCCCAAGCGCTCAGCCGTCAGGCCGGCGAACCGATTGCCGCCGCCGAATTTCAAACCGATTCGCTCCCGCAACATTTGAAAGTGAATATCCGCGTCGTCGACGGGGCGGGAAAGGTGCTGTCTCACGGCCGCGACTTGGACGAACTGCGGCGGCAGTTGGGCGTTGAGGCCCGCGAAGGCCGCAGTCTGATCACCGACCCCGATTGGAACAAGGACGGCCTAACCTGCTGGGACTTTGGTGAGCTGCCGGCGTCGATTGCACTGAATCGCGGCGGCTACAAGATCACGGGCTTTCCGATGCTGGTCGATCAGGGCGATTCGGTCGCCTTGCGGCTGTCCGGCAACAAGGAAGCCGCCAGGCAAACGTCGCGACTGGGCGTGCGGCGTTTGATCGTGCTGGCGGAGGCGCGCGAACTAAGAGAACAAATCGCTTGGCTCCCCCGTCTTAATGAAATCGCACTCATCACCAAAACTCTGCCCTATCGGGTCGATCTTCAAGAAGACTTACAGGACCTGCTGGCCGATCTGGCGTTCCTCGGCCAAAGGGAACTGCCTCGCGACGAATCGGAATTCGCCAAGATGCGCGAACTGGGCGGCATCGAACTCCCCGGGGCCGTTCAAGACTTGGCAAAGATCGTGGCTCCGCTGTTTGACGGCTATCATCAAGCATGCCTTCATTTGCTGGAAATCGAAGGGCCGAAGTGGGAAGTTGTTCGGCACGATATAATGCAGCAGATCGGCGCCCTGCTGGCCGAGGGCTTTTTGAAACATACGCCGGTTACGTGGTTGGCCGAGTACCCTCGATATTTCAACGCCGCACTATTCCGAATCGAGCAATTGAAGAGCGGAAGTTTGCAGCGTGATTTGGAAATGACCGAACAGTTGTCGCGGCTGACCGCGGAGTACTCGCGTCGTCGCGCCGATCATCAACAGCGAGGAATCTTTGACGCCGAACTGGAACGGTACCGCTGGATGCTGGAAGAATTTCGCGTGTCGCTGTTCGCGCAGCGGTTGGGCACGTCGCTCAAAGTTTCTCCCGAACGATTGGAAAAACAATGGATGAAGACCAAGCTTTGATTCTCGCCTCGGCTCGTGAAGACGAACGCATGCGGCCCAGACAAGTCACTCTTTTGCCATGACGTTATGGAAAGCGCTTTTCAGAAGTTGCTTGCTGCGATGTCCCGAGTGCGGGAAAGGCCGTTTCGCGCGAAGCTGGATCGCCTGCCATGACGAGTGCGCGCATTGCGGCTTGGACTTTCGAGTCGATTGGGGGTTCTATCTCGGATCCATCTACGTCAGTTATGCGGTCACCGGCGTCATTATCACGGCGACTTGCGTGCCTTTGATTCTTGCCCGGACGGTGCCGTGGTCGATACTTACTCCAGCGGCCGTCGGCTTTTGTATCGCGTTTCCATTTTGGTTCTGGCGATACTCGCGCAGCATCTGGTTTGGCCTCAACTATTGGCTCGATAAGCGGGGCCGCGCTCAGCGGACGATGCAACAGAGAGCCGCCGAACAAACAGAAAAGGCGGACGGAGTCGAAGATCAAGCGAACGACGGACAGCCCCGATTCCAATTCACTTGCCCCTATTGTTACAGTCGCGATACAAACCCCGAAAGTAAAAGAAATTCTTGGTCAAACTGCTCCAAATGCGGGGAGCGAGTCTTGTTAATACCGACCCAAATCTCCGAGGAAAACCCGGATTAGAGAACCCGCGGACAAAATTCTCCGTAATCCTTCATGAAGACGGGAACATTTTCCCAAATCCTACATCCAAGATTACGAACACTTATTGAAGGCAATCCAAAACAGGGAACCAGCATCGGACATCGCGAACCAAGTGCAGGCATAGCGTGTCCCAAAGGACGAAACCCAAAGCCACTCACGGGGGCTTGTCCTAATCAACTGAGAGAACACCATGAATTCAATCATCACCGATACCGTGAAAAGAGATATCTGCGCCCGTGCCGCTCAGGTCGCTAGCGAGGACGAGGTGGCCGATACTATCTTTGCCGGCTTGTCCCAGGCATGTATCGATTGGCGAGAAGTCGACCTTGAAGAGACGAAGGCCTTGTTGGTGCAAGCAATCCGGTCGTTTCGCCGAAACCATGAGCATGCGTTGCTAAGATTGGCGAGCTAGTAGCTTCTAGATGGCGCTGGCTGTTCCAATGTCATGCGAACATGGTTTGTTGATGGCTCGTGTTTTCGCCGAGCGAACAACGAAACCGGCTGACCAAGCGGTGCGCAACTTTCATTGCAGGCAATGAAAGTGCCCTAGCGTTCTTCCAACGACAATTTCTCGATAATGTCGGGAGCGCCGGGAGTCAGACTGCGGATTTTTCCCGCGATTTGGACCTTTTCCGAGACCGTCGCCTTCTCCGCGCGTCGCTTGAGCTGAGTCATTTTCTTTAGTCGATGGCGACGTCTCTTGATTTCCTTGCGGCGTTCGCTGCAGCTCACGGAGTTCTCCTCTAAATAGGTGGTCCGATGGGGGAATTAGGCGAACTCGTCATGCTACCGCAACCCTCGGTCCTCTTCAATACGCGTATCTCCCCATTTTCCCGTTCGTTACTCGGCAAGCCGGCGGGTGCAGTTGACGCAGACCCAGAAAATCGCCGTCAAGATGTACATGCCACCAACAAAGATGAATAACGTGTTCCAGCCGTAACCGCCCAGGACATACCCCATGACGGGACCGGCCACCGTGGCACCCACAGATCCCACCATGTTGACCATTCCGAACACGCGTCCCGACGCCCGTCCGCCGATATCGGTCACCGTGCCCCACCAGGTCGGCTGGCTCCAATCGCTGAAGAATTTACAAAAGAACAGCACGAACATCACCATGCGGCCGTCTTCCACCAACACGCTGGCCACGATCAGCACCGCGGCCACGATCTTTCCCGTGGATGCCACTAAACTTCGCGCGACGCGCCGATTCTTCGTGGCCCGTATCAGGACGTCGTTCAAGATCCCGCCACACATGCCTCCGAATGCACCGCCCCAAATTGGAAGCCCCGCGAAGATTCCCATCTGAGCCGCGCTGAAACCTTTTTCTTCGACCAGAAACTGAGGCATGTAAAAGACGAACAAATTGTCGGCGAACGTGCTGCAAAACGAAGCAGACATGAACAAGCCCAGATTGAAGGTATTGGGCAACGTCCATCGCATGCGCACTTTGCCTGGCTTCGCCGGTGCCTCGCCCTCCTCCACCAAACGTTGTTCTTCGGTGTTCGACCAAGGGTGCTGGGCCGGACTGTCGCGAAACATCAACCAGAACCCGAGCGCGAACAAGACGCCGACGCTGGCCAGCATGAACAACGACGTCTGCCAACTGACGCCCATGAAAGTCATCATGACCGTGCCGATGATGAACGGCGAGAATGCACCGCCGGCCCGGCCCGCAAACGACGCCACCACTCCTTGTAACGACGTACGGATTTTCAGCGGAAACCAGCTCTTGGTGATTTTGCCCAGACTCGGATAGCACGGCGACTGAGTGGCCCCAAACGACAATCGAAACGCGAGCAGCCCCCAAAAGCGCCCGGTCAATGCCGGCCCGATCATCGCGATCGACCACAGCAGGGCCGCGATTGGAATCATGAATCGTGGGCCAATCACATCACTCGCCCAGCCACCGGGAAACTGCCCCAAGGCGTAGGTCAAATTGAAGGAGGCATCCAGCCAGCCCATCTCTCCGTCGGTCAAGCCATACTCGGCCTTGAAATAAGGCCGGGTTGCTCCCCACGCGTATCGATGCACATAGGTCAGAAAACTGGTAAACGCCGCGATGAAGAAAATCAGCCACCGCGTATTGGTTGGCCTGAGCCAGTCCGATTTTCCACCAAGTGAAGAATCTCCTTCCGGCGGTTGATACGGATTCTCGGCCATGTATTTTTTTGTGGCGTTGGAATGTCAAACAGGGATTAGGTCGGTTTGCCCCGGACGAATAAGAAAGCGAACCGACGACGGAGTCTGCAAGACTAGCGAATCTTCTTGGGGACCTTTTGGCCCTCGGGGATAAAGCTGAAGTACTTACGCCCCTCCATCCGTTCTTTCCAGTCTTGTTTGGCGGCGGCCACCAGCTTGGGATTCTCCAGCAAGTCGACCGCCGTCACTGCCAGTACTTTGGCGGCGTAGAGTACCCCTTTGTCGCCGACACTGGAACCGATCGCGGCCACGTTTTGCCAACTGTGACCGGGGCTGCCCGCCGCGAAGCATGACGTTCGCAGGCCGCAGGTGGGAACACGCCAGCTAATATCTCCCACGTCGGTCGAGCCTCTGCTCGGCGCGCTGTTGATGGTGGCCCGGTGGACGCGATTATCAATCGGCATTTCAAACTTCGTTCCGAATTGCTCGGCCAGTGGTGCCTGCAGGCGGCTGGCGAACAATTGCTCTTCGTCAGTGAACGTAGGCGCGCCGACCTGCTGTAGATTTTTGGTGATGAGGGCCGCCAGCGGTTCGTTGACGATGATCTCGTGACAGTCGGTATCGATTTGCATCGTCAACTTGGTCCGTGTCATCTTGGCCGCGCCGGCGGCAATATCCTGCAGCCAGCGAAAATTGTACTCCACATCGCGATGCTCGTCGGCTCGGCAGAAGTACCAAACGGTTGCCTTCGAGGGAATGACGTTCGGCGCACCGCCGCCATTGGTAATGACATAGTGCAGCCGCGCATCTTCCTTGATATGTTCGCGCATGAAGTTCGCGCCGACATTCATCAACTCGACCGCATCCAGCGCGCTGCGGCCACTAGACGGGCTAACCGAAGCATGCGCCGAAGTGCCGTGAAAAGTGAACTTCGCCGAGACCAGCGCCTTGCTGCTCGCGGCCCAGGCCTCGTTGCGGACGCTGGGATGCCAGTGCAAGCAAACGTCCAGGTCGTCGAATTGTCCGTCCAGCGTCATATATACCTTGCCGATGACGGTTTCTTCGGCCGGAGTTCCATACAACCGGATCGTGCCGGGAAGATCATGCTTCTCCATCGCCGATTTGATGGCCAAGGCCGCGCCCAACGCTCCGGCGCCAAGACCACTGTGCCCACAAGCATGCCCATTGCCTCCCTCGGTGACCGCTTCTCGGACTGGCACCGTCTTTTGCGACATCCCGGGCAGCGCGTCGTATTCGGCCAACACGCCGATCACCGGTTTGCCGGATCCAAAGCTGGCGACGAACGCCGTCGGCATGCTGGAGAGTCCGGTTTCTACTTTGAAGCCCTCGGCCTCGAGCTTGTCGACTAGCAAGGCGGCCGACTTGGTCTCCTGTAAGCCAACTTCAGCAAACCTCCAAATCGACTTGTTGACTTCGCTAAGCAACTTCGCCCGCTCGTTGACGGCGGCAACGGCGTGCTGCTGCGACTTGGTCAGACCTTCCTCAGCCACCGCCGCGACCGAATCGAAGGAAATCCAGGACAGTGAAATCAGCACGAAGAAAGCAAACCGAACAGCTCGCATGGCGGGACCCTCTCATCAGAAAACCGAGTTCGACTCATCAACAACGGGCCTTATTATGCGCCGAACGAGAGGCAGTTGCATAACGGATAGAGAAACAAACGCCAATCGCCTGGACTGCGACAGTCCGAAGACTCCGTTCTCGGCCAATAATTTATCCATGGGGGAAGAAATCGCTTCCTGCCCGGCAACTGGTTCGAAGATCATCCTGGCGCGCGGCTTGAGATGAACCGTCGTTCCGCTTACCCGCCTCACTTGGACGTCGACAGGTCAAGAGTCCAAATCCTGATCGCATGGTCGCCACTGCCGGCGACGAGCAGGCCGTCATCGGGGGCAAATGCCATGCAGGTCACCTTGGATCCCGTGGCCAATGTCATAGCTATTCCAAAAGAGTTTCCAAATCCCAGATTCTGATTTCTGGCGAGGCTTCCTCCGCCGTTGCAAGCAGTTTTCCATTAGGCGACACAGACAAGTGCACCACCGGACCATGGCTTCTCGCCGGGCGGGACGACTTTCCGTCAAGTATCGCCAATGGTTTCCCACGGCTGACGTCCCAAATCGTAATCAAGCGGCTATGTCCTTGGATCAAGATATCTCTGCCCGGCAGGAACACCAGTCCTCCATCGATATCTGCATATTTATAGATTTCCTTAAGCCTCTTGAGGTTGGATTGTAGCGTTGTTTCCCGCTTTCGCTTGTCGACGTTCCAAATTGTGACCGCGACCGTCGGCGTCATCCGAGAAAGCGGATAGAAGGCCAGAAGAGCGCCATCTCGTGAGAATGCGACGTCTTGATGACCTTTAAGTACGGTCATGGGTTCTTCCGCATCCGGCTCCCACAGTTTGACCTGCAGGCCACCTACCGTGGCGAAGCACTTACCGGTCGGTGAAAATCTCGTTTGAACCTCTTTATCCTCCTGGCAGTGCACAAGCACACGTTTTCTGTTCAACTTCTTCCAATCGGGCAATCCGGCCGTCGACCAGACTTCACACGTTCCGGCGTCGGTTCCTACCAATAGCAACTCATCGTTGGGAGAAAAGGCAACCGAGACGACGGCTCCCTTCTCGGTTACGAGAATCGCTTCGGCACTTTGGTCAAGTCGTTCCCGATCATAAATATAGACACATCCTTCTGTTCGACTTAACGGCCCAATATTCGTAATGGTCCTGGGCTCGTCGTAGTCATGATTGCCGGCTCGAGCCAAAAAGCGGCCGTCATTCGTGACCGCGAAACAGCGAACCTCGTGTTTCAGTTCCACATAATAAAATGGTATCGACGAGCCTGTCGTGGGATTCCACATCCTGACAGCGCGATCTAGACCGGACGATGCGAGGATACCGGACGTGGGAAGAAATTGAAGGTCACTGACCGAGGGTTCGATGTATTGAGCGTCCCGCCAATGACTGAACTGAGGATGCGCATTTATTACCATCTTTGGCGTGGCGTGGACGGGGATCTCCAATTCATCGCCCATCGAACTGGACGCCAGCGCGAACAGACAAGAAATTGCGATACGAGATTCGCCGAAGCTGAAGGTTCTCATTTTGGAACCGTAGTGTTTCCTATAGCATCATGATGAACACCCATCGCTCCATCACGGGATCGCTAGAAGCTTGCTGATCTTCCGTCACTTCCGCGTCACGTACAATTCGTTCCTGGGACTATGGGTAGAAGAGCAGTTGTCGTACCTCTGGCTTGGAATGCCTCCCATATTCTAGATCAATAACTGTTCGCTCAGCAAAGAAAATAGTTGCTGAGCGCGAAACAGCTTTGCGCAGCGATACGTGTGCGACAACGTTATCCGGCGGGCCAATCATTGGCATCCGCGATGCCAGGAAGGTGCCGTGAGGCGGAAGCACAGAGAGTTGTGAACAGCGACACACCTTGCGTTTCATTCCGCGTGCTCGTGTGTTAAATCAATCGCCCGATTGATTCGTTCAACTGTCGCTTGCAACAAGGAAACAAGGCTGATTCGCATGCGTGAATGATCGTGCGGAGTGCGGATCTAGCAGAGTGCAAATTCTCCGCAAGCCAAGCCGGAATCTTCTCGCACTAATGCGACCGAAGCCGAACGCACGGCCGCCAGTTAATCGGGGCGTCCCATTGCCAGCGCGTGCAGGATTAACACCGCGCCCACCGAAATGAATGCCCAACCGACCCACTTAGGCGGCTTGATCTCGTGGCGCTGAGTTGGTGCCGTGGACGAGTTCATCGAGAGCAATGCCAACGGGGGCGCTGACGAGCCGCCTTTGAGGCTTTGGAGCTTGGTGCTGACGAATTGGCTGCAGTCTTCATTCAACACGTAGGTGTCGACATGACGCAGTTGAATTCCCAGGACCAGCACGATCAAGCCAAACAGAAAGTAGTGGTTTCGATTCAGTTCCATGATGGTTCTCCCCACAAGAGTTCTACCGGCAGGTCCCAGCGTGGACCGGAGGATGGTACCGCCGCGTCCATCCATCACTTAAAACCGGGGGACCATGGGACTCCGTCGGTTTTCCTGGCGAACACGGGGGCTTGCCAAAATCTCTCGATCCATCTTCTGTATCGATCCGCTGGATCTCGTAACTCCACCATGCAGCGGTTGGTGTGAGATAACGGGGCCGTACGTAATACAACGGCAGTCAAGGATGGCGGCGGCGAGAGATGGCGAACATCGAAGGCCGGGGAAATGATACATCCGGCAGAATGCGTCGCCGCGCGGTGCCGTTGGCCCGCTTCAGATCACTGGTTGGGTGTCCGGGGGGCGTTGGGCGAGGAGAATGCGGAAGCGGAATTGGGTGCCGTGATGACGGGAGCCGCGGGTTGAACCTGCGCGACGGGCAGCTTGATCGTGAACGCGGTGCCTGTTCCGACCGTACTTTCCACTCGGATTCGTCCCCGATGGGCTTCAATGATGTCGCGACAAGCGGAAAGGCCCAGCCCCGTACCACCGCGCCCGCTTTCATCGGGGCCGTCCTTGGTCGTGAAGTAGGGATCGAAGATGCTCTTCAGTTGATCCTGGGGGATTCCCTTGCCTGAATCACGAACCATCAAATCAACCGTCTTCCGATCGGCATCGTGCGCAAGCTTGATCAAGATCGTGCCGCCGTCGCGCATCGCCTGGCGGGCGTTGATCAACATGTTCAGAAGCACCTGCTGAATTTGATTGCCATCGGCATGCACCGGCGGCACCGCATCGATTCGCTTTTCCACCATGATGCGATATTTGTTCATCTCGCGTTCGAGCAGCATTAACGAATCGTCGACCAGCGAGGCCAGATCGGTCGACTCAAATCCCTTCGCCCGATTCCGCGCGACACCCAACACGGTGTTCGTGATTTTTGATGCCCGCTGGCTGGCGGCCAAGATCTTCTGAAGTGCCTTGTCGCGCGTCGCATCATCGCGATGCCGCAGCCCCATCTTGGCATAGTTGAGGATGGTCATCAGGATGTTGTTGAACTCATGCGTCGTCGTCCCCAAGAGTTCACCAAGTGCTGTCAGTTTTTGAGCTTGTGCCAGTTGTTTCTTTAGCACGTCAACTTGGTGTTGCAACTCGGTAGCATCGGAGCCTGGGTGGGATTGGGTCATGATGGGAGCGAGGGGCCAATCTTGGGGAAGGGTCGCGGCGTTGGTGGGGAGCCGGCGGCAAATTAGTCCTGTTTTTCCTATCGTCGAATCGAACTGGGCGGCTAGAGCCTAAGCAACTATAATCCCGCTCCCTAGGGCATTTTGCGGCTTGTCAATTACCGAAAGCCAAGGACTTGGCAGGATAGGAAAGCTAGGATGCACACGGTTGAGATCATGGAACTGGCCCTGTCCGTCGCCGACCGGATGGGGTACCAGATTCGCCAAGAATGGTTGGGCGGAAGTGGCGGCGGTGCTTGCGAATTCGGCGGCCAGAAATGGCTGTTCGTCGACTTGGCGCTAAACTCGGTCGAGCAGTTGGAACAGGTTACCGAAGCGCTGATGAGCGATCCGGGAATTTACTTGGTCGACCTCCCCGACGTACTCAGGCGGCAGATGGGTATCAGGCGGGCCGCCTAATCGGCCACCGGCACCAACTTCACCTATCGACCCGCTCTACCTTCGGCCCACCGAATCTGGATCTCGTCTGCGCGCCGCCCTTGCCGGTTAATCCGACCGCGCCGATTTTGAAGGTCGTTTCGGCGCTTTTGGCCGCCCGGCCCATGGGCTACTTGTCGCCGTAAGCCGTTTGTGGGCGATTCGTTTGGACAAGCAAACCCCGCTGACCTAGCTTTTTAATATCTCCGTACTAGGTCGAGCAGGGTTTCTGAATGCGCAGCGATAGGAATGTAAGCACGCAAGTCGGGCTATTTCTTGTGGTGGGTGTGGCGGTAACAGCTCTGGCGTGGCTGCTTTCGCCGCACTTGTTTACCAGCCTGCCTGCGCGCATCGCGGTCGCGGTGGGGTCCGTCGGTGCCGTGGCTGCCCTGTTCTTCATCATGTACCACGATCGCCGACGGCAGCAGCGGCAATTGCTGAACTGCGTCGATCTAATCTGTGGAAACGAAGACATCGATAGCCGCCATGCGGCGATCTACAACATGCTGCAACGCAACGACCCGTGGTGGTCGGAGCCCATGCGGCGAGTTCAGGACCGTCTGCAGCAAAATCGAGATCAGATTGACGAGACGCAGCATGTTCGAGCATCGGCCGAGGTCCGCGCGCGCCGCTTGGCCATCGAACGCGACCAAATGTCGGCAATCGTCGCCAGCCTGGCCGATCCCGTGATTGCCATCGATCAATATGGCGAATTGCTGTTGGCCAACCAAAGCGCGCAAAATATTCTTGGAATCGAAGAAGCGGCGGAAGACCGGGCGATCGATGGACTGGTCCAATGCGAAAAACTCGTGGACCTGCTCAACGCAACCCGTCAGCGCAAATTGCCCGCTCATAGGTCGGGAGAAATCAAGCTGCTGACATCGGCCGGCGAATCACGATGCTATCGCGTCATGTGTACAGGTCTTGCCGTCGCGGACGAGGCTCAAGCCGAGACGGTGCATTCGCATGGCGCGGTCGCCGTGCTAAATGACGTCAGCCACGAAAAGGCCATTCAAAAACGAAACGCCGACTTCGTTTCGTCGGTTAGTCATGAGATGAAAACGCCGCTGGCCGCCATCAAGGCCTACGTCGAACTGCTGGCCGATGGCGAAGCGGACGACGATGAAACTCGCGACGAGTTCCTGGCGGTCATCAACGGCCAAGCCGACCGCTTGCATCGGCTGATCGACAATTTGTTGAACATTTCGCGAATCGAAGCGGGCGTGGTCGAGGTGAACAAACAAGCCCGGCCGCTGCATGAACTACTGGAAGAGGCAATCGAAGTCGTGCAGCCATCGGCGGAAAGCAAACACATCGGCCTGCACTGCGAGTTCAGCCCGATGTACCTCACCGTGCTGGCCGACCGCGACATGCTGCTGCAAGCGGCCATCAACCTGTTGTCGAATGCCATCAAATATACGCCCGATGGCGGCACCGTTATCCTGCGCAGCAAAATGCAGGACGACCAAGTCGTGTTCGAGATCGAAGATTCGGGAGTGGGTTTAAGCGAGGCGGATCGCGAGCATGTTTTTAAGAAGTTTTACCGCGTCAAGAAGGACCGGCAGATGGCGTCCGGCACGGGGCTGGGGCTGCCGCTGGCGAAACATATCGTCGAAGACGTTCACGGCGGAAAGCTCACCGCGGAAAGCACACTGGGACAAGGAAGCACGTTCCGCATTACCCTGCCTAGCGCCCGCAGCGCGGTTGGGCAACTTCAATTTCAATAACCAAACGCCCCAGGGAGGGGCATTCCAATGGCCAAAAAAATCATCATCTGCGACGACGAAATCCATATTCTGCGTGCCGCCGAACTTAAATTCCTGCGCGCCGGCTATGAAGTTCGCTGTGCCGGCGACGGTGAAGAAGCCTGGGAATTGATTCAAGAAGATAGGCCGGATCTGGTCATTACCGACTGCCAAATGCCCGTTTTGGACGGCATCGGATTGGCCTCGCGCATCCATACCACGCCGGAACTCGCCGGATTGCCCGTGATGATGGTGACCGCCAAGGGATTCGAGCTTTCTCTTGAGGAATTGCGCGACAAGTATGGTATCAGCTCGCTGACCACCAAGCCCTTTAGTCCCCGGGCGCTGTTGCAGCAAGTAGAAGACATCCTGAGCCGTGGTTCATCCGGCACGCTAACCGCCACCCATCCCAACTCCGCCTAGGTGCCCGCATGAATCTACCAACGGAAATTTTTGGCAGCGTGATCGTCGTGCACACTCCCGAAGAGCTGAGTGACGACGAGTCGGACCAACTGGAGGGATTTCTTGTCTCGCTGGAACGGTCCAAAGTCGTCATCGATCTGGACGGAACGGAGACGATCGGCAGCCAAGGGCTCGGTGCGTTGGTCAGCGCTCAAGAATCTCTGCGTGAATTGCACGGAGATCTGAAAATCACGACCGCGAATGGTATCAATCGGAAAATCCTCGAAATCACCCGCTTGGACCAACAGCTTGAGGTGTTTGAGAGTGTCATAGACGCCGTCAAGAGTTTTGCCTAAGCGGATCGCGTTCCGGCCGGCATCGACCTTATTCCTTCTCCCTCAAAGTACCGATGACCACCCTACCTTACGAAACAACGCGTCTTGGAAACCTGCTTGTCGCGCACGGATTCTTGACGACCGACCAAGTGCAGTCGGCGCTGGACCACCAAAGCCAGGTGGGAAAGAACAAGCTGCTCGGTGAAATCCTGATTGATTTGGAGTATTGCAGCGAAGACCAGGTGGTGGAATGTTTGGCTCTTGAATACGGCGTCCCCTACGCCAAGCTTGAACAACGGCTATTCGATCCCAAGGTCGTGGACTTGCTGCCGCGGGATTTCATCGAAAAGAACTTGGTCTTGCCGCTGTTTTGCGTCGGCGATGTGTTGACGGTCGCGGTCACCGAGCCCTCGAATTTGTTCTTGGTCGACGAGATCCAGCGCGCTTGCGGCAAACGGGTGCAGATTGTCGCCTGCACGCCCAAAGACATCCGCCGCATGATCACGACGCTGCCGAATTCCAAAGTGTTCGTCATCGACGACATTATTGAGAATTCGGAGGATGCCGAAGTCACACTGATCGAAGAAGCCGTGGACGACATCGGCGATATCGAGGAGGTCGCCGGACAATCGCCCGTCATTCGTCTGGTCAACTACATCATTTTCAATGCCGCCAAGGAAGGGGCCAGCGACATCCACATCGAGCCCGGCGACCGCTGCGTACGAGTCCGAAACCGCATCGATGGACGGCTGTACAAATCGCTGGAGGTGCCCGTTCACCTGTTGGGCGCGGTCACCAGCCGCATCAAGATCATGGGTGGAATGGACATCGCCGAACGCCGGTTGCCGCAAGACGGTCGTGTGAACGTCCAGCTCGATGGCCGCAAAATTGATCTGCGGGTTAGCACGTTCCCCGGCAGCCGCGGTGAAAAAACGGTGATCCGGGTACTCGATCAGCGCGGCGTCACGCTGAATCTGGACGATCTTGGCTTTGCCGAAGATGTCTTGCAGCAGCTCAAGAACAACATCAAGGCCCCCAACGGAATCGTGCTGGTGACGGGCCCCACCGGCAGCGGCAAATCCACGACGCTGTACGCCGCGCTGAACCAAATCTCCTCGATGGAGAACAATATTTGCACGGTCGAGGATCCGATCGAATATCGGCTGCCGCTAATCAACCAATTCCAGGTCCAGGAACGGGTGGGGCTGACCTTTTCCAAAGCCCTAAGGACTCTGCTGCGACAAGATCCCGACGTCATCATGGTCGGTGAAGTTCGCGACGAGGAGACCGCTCGCACCGCCATCCAAGCGGCCCTGACGGGGCACCTCGTGTTCAGCACGCTGCATACTAATGACTCGGCTTCCGCGATTACTCGGCTGATCAACATGGGAGTCGAACCCTATTTGATTAGCGCCGCACTGAACATGGTGTTGGCACAACGGTTGGCGCGTCGCATCTGCGCGAAGTGCCGGCAGGAATACGATCCACCGCGGACCCTGCGGCGGGCCTTGGAACGCATGGGCTATGGAATGGACAAGTTTTTCAAAGGGGCCGGCTGCCGCCGCTGCCGCAATACCGGATTCGCCGGCCGCATTGGAATTCACGAGTTGCTGCAAGTCAGCGACCGTTTTCGCGACGCCATCGCCGGCGAAGCTTCGATCAACGAACTGCGGAAAATCGGCACCGAGCAAAACATGATCACGCTGCAACATGACGGTATCCGTAAGGTCCGTGAAGGAATCACGACCATCGAGGAAGTCCTCCATATCGCCGGAGAGATTATCGACACGGAGTAGCCGCTTGGGATGTCGAACCGTCCAACCTACTAATAATTTGCGATCCACACTGCCATGACATTCGAATACACGGCGCGCGACCCACTGGGGAGATTGATCGAAGGCACACTCGACGTGTCCAACCGCGACATGGCGATGCAAAACCTGCGGCGCGACGGATTTCAGATCTTGAAGATCGAGGAATCCGACGACGGTGGCAGCCTGTTCCCCCGCCGAGTCAAGCGGTCGGACATTGTCTACTTCACCAGCCAACTGGCGATCATGGTGCAAACGGGGATCAAGCTTTCCGAGGCGCTGAACGGGATCGCGGACCAGGAAGATAACCCGACACTCAAAAGTATCCTTCTAGAACTGAAGGGGGCCGTCGAATCGGGTGAAGATTTCTCCACCGCGCTATCACGTTTTCCCAAGCACTTCGACCGGACTTTCGTCGCCTTGATCCGCTCCAGCGAAGAAACCGGGCTGCTGGGTGAAATGCTAGAACAGATCTCGATTTACCTGAACAAACAGGCGGAAAATCGCGGCAAGATTCGGGCGGCGATGACGTATCCCGCCGTGATGTTGTTTCTGGCCAGTGGCATCACGTTGTTTCTGCTGACCTACATCATGCCCAAGTTCACGCCGCTGTTCAAAAATCGCGGTATCGATTTGCCACTGCCGACCGTGGTACTCATGACCATTTCGGATGCCTTGGTGAATTATTGGTACGCCTGGATTCTGGGCGCGATTGCCGTGACGGTCGGATTCGCCCTGTTCCGGCGGACGACCACGGGCCGGCAGACTCTGGATTGGCTGAAAATCCATATACCGATCGTGGGGCCGTTGATTCGCAAGGTGATTATCAGCCGCTGCATTAGCACGCTGGGGACGATGGTGCGCAGCGGTGTGCAAATTTTGGATGCCATCAAGCTGACCGGCAACGTTTCCGGAAACTACTACTACGAGCAGTCTTGGCAACACGTGCACGACGAAGTCACAACGGGTAACCGCATCTGCGAGTCGCTGCGCAACAACTCGCTCTACCCCAGAACGTTGGTCCAAATGATTGGTTCGGGCGAAGAGACCGGCCAACTGGACACGGTGCTGAAAAAGGTTAGTTCGTTTTATGACCGTGAAGTCGACTCGTCGATCAAGACGGTCTCCAGCCTGATCGAACCGCTGATGATCACCATTATGGGTGCCGTCGTGGGAACGATTGGCCTCTCGATCTTGCTACCCATCTTTTCGCTCAGCCGAATGGCCGGCTAGATCGCTGCTTACAGAAGAGATGCTGGTGAGTGGTTTTGCCCCCGAGCCTTAGTGTAATACCCTGCCAATTAGGTGGTTTACAACGTACGCGCAAAGGTAAGCGCAAAGATGTATGGCTCGCCTTTCAGTTCTTGACGAGGTTTCCCGCAGTCGCATTTTTATCTCGTTTTATATCAAGTACTTAGGGAAACATCCGCTCGTTTTGGCATTATATTCGCTTGATGATATCGCCGACGCGGTCCTTAGGCCCACCCATTACCGTGTCTCGGTTGGGGTAAACTTTTTCCGGAACGAGAACATGAGGGAAACAATGATGAGAATCTGCGCAGTAGTGGTCTGTTCCATCGTGCTGGTCCAAGCATCGGTAACAAGTGCCGATGTCATCGTCAGTTCGATCGCGGCACCTGGCACGGTCGGAAAATGGTCTGCATTCGACATTCGAGGCGGCGGTACCGCGTCAATCGTCAATTTGTCTGGTCTGGGAGGAAACCTCGAAAACAACGCGCCGCTGCCAACGCATGCCGCCTTAATTACGACCGGCTTCTCAAACAACGACAAAGCAGAAATTGGCATTGGAATGGACTTTGGTGCCGTCCAGGACTTGTCTTCGCTAGGGTACTCCTATCACAAAGCGACCGTCGCCGGCGGAAATGCATCCGCGGCACCAGCGATCAAGCTGACTATCTTGGGGCCACACCCGACCGATGGCTTCGTTACGCTGGTCTATGAACCGACATGGAATCAGCCGGGCAATATTGGATCGAGTGTCGTCGTGCCTACGGACGAGTGGTTAACTGCCGCGATCGACCCAAACAACGGGGTATTCTGGACGACCGGTGGATTTGGGTTGCCTTCCGCCCCCGGCGGGCCATCCCAAGGAACGCTTGCGGAACTCATCGGGTTGGCCGATCCCGAGTTCGCGACCGCTCGTGTTATTGGAATCAGCGTCGGCGTGGGAACGTTCAATCAAGGCCAGCAAGGCTATTTTGACAATGTCAGCGCTTCGTTTACCAGCGGGTTCGAGGCTACTTATGATTTCGAGCGTGTTCCAGAACCGGCGAGCATTGCCATCTGGTCGCTGCTTGGGCTCGGCTGTTGCGCCTATGCCTACCGCCGGCGTCGGAAAGCGAATCAGAGCGTTTAGGCCGTTTTGATTCCCGTGGCTGCACGTACTCGTCGGTTGAAGCGCTAGTTGCTCATGGAGTTCTGGTGCTTCACCGGCGGCTAGCCCGGATTATTCACCACGGGAGTCAATAATGGGACTGGCTCCGAGTTCATTGTGTTTCCGCGGCGGTGTAGGGGACGCG
>JAJDEH010000161.1 GCA_029259935.1 Planctomycetota bacterium
AATGGACCGCATCCAGAAACACCAGCGCCCCGGCTTCGTGGGCCCAACCAGCAATCTCGCGGACCGGATTGACGGTGCCGACGGAATTTGAGGCACAGCCGACCGCGACCAGCTTGGTCCGATCGCTAAGCTTGCCCCGCAGGTCATCGAGATCCAGCGTGCAATCCTCTTGATGAAACTCGACGAACTTCACGGTGGCCCCGGCGTCTCGGGCCGCTAACACCCACGGCGATACGTTGGCATCATGGTCGAGCCGCGTTACCAGGACTTCGTCTTTGGGGCTCCAGTTTCGCGCCAACGATCGCGCCAACGCGAATGTTAAAGTGGTCATGTTGGCACCGAACACGATCGTGTCGGGATCGTCCGTCCCCACGAAATCCGCGACCGCGCGGTGAGCCGCATGCAGCACTTGATCGCTCTCGCGACTGGTGGCGAACAGGCCTTCATGATTGGCGTTGTTGTGCGCCAAGTAATGACTGACCGCGTCGATTACTCGTTGAGGAACTTGCGTTCCACCGGGTCCGTCGAAATAGGCCGCCGGATGGCCATCGACTTGGCGCGAAAGAGCGGGAAATTGGCGGCGACAGTCGGCGACTTGTTCGGGGGTGAGACTCATCGTTGATCCACAAACCGCTTTCCCTTGCCTTCGAATCGGGGCAAGCTGCCAAGGGGAACTGTTTCGACTTCAACATTCAGGCCTAATCGAACCTGAAACTCCTTTTGCACGCGCGAGGGATCTTCCAAGCGATCCTCGATTTCGATCCGCAGGCTGTCCATTTCGCTGACCTTGAAAACCGTCATTCGATATTCGACGACTTCGGGGAAGCTTCGTAAGATTTGTTCGACGGAACCAGGAAACACATTGACGCCGCGAATGATCATCATGTCGTCGGACCGCCCCAAAACGCCACCTGCCAGCAGCACAAATCGGCAATGGCCCGTGGAATTCCAAGTTGGTCGCACTAAATCTCCCGTGCGATAGCGAATCACCGGACAGCCGGCACGCCCCAGGTTCGTCAGCACCAACTCCGAGAGTTCGCCTTCGCCCGCGGCAGCGCCCGTTTCGACCGACAAGAATTCGGCGATGAACTCACTTTCGTTGACGTAGATTCCTTGCCCCTCGGCATCCGAATAGCCCCAGGGCCCAACTTCGGACGCGCCGCTATGATCGGTTATTTTCGCGGCCCAAGCGTTTTCAATGCGTTCGCGAATCGCGGGGATTGAGCCGCCCGGTTCGCCGGCCACGACGACGCGGCGGATCGGCAACGACTTGATATCAATCCGGTTCTCGGTGGCGACCTCCGCCAAATGTAGAGCATAGGTTGGAGTACAAAAGAGCACGGTCGCGGACGCCGTTCGCATTAGCTCCAACCGGGCAAGCGAACTCAATCCACCTCCCGGAATCACCATGGCTCCCCGCGCGGAAACGGCGTCGTTCGCACTCCAAAATCCGATGAAGGGGCCAAAGGAAAACGCCATCAGGGCGCGGTCGTGTTCCTCCATCCCCGCCGCGTCCAATACGAATTGCCACGACTCAAGCCACCAGCGCCAATCATCTTCGGTATCCAGCACGACCATCGGCCGCCCATGCGTTCCCGACGTACGGTGATAGCGGATGTAGTTCTCAGCGGGGTAGGTGAGATTCGCCGCCAGGTCACCCGCTTCCGGGGTCGTGATCAACTCTTCCTTGAACGTATAAGGAAGGGTGCTGAGTGCGTCGAGCGACTCCAGCGGCAGCTTGGCGTTGCCCAGCTTCTCGGCGTAGAAGTGGTTTTGCGGGAGGATCGCGTCCAGCAGCGAATTCAATCGCGCGAGCTGGTGTTGTGAGAGCGATTCGGAATTGAGGCCCTCAAGTCGACGCCGCTTTTCATATCCAGTTCGCAACATGGTTGAATGATACGATTTCGCGGACCGTGGTAATAGGATGCTGGAATGCCGCGGACCCCCTCGAATTCCCCCTTGGCAAGGGGGAGAACGAAGAGATCAAATCACTTCTCGTCAATTTTCGACTTTTACGATCACCACCGTCGCGTCGTCGCGCTGCGCGGTGTTTTCCGCGAACTGCCGAATCGTCCTCAGCAGGCAATCGACTATTTCCTCGGCGGGGCGGTCTCGATTCTCCTCGACGACGCGCATCGTTCGCTGCATGCCGAATTGCTCGCCGCCGGGCGACTCGGTTTCTGGTATTCCGTCGCTGACCAGCAGCAAGATGTTTCCGCCGTGCAACTGAAGCATGGGAGCGTTTTCCACGGTGGTGTCCGGCACCGCGCCCAGCGGCGGACCGCCGAATGAGAGTGTTTGGTGCAGGCCTTCTCCGTTCAATAGAAAACCGTCGTGGCCCGCGCTGCCGTGAACGAGCGTTTTGTTCTTCGGGTCGAGCCGCGCGAGAAACGCCGTGACAAAACGACCATGATCCACATCGGCCGCGATCGCCCGATTCGCCAGGGTCAGCATCACGCCGACATCGTCGTGAGTTTGCGCCAAAGCCCGCAGGAATGCCCGCGTCGACGTCATCAACAGAGCCGGTCCCGTGCCATGCCCGCTGACGTCGGCGATGACGACAAAATAGGAACCGTCTGAAAGTTCAATGAAATCATAATAATCACCGCTGGTCCATTCCGCCGGCAGCGACGCTCCCGCCAAATCAAAACCCTCCAAAATCGGCGCGGATGCAGGCAGCAATTTTTGTTGTATTTGCCGAGCCAGTTGTAATTCGGCCTCGGCGTCTTCCACGACGTTCTCCAGGCGTTGTTTCTCCTGCTTGAGCAAATCCTCGGCCTGGGCAATCTCCACGAACAGGGGCTCGATCAACGCCACTCCGCCCACGAACAACACCGACACGAGCAGCGCCGAGAGACAAGCAATCCACAACGGAAACTCGGCGCTGATCTGAGGCTCGTTGCGCCACACGATCAACAACACGGCGATTTCCAGAATCGACAGCATTCCCGCCGCGCCGGAAATCAAGACCCATGCCGAATACCAACGATAGCGCTTGTTCAGTCGCAGCGCCAGAATGGCGGCGGTGATTTGGGCCAGCACGGCCAGGATGAGGACAATCTTAAATGGCATGTCTTAGTCACTACCCATCCACCACGACCCACGCCGCGGCGAGCGTTAGCCTTCTTTGATCGCCGTCACGATATCCAGCACGGCCTGCTGTCCGTCGCCGAACAGCATCAACGTGTTGTCCGCCGCGAACAAAGGATTGGGGATTCCGGCGAATCCGGGGCTGAGGCTGCGTTTGATGACGATCACGGTTCGCGCTTTATCCACGTCGATGATGGGCATCCCGGCAATCGGGCTTTGCGGATCGGTGCGAGCGACGGGATTCACGACATCGTTCGCGCCGATAATAACCGCCACGTCGACCGTCTCCATCGTCGGATTGATGTGGTCCATTTCCTTCAGTTTTTCATAGTCCACATCCGCCTCGGCCAACAGCACGTTCATGTGGCCCGGCATACGGCCCGCCACGGGATGAATGGCATACTCAACCGTGGCGCCCTTTTCCTCCAGCAGGTTGCCGAGATCGCGAACGGCATGCTGGGCTTGGGCCACGGCCATTCCGTAGCCGGGAACGAAAACGACCCGCTGGGCCGTTTCCAAGATCATCGCCACATCGTCGGCCGACGTACTGCGAACGTTGGCATAAATCTCGTCAACATCGCCAACCGCCGCCCCGCCGCCCATGCTGCCAAACAACACGTTGACCAGCGATCGATTCATCGCCTTGCACATCAAGGTTGTCAAAATAATCCCCGAGGCTCCGACCAGCGACCCCGAAATGATCAAGACATTGTTGGGCAAGACAAAACCGGTCGCGGCCGCGGCCAGCCCGGAATAAGAATTCAACAGCGCAATGACCACCGGCATGTCCGCGCCGCCGATTGGATTTACCAGCAAGAATCCCAAGGCCGAAGCAAATAAGACCAGCACCACGTAAAAGAAGACGCTGGCATAGCTCCACTCCGGCCCCGCGTCATTTTGCGTGGGACCGCAATTATACACCAGTCCGGCCAGGAAAATGAGTACTAACAAGGCCAGGAATCCATTGACCACATGATGGTAAGGAACCTCGATCGACTTCTTGAAAAAATCCAGCTCTTGCAACTTTCCGAAGGCGACCAGGCTGCCAAAGAACGTGATGGCGCCGATCAGCCCCGACATTCCGATCGCTACCGCCACATCGACGGTGGTTGGATTTTTGTGCAACAACTCGGCTCCCGCGACAAAGACTGACGCGCCGCCGCCAAACCCGTTGAACAGCGCCACCAGTTGCGGCATCTGCGTCATTTGAACCCGATAGGCGAACACTCCGCCCACGCCGGCACCCGCCACAATTCCGATCAGGATGAAGGTGATGCCAACTTGGGCCCCGCCGCCATACATGGAGACAAAGGCACCGGCCACCGCCACCAGCATTCCCGTCGCGCCCAGCAAATTGCCACGGACCGCGGTCCGCGGATGGGCCATGTTCTTCAGTCCAAAAATGAACAGGATGGCCGCAACAAGATATAACAGATTGCTTAACGTTTCCACGAGCTAATCCTTGGCAGTCGCACGGCAATCGGCGACTACTTTCTTTGGAACATAGCCAACATACGGTGAGTGACCCAGAATCCGCCAACCACGTTAATCGTCGCCAAAGCCAGCGCGAGCATTCCCACGAAAGAAGAAAAACTCATCGCCCGCCCCGCCATCAATAGCGCGCCCACCATCGTGATCCCGCTGATGGCGTTCGAGCCGGACATCAAGGGCGTGTGCAAGGTCGGCGGCACCTTGGTGATCATTTCAAAGCCGACAAAGATTGCCAGGACAAAAATTGTCACGCTGGCGATTAAGCCTTGCTTCCGCGTTTTTGCATCGGCAGCCGCATCGGACTTGGCGGACTTGGCTTTTTTAGGCAGCGGATTCTGTTTGGTTTTTTCATCTTGCCGTGTACCAGCCGGATTCGTGAACTCTTCCGTCAACTGCCGACGCAAATTCTTTTGAGTTGGTTCTTGTTTGTCGTCGGCGACCGCGATTAGGGCGCCGACCATCGCCATCGCCGAAGCGACCAGCAGCAGGGATGACCCAATGAGTTTGCTCTTGCGAGTCATGAATTGTCCCCCGAATCGGATTTTGACTCGTTGTCGTCATCCTCGGTTTCATCTTCTGAATCGAAGGGAATCGGCGCCAGCTCGTCCCGGGAGGTATCCTCGGCGGGCTCGCCGCTGGATGATTCTTCGGCCGCTGGTTCATCCTGGCCCTGGTCTTCGGCGACCGACGAGTCCGTTTCCAGGGGAGGCAATTCCAGCAAGTCACGCACCCGCGGATTGAAGACCTCGCCATCTTGCGTAACCAAAGTGTCGGCGATGATCTCGTCTTGGAGGTCGAGATTGAGTTCCCCGTCCTTGACCATGTTCAACAGGAACTTGGTCACGTTGTTCGAGAACATTTGGCTGGCGTGATTGGGAATCTCGGAGGGCAGATTCGTCGGTCCCAAAATCACCACGCCGTGATCCACGACCCGCTCGTCTGGGTTGCTGGGCTCGCAGTTGCCGCCCCGTTCGGTTGCCAAATCGATGATGACGCTGCCCTGTGACATGCCGGCAACCGCCTCGGCCGTGATCAACATGGGCGAAGGCTTGCCAGGAATCGCTGCCGTGGTGATCACCACATCGCTTTCGGCAACCACACTGGCCATCAATTCTCGTTGTTTTTTGTAAAACTCGTCCCCCATCGCCTTGGCATAGCCACCTTTGTCCTCGGCCTGGCCCGCTTCGAGTTCCAGTTCGACGAACTTGCCGCCCAGGCTCTCAACCTGCTCACGGCAGGCAGGGCGCACATCGTAGGCATGCACGACGCCGCCCAGGCGTTTGGCCGTGGCGATGGCCTGTAAGCCGGCCACCCCGACGCCCACGATGAAGACCCGCGCCGGCGATAATGTCCCGGCGGCCGTCATCAACATGGGAAACATTTTTGGCAATTCGGTCGCTCCCAGCAGCACGGCCCGATAGCCGGCAATCGTCGCCTGCGAGGAGAGTACGTCCATGCTTTGGGCGCGGGTGATCCGAGGGATCATTTCCAGGGAAAAGAACCGGACACCTGTTTCCGCCACTTTGCGGACCGCCTCGGGTTCGCCCAGTGGATCGCACATCCCAATAATGGCCTGTCCGTCGCGAAAATGCTCTAAATCGCTGGCCCCAGCCTCTTGATTGGCCCCAAAACCACGGACCTGCAGCAGCACGTCTCCGGACATCGCCTGAGCGTGGTCATTGACGATTTGGGCACCCTTGTCTTGGTACTCTTCATCGGAGAAACCGGCCTGATCGCCCGCTCCCGCTTCCACCTGGATCTCACAACCGGCTTTGATCAGTTGTTTCAGGTTGGCGGGCACTAACGCTACCCGGCGTTCGCCTGGATAGGTTTCTTTGAGGACCGTGACTTTCATGTCTGAAACGTGCCTTAACCCTTGATGTGACAAGGCGAAATCGCTAAACTACGCGTTTCCCGCCAGGCTGTCGAGGCCCGTAGGACGAAACCCTCCCCGACAACCAGGGTCCGTGACGAACGAGAGGAATGAGAATAAGTGGTTGCCACGAAAACTTATATGGCCAAGACGGGCGAAGTCAACCAGAAATGGTGGCTCGCGGACGCTGACGGCAAGATCGTCGGCCGTTTGGCCAGTGATATTGCCGTGATCCTCATGGGGAAACATCGGCCGACCTACACGCCGCACGTCGATACGGGCGACTTCGTCATTGTCGTCAATGTCGAGAAAATCGTGTTCACGGGCCAGAAGTGGGATCAGAAACAGTACACCCGATATTCCGGCTACCCCGGGCTCAAGTCGGAAAACGCCGCCCGACGCCGAGAGCGCCAGCCAGAGCGAATCCTGCACGAGGCCGTGCGCCGCATGCTTCCCAAGAACAAACTTGGCAGCAAGATGCTGTCGAAATTGAAGGTCTATGCCGGACCCGATCATCCGCACCAGTCGCAGCAGCCAGAACCGAAAGATTTAGGAACAAAATAAGCCATGGTCGCCACCAAACAGGACAAATTGAATAAAGACTTTCTTGGAACGGGCCGGCGCAAGTCGTCTGTCGCTCGAGTGCGAGTTCGGCCCGGCAGCGGCAAAGTCACCATCAACAAGCGCTCGATGGATGAGTATTTTCCCAATTTGCAAGATCGTCGGCAGATCATCGACACGTTGTCGGAAGTTGGCAAGTCGGACGATGTCGATGTCGTCATCCGGGTCTCCGGGGGCGGCAGTACGGGCCAGGCCGGCGCGTGCAAGATGGGCATTGCCCGCGCGCTCGTCAGCCTCGACACCGAACTGTTCCAGCCGCTTCGAGATGGCGGGTTTCTGACGCGTGACTCCCGCATGAAAGAACGCAAGAAGTACGGGCTGCACGGCGCTCGACGGGGCACTCAGTTCTCGAAACGTTAGCCAACCGCCAGAACGAACTTTGGCAATCCAACTAATAGGCTCGCGACGAGTGCCACTTGTCGCGAGCTTTTTTCGTAGCCCGAGCGACCGGAATACCTGATGGCCAAACGCAAGAACAAGAACGCGAACCGTTCTCCCGGCAAGCCGCCGGAAAGTCACTCGGGCAGCGGAAGCCATCTCACTTGGTGGATTGTCGGCGCTATCGTTGTGGCCATTGGTCTGGCGCTGGTTTGGCCCAGTCTGGCAATCCAGTTCGAAGTGGGAGGTGAAATCTTTCTGCGCGTCTTGCAAATGGTGGTGGTTCCGTTGGTCATGGCCAGTGTGATGAGCGGCATTTTGGGACTGGGCGACGTTCGCAAATTGGGCCGGCCCGGCGCGTATGCCATCGCCTATTATTTCTGTACGACGGTCATGGCCGTCGTCACGGGGTTGGTCGTTGTCAATCTTGTCAGCCCTGGCACGAACATTGAAAAAGCCCTGGTGGAAGATGCGCGCAAAGAAGGAGAAGAGACGGTTGCGCACGCCGGGGGCGGCAGCAAGGGCACCAAGATCCAATGGCACAACGTCACCGGCGATCGCGCTCAAACAGCCGCCACCAGCAAGAATGCCTCGGTACCCGAGAACGGAATCTGGAATGTACGGATCGTCATTGATCAGGTCGGCGACGCAACGAAGCCAGCCACGGGCAGGGTTACCTGGAGCGCTGACGGCAACGAATTCCAGCCAGTAATAAAACGTGATTTTCTAACCAAACAGGAACTAAAAGAAGAAAAAGCAGCCGACAAGAAAGAGAACGACAAGGAAGTCGGCATCTTCAAGGCCGGTAAGCAAGCCGACACCTATCGCACGACGTCTCCGTTGCCGATTCCACCGAGCGCCCGGTATGTGCAAGTCACGTTGGAACCGCAGCAGGGCGGCAAAGAGAGCATCATCGAGGCGTATGTCGTTCCTGGCCCTCCGTCGATCGCCGACATCCTGAAAAACTTGGTGCTGATGTTGTTTACCAAGAATCTGCTCGGATCGATGGTGGAAATGAATCTGTTGCCGCTGATTGCCTTCAGCATCGTCTTCGCGTCGCTGTTAACGACGCTGGGCAAGGAATCAGAAACGATCAAGTCTTTGGTCGTCAGCATCAACGACGCGCTGATGAACTTCATCTTACTGCTGATGAAGCTTGCACCGCTGGGAATTTTCTGCCTCGTCGCCGCGCGATTCGGAAAAGCTCAGCAAGACGGCGAGTTTCTCGACCTGATCAGAGTTCAGGCCTGGTACACATCCAGTGTGTTGATCGGTCTGGCGTTCCACGCCGCACTCACCTTGCCGCTGATTCTTTGGTTTTGGACAGGGCGGAATCCGTTTCAGTTCATCGGGCAGATGTCGCAAGCGATTCTAACGGCGTTTTCCACGGCCAGTTCGACCGCGACTTTGCCTGTTTCGATGGAATGTGCCGAAAAGCGGGCCGGCGTGTCACGACGTTCGACGGAATTTGTATTGCCGCTCGGTGCCACCGTCAACATGGACGGCACCGCGTTATACGAAGCGGCGGCGGCCATCTTCATCGCCCAAGCCTACGCGGTGGTCGATCCGACCTTTGTCCTCACGCTAGACAAGCAGATCATCATCGCCTTGACCGCGACCTTGGCGGCCGTCGGAGCGGCCGGCATCCCGGAAGCGGGCTTATTCACCATGATGATCGTGCTAAACGCCGTCGGCCTGCCCTTGGAGCTGATCGGACTGATCCTACCCATCGACTGGCTGCTCGACCGCTTCCGCACGGCCGTCAACGCCTTTGGCGATTCCATCGGCGCCGCAGTCGTCGACCAAGTCATGCCGACGGAATCGTGACATGTCGGCAAAACCTGATTAATTGTGGTGCGGGCGTCCAACCACGTCTTCCGAGTACACCCTCTAAAACGACGGGCCATTGCTCCCACAATCCATCAATTCACGTTCTCGCTACAATGGACGCGTACATTCGCCCCCAAACTCCCCCTCGCCACAAGGGGAAGAACTTCAGGCGCGCATTCCGAAAGCACTCAACATGACGATATTCGTTTCAATTCGTTGGGCAGTTTGTTTGCTGGCCATATTGTTTACGGCCAACCGTGCCTTCGCGGATCTCAAGGCCGGGGCCGCGAGAGTTGATATTACGCCCCAGCCAGGTGTGTCACTGGACGGGCCGATTAGCAAGAACGGGCCGGTCACGCGGGTGCACGATCGGCTGCATGCTCGCGCGCTGGTGCTGGATGACGGATCGACTCGGCTGGCGATCGTCATTTGCGATGCCTGCATGATTGGTCGCGATGTCTTCGATGCCGCCAAGAAGACAGTTCACGAATCGACGGGGCTGCCGACAAGCAACATATTGATTGCCGCGACCCATACGCACGCTGCGCCACGACTGGCGCACATCGGCCGCGAGCCGATGGACGACGAGTATCATAAACTGGTCGCCAAACGAGTTGCCGAAGCGATCCTCCAAGCGGAGAAAAATCTGCGTCCGGCGCGGATTGGATATGCCTCATTCGACCGCCCTGACTTGATCGCTTGTCGCCGCTTTCTCTGTAAGGCGGGAAGCGTGGGGCCCAATCCGTTCGGCGAGGCGGGCGAACGCATCAAGTCGGTGGCCGGCAAGTCGTCGGCCGTTATCGAGCCAGCGGGACCGGTCGATCCTCAGTTTTCAATTCTGTCGGTCCAACACGACGACGGCCAGCCGCTGTGCGTACTCGGAAATTTCAGCGTGCATTATTGCGGCGGCTATCAGCGGGGCGTGGTGAGCGCTGATTATTTTGGTTACTTCTCGCAAGCCATGGAATCCGCGCTGGGCGGCAGCGGCGATCATCCGCCCGTGGTCGGCATCATGTCCAACGGAACCAGCGGCAACACCGGTTCTTTCCAAAGGGCCGGCAAGAAGTTCGCGCCGTTTGAAGGATTGCAGTTCTATGGCCGCTTGTTGGCCGAAGAAACTGCCAAGGCGATGAAAGATATTCCGTACCGCTCGGACGTCACGCTAAAGATGGTGGAAACGGAGCTTGAGTTAGATGTTCGCCGGCCCGACGACCAGCGGCTGGCGTGGGCGCGGCGCGTACTGGAGAATCCAACGGAAAAACAACCGCATCGCTGGGCCAAGATCTACGCCCAAGAGGCCCGGCATTTGGAAAGCTATCCGGCGACTCGAAAGATCAAACTGCAAGCGATTCGGATCGGCGATGTTGCAATTGCCGGCTGCCCTTGCGAAGTGTTCGCCGAAACCGGCCTGGCCGTCAAGCGGGATAGCACCGCCAAAAAAACGTTCACGATCGAACTGGCCAACGGTTACGCCGGCTATTTGCCTCCTCGAAAGCAACATGAACTGGGCGGCTACGAGACTTGGCCCGCTCGGTCTAGCTTTTTGGAGGTGGGTGCCGAAGAGAAGATTCGTACGACGCTGCTGGGACTGATCGAACGGGTTACCCGCTGACCAGGGGCTGTGTTTGCACTCAGTTGCCCGCTCTTGGCCAACTGGGCACGCATTCCGAAACTAGGGGCGGCGTGGGACGAATTTCGCCGCCCGGGCAACTATAATGAATCCAAAATTCCTTGGATTCCGTGAGGTTTGCTTCCATGTCGATATTGAGAAGAGTTCTTGGCTTTGTTTCACATCCCGTAGGACGGAGATCCAAGCAAAGCCTAGTTTCGGCGCTGGTCGTCTTGTTGGCCGTCGCCCAACTGGTTGCTGCCGACGACGGTTCGTTCCCGGTCGACGGAATTCTGCCCAAGCGCGAAACGGGGGCCACGCGATTCCTCAAGAAGCATCCCGACCACGATGGCCGTGGCGTGATCGTCGCCATCTTTGATACCGGCGTGGACCCCGGCGCCGCCGGCTTGCAAGTAACGAGCGAGGGGAAGCCCAAAGTGGTTGATCTCGTGGACGGCTCCGGCAGTGGCGACGTGAATACCTCAACCGTTCGCAAGCTGGACGGCGACAAGATCACGGGACTTACCGGCCGCGATCTGCAAATCCCCAAGGCATGGCAGCAGAAGAACAAGTCGGGCAAGTACCACGTGGGCATCAAGCGAGCCTATGAGCTGTATCCCTCGCGGCTCGTACCGCGTCTGAAGAGAAAGCGGCGCGAATCGTGGGACGCTGACCAGCGGGCGCTGGTAACCAAGTTGCAGCGCGAGATCGTTGCCTTCAATGAAGCCAACCCTAAGCCAAAGGCAGACAAGAAAAAGAGCGGCAAGGATTTGGAAAAGCGGCTCGAACTGTTGCGAGCCGCGCAGAAAAGTTACGACGATCCAGGGCCCATCCATGACTGTGTCGTATTTCACGACGGACAAGACTGGCGGGCCGCCATCGATACCGATGAAGACGGCGACTTGGCCGAAGAAAAGCTGTTGACGAATTATCGTAAGGAGCGCGAGTTCGCCACGTTCGGTGATGAAGATTTGTTGAACTTCGCGGTTAACATCTATGACGATGGCAAGCTGCTTTCCATCGTGACTGATTGCGGCGCGCACGGAACTCACGTGGCCGGTATCGTGGCCGGTTGCTATCCCGATGCTCCCGAATTGAATGGGCTGGCTCCCGGCGCGCAGATTGTTTCCGTCAAGATCGGTGATCGACGTTTGGGATCCAGTTCCACGGGCACCGGTGAACTGCGCGGGTTGGCCACCGTTTTGCGAAACAAATGTGATCTGATCAACATGAGCTACGGCGGCGCGACGAGCGATCCCAACGCGGGGCGGATCATTGAACGTTATTCGGAAATCGTCAACAAACACGGCGTGATCTTCGTGGTCAGCGCCGGCAATAATGGCCCGGCGCTGTCGACCGTCGGTTCGCCGGGCGGCACGACGTCGGCGATTATTGGAGTTGGCGCGTATGTCTCGCCGGCGATGATGCAGGCCGAATACTCACTGCGCGAAAAGCTCCCCGAGATTACCTACACCTGGTCGTCGCGCGGACCGACTTTTGACGGCGATGTCGGCGTGAACATCAGCGCGCCCGGCGGCGCGATCGCTCCTGTTCCCAACTGGGTCCTGCAGCCCAACATGCTGATGAACGGGACCTCGATGTCTTCGCCCAATGCGTGTGGGGCGATCGCCTTGATCGTTTCCGGTCTCAAGACCGAGGAGATTCCCTATTCGCCGCATTCCGTACGCCGGGCCGTGGAAAACAGCGCCCGGCCGCTGCGCAACAGCGACCAGTTTGCCCATGGCCGGGGCCTAATCCAGGTCGACGCCGCATTTGAATTGCACAAAAGCGGGGCGAAGCCAGGCCAGGAGCAGGTGCGGTTCGAAGTCGACCTGCCCCAGATGAACAACCATCGTGGCGTCTATTTAAGGGAACCTCAAGAGACAGCCCGTGTTTTGGAAACGCAGGTCCGCGTGCGGCCGCTGTGGCACGACGACGCCGACAACCGCGCCAAGGTGGCCTTTCAAAAACGCATCAAAATCGACGCGACCGCCGACTGGGTCGAAGCGCCCGGCCATCTGCTACTGGTTCATGGCGGGCGCAGTTTTGAAATCCGCGTCGATCCCACCGAGTTGGACCCGGGAGTTCATTTCGCCGAAGTCGTGGGCATTGACGAAGCGTCGCCCGATTGCGGGTCGGTGTTTCGCTTGCCGGTGACGGTGATCATTCCGGAGTACATCGACAACGAGGCCAAAGCCTGGCGCAAGAAATTGAGCCTGCGGCCTGGAAAACTGCAGCGAAACTTCATCGCCGTCCCGCGCGATGCGACATGGGCCGATTTGACGATCCGTTCCGGCGACCAGGAAGCCGTCCAGCGACTGGTGGTCCACGCCGTCCAGCAACTGCCCAAAGAGTCGTTTCGGTCAAATGAGTTCAAGCAATACATTTCCACGACCCCCAATGATTACGAGGTCCGCAGCTTCGCCGTAACGGGAGGCCGCACGCTGGAATTATGCCTGGGCCAGTATTGGTCGAGCCTGGGGAATGGCAAGTACGAATTTGAATTGGAATTCCACGGCGTTCGGCCTTCGGACCCCAACTTGGTGTTGGACGGCGGTCAGATTTCCGGCCGGCTTGACGTTTCCGCGCCGTTTCGTGAAGAGTCGGTCTCTCCCAGCGCCTCACTGACAACGCTGCGGCAAACCTATCGACCAACCAAAGCAACGATCCGCGCGCTTTCGCCCGATCGCGACGCCTTGCCCGACCATCGGCAATTCCATGAACTGATTTTGGAATACGCCATCGAACTAGATAGCGAGATTCAAATCAATCCGCGAACCGCGTTGGAAACACACGACGAATCTTGGCTGTCCTACAGTTCGCGTCTGTGGCAGATCTTTGACGCCCAAAAACAATTGAAAGGCAATGGCGGCGCGAAGCTGCCCAAGGGTAAGTATGTGCTGCGCTGGCATGTGCGGCACGACAGCCTGGCGGCTCTGGAAAAACTCAAGTCGATGCCGATGCTGTTAGACTGCAAGTTGAGCAAGCCGATCTCGCTGGATGCCTATTCCGACCCCGACGACCTGACGGCGCGAGGATCGAAGTTTGGTACACAAACGCTGCAGTGCGGCGACCGGCAAACGATGTATTTTGCCGTCCCCACTTCGTTTCCCAAAGCCGCCCGCGAAGGCGACCTGCTGCGGGGGACGGTGACGTTCGGCAAGACGAACGAGAGTCTGGCCGGCGCGGGCAAGCGGCCTTCCGGTTTCTCGATCAGCGTGAAGGTTCCTCCCAAGAAGAAGGAAACGCCGCCGGAACCCGCGTCGAAACCCGCCAAGAAGAAAACACTGGCCGAGAAGGTTCGCGAAACCCAGCTCGCGCATTTGGCGACGCTTCGAAAGGCCAAAGACCGCAAGGCCTTTGACCGTCTGAGCAAGCGGCTGTTGGAGAAAAAGCCCGGCGACAGCAAAGTGCTGATCGAACAGCTCAACATGCTGGACCAAGAGGACGGACGCAAACAACGACTGCCCGAAATCGTCACACAGTGCGACCGGCTCATTGCCTTGATCGATCAGGGCAAACTCGCCGCTCACTATGGCGTGAACATCAACCCGGACGACGAAGAGGCGGCCAAGACTCGCAAGGAGATGGACAAACAAAAAGCGATCCTCGTCGACGCGCTATATCGTAAGGGCCGCGCATTAGCCTACATGGACTTGCCGGAGAAATACGGCAAGCCTGGCGAGCCGCCCGCGAAACAGTTTCCGGACAAACGCGAGGACCGCGACAAGCTGTTTGAGGACAACTTCGCCCAGTTGCAGAAATGGGCCGACGTCACCGAGTCGAAATATGTACTCCTGCACATTCGACGCGAACGGCGGCACGGTCGATTTGGACTCGCCCTGGAGTCGGTGAATAAGGAAATCAAGTCGCAACCGCCCAAAAAGTTACTCTTCAAAAAGCGTGGCGACATCTACGACGAACTGGGCTGGAAAGGCTGGCGCGATTACGAGCGCAAATGGATGCTGCTTCGCTTTCCGGCCGACTATCCGCCGTTTTAAGAGATGGCTCTGTTAGGATCGTTCGCGAAACAAGTGTCGCGTTTTGATCAGCCGTTGGGCGTTAGCCCCGGTTTTTCAGAACCAGACACTAACGCATTCCGGTCAATGGGACACTAATTGCCCGAACGATCCTTAGAGCCCAGAGCGACGCTCGCGACCCCCTCTAACTCCCCCCTGGCAAGGGGGAGAACTTGCTACAATCTGCCACACCATTTTCCGGCATCGCGTGACTTGGGGCCGCTCGCTAGATACCATGGTGAACTAGGTTCACCGCCGCGCGCCGCCACGGCACGCCCGAAACGATGCTCAAGCCAACAACTTCGGAGAAGCCCGCCATGACTTTCGCCCTTCGTTTCACCACTTCCTTGCTAATCTGCTCGTTGCTTTCGCTGCTGCTTGTCACCTCGGCCAATGCGCAAAAGACAGCAGCGCCGCACGACGCCATCAAGCCGGTACCTCGGGCCGGTGGCTGGATGAAACGTCATGAAGCGATGAACGCGCGTGTCAAAAAAGGTAACGTCGATCTAGTATTCATCGGCGATTCAATCACCCAGGGCTGGGAAGGGCGAGGCAAGAACGTTTGGGCCAAGTTCTATGGCAAACGGAACGCCGTCAATTTGGGCATCGGCGGCGATCGCACTCAGCATGTGCTTTGGCGATTGGACAATGGCAACCTCGAGGGCATCGCGCCCAAGGCGGCCGTGATCATGATCGGTACCAACAATTCCGGCAGCAACTCACCGGAACAAATTGCCGAGGGCGTGACCCTCATCGTGCGGCAGCTTCAGAAAAAGACGCCCAAGACCAAGATCCTTCTGCTGGCCACCTTTCCGCGCGGCGCGACTCCCTCGGACAAGCGGCGACAGGTGAACGAAAAGAGCAACGCTATCGTGGCCAAGTTGGCAGCGGACGAAAATGTCTCCTACCTAGATGTCGGCAAGGATTTTCTCGGCGAGGACGGTTCGCTCTCAAGGGAGATCATGCCCGACTTGCTGCACTTGAGCGAGCCCGGCTACACCATTTGGGCCGAGTCCATCGAGCCGTCATTGGCCAAGCTGTTGGGCGAGTGAGCCGGTCCGTAATCGGCATTCTTGTTTACGGTTTGCGGGTCAGCTTTTGAAATCGCTGGCCTTTGATTTCACCGACGTACAAGTTTCCGTCGATGTCGGCGGCCAACATGTGCGGGAGCTGAAACTGGCCCGGCTTGGTGCCTGTGCCGCCCCATGATCCAATGACTTTTCCGGCGGCGCTGAGTTGCAGCACTTTATTGGCGCGGCCGTCAGCCACGAATAGGTTGGCTTGACGGTCGTAGGCCAAACCGAACGGCGCAAAGCCGGTCCAAATTTCCAGCAGCTTCCCGCGCTCGTCGAAAACTTGAATGCGATCGTTCTCGCGATCTCCGACGACAATCCGGTTCTTGTTGTCGACGACGAGCGTATGAGGCAGGTTAAACTGGCCCGGCTCCTTGCCGGCCTCGCCCCATTGCGCCAAGAAGCCGCCATTGGGTGTGAACTTCATCACACGGCTGTTGCCGTAGCCGTCGGAAACATAAATTTCACCCCGGGGACCGAAGGCGACGTCGGTCGGTTTGTTGAACTCGTCAACGCCGTCGCCAGCGGTTCCGGCTTTGCCCAAGGCCAAAAGCTGTTTCCCCTGGGGGTTGAATTTCATTACTTGGTGGTTGCCGATGTCCGTGACCCAGACATTGTCATCATGGTCGATACGCAGCCCATGAGCCGTGTCGATCGCGTCGTCGCCCCAAGATCGAAGAAACTTGCCGTTTCGATCCAAGCAGATGATGGGCTGCTTACCGCGATGGAACAGATAAATATTCTGCTTGCTGTCGATTGCCACGCCGGAGCAAGCACCCAGCGTGATCGTGTCGGGCAGTTCAAAAAACCGGCCGGCGGGGGTGAAATCAATTTCTTGCGCCGCGTTTTCGCGGTTGAACGCCGCAGCCAACGTCAAACCAACGATTACCCATCCAAACACCGACGATTTCATGTGACCTACCTCCTCTACGTCCGAATCGGACCGCGCGGCCCTCACGCGATGCTATCATAGTTGCTGGCGACCCGTGTATCCCCTTCCCTCCTTTCACACTGATGAAACCACCATGAGCAGCACCCATCGAGTTGAAACCCGCGTCTTGTTTCTGACATTGATTCTCTTGTCGGTAACGGCGGCCGCACAGGAGACGGATTTTCGTTTTCTGGCCACTGGGGATTTGCCGTATTCACCAACTCAGGACGCCAAATACCGGCGACTTCTCAAACAGTCTGAAAGCGAAGATTTTGAATTCCTGATGCACGTCGGCGACTTCAAGGGCGGCAGCGTTCCCTGTTCGGATGATGAATTCGAGAAGATCCGCGATCTCTTTCACGCTTATCCCAAACCGGTCGTTTACACGCCGGGCGACAACGAATGGACCGACTGCCATGCTGTTGGTGCCGATCCAATTGAGCGGCTCGCCAAGCTGCGAGAGTTATTCTTCAAGGACCGCCAGACACTGCGGCTCGACACATTAAAGGTTGTGCGTCAAAGCCGCGAAGCGAAGTTCGCCGCGTTCTCCGAAAACTATCGCTTTTCCAAAGCGGGCGTGCTGTTCGTTGTCGCGCATGTTGTCGGCAGCGGCAACAACTACAGACCCGACCATCCGCCGTCGATGAAGGAATTCAACGGTCGAAACGCGGCCAACCTTGCTTTCTTGAAGGAGAGTTTCGCGGAGGCGATTGCCAGCGATGTGCCGGGCGTGGCGGTGGTGATTCACGCGAATCCGGATTTCGAGCGAGGAAGCAAAAGAGGTTTCCAGGAATTCCTGGCGGCGATGCGCGAATTCTTGGCAAAGTATCGTAAACCGGTTGTTTGTATCCACGGCGACTCGCACTACTATCGAATCGACAAGCCGCTGAAGGACACATCTGGCAAAACGTATCTCCACTTCACTCGCATGGAGGTTTTCGGGTCACCTAATGTGGCGGGGGTGGTCGTCTCGGTCGACACGAAAGACCCGCAAGTGTTCAGCTTCAGACCCTATTTCGAAACCGCCCGCTAGTTGGGCACTACCGCACAATTCGCTGGCAGTCGACTTCTTCGGGTTGCAAATATTACGAAGCGATCTCGAATCCCAGTCGCGGCATTCGTCCAGAGAATGGCGGGCAATTCCCGTGCATTTAGCATCATCGGGCACTCACCCTAGACGCCGTGCCGCTCCATCCGCCGTGGCGGCACGCTTATTGCTTTACGAAAAGGGACGCGAGTTTGAATCAAATGCGCCATGTTTCACCATTCCAGGTCACGGACCAAAGCGGAGACCAACATGCCCGAAGACTTCCAGCGGGATCAAGATCTTCAGCGACGGATTGAAAGCTTTCTATTTCAACGCCACATTGGCGCACTGCGCCGAGTCCACGTCGCGGTCAACAACGGGTGCGTCGCCATTCAGGGCCGAGTGAACTCGTTCCATGAAAAGCAGCTTTGTTTGAACTGCTGCCAGCGTGTCGCGGGAGTAACGCGAATCACCGACCAAGTCGAAGTTGCCTAGGGCTTTATTACAGCTTGATCTCATCCGATTCAAGGCTGCGGTCACGCAACTCTAGGCCGATTGTTCTGGAGGCTTCTTCGCTGATGACTGGGTCATCAGCGAAACGACGATCAAAGTGAGGAAACCGAGCGGGATCGTGACGATGCCGGGTTGTCTAAAAGGAACGACTGCGTAGTCTTCCGATAGACCATAGATCTTGGTGAAACTGTCAGCACTCAGCAGAATCCAGGCCAACGAGCTGACCATTCCGACGATGACCGCCACGATAATTCCTTGTTTCGTCACACCTTTCCAGAACAACAGCATCACCAGGGAAGGCAGATTCGCGGACGCCGCGACGCTAAACGCCCAGCCTACGAGATAGCTGACGTTCATCCCTTGAAACAGAATTCCCAAGACGATCGCGATTCCTCCCACCACGACGGAAGAAATCTTGGCGATGCGCACCTTTTCGTGATCCGTCAATTTAACCCCAAGGAAGCTGGAGATGAGATCGTGCGTCACCGCGCCGCTGGACGCTAGAATCAGCCCGCTTACCGTGCCAAGCACGGTCGTAAAGGCGATCGCCGAAATTACGGCGAACAGCCATTCGTTCATGCTCTTGGCCAGCAACGGGGCCGCCATGTTGCTGTCGGTGACGTCCAGCGAACCGCTGGTCATCGCGCCCAGCCCCAAATACAGAGTCAAGATGTAGAAGAAGCCAATGCTGCCAATCCCCACGATCGTACTCTTCCGCGCGCTCAGCGTATCTTTCACCGTGTAATAGCGGATCAAGATGTGGGGCAGTGACGCCGTTCCGCAAAACAGGGCCAGCATCAGCGACAGAAAATTCAGCTTGGCAATCGGGTTGTCGCTGCGAATTCCCGCGAACCGTGGATGCTCGCCAGGCCGCAGAATGTGACTTCCCGGTGTTGGCTTTTGAAAATAAACCTTGGTTGTGCTGCCGTCGCCGTTCTTGATCACCTTGTTTCCCCACAAGATGACCTTGCTTTCTTGTAGCGTACTAAAGAACGACTGCGGCCCCAGTGGACCGGTCGATTTCTTGCCATCCGGCAACTCCACGAGATGTCCCACGGGGTGCAGTTCGGCTTCGCCCCTCTTGGTTCCCTTCTCCTTGCCATTGACCAATTCCTTGCCGTCCGTGGTCTTGGTCAGTGTTTGCGCTTCGTCGAGCTGAAACTTACCGTTGTCCAGCGCGCGCAGACTCCACACGGAAACCACCTTGGTTTCATTATCCTCGATTCGCACGAACGGCTTGTCTTGCCAATCGCCGGTCAGCGGCAAAACGGTCGACTGCTCAAACGCGGCCAGCGACTCAATTTCGGAATAATCAACCCGCCAAGCTTCTTCCGTTTCGCCGTTCCGCACGCGCACTAACGGAGGACTGGCCTTGGACTGGGCCGATTGTTCGGCTTGAGGTTTGGAGAGTTTTGTTCCCGCGACAGGGCCGTGAGATTGAAACTCATGTCCGTCGATTCCGCCTGCTTCGACTGTAAAACCGCGGGACAAGATCATGATCGTCAACACGGCGCTAAAGATGACCAGCAACGAACCTTTGAGAAACTGAACATAAGTAGTCGAGACCATCCCGGCGGTGACCACGATGACGATCACCGTCGCCCCCACGAGGACGACACCCACCCAGTGGGGAAAGCCCAGCAACGGCTGAATCAGCACGCCCGCGCCGACCATTTGTGGGATCAGATAAAAGATGCTCACGGCGAGCGTACTGATCCCGGCGGCAAGCTTGATTCCGCGCGAGCCAAACTTGGCATCCAGCGCGTCGGCGAACGTGAATTTCCCCAACCGCTTCATCGGTTCGGCGACCACGAACAGCGCCACAATCCAGCCCGCCAAATATCCGATCGAGTACAGAAAGCCATCGTACCCATAGAAGGCGATCATGCCGCAGATGCCCAAGAAAGACGCGGCCGAAAGATAGTCGCCCGCGAAAGCGATCCCGTTCACGAACCAAGGAATCTGTCCATGGGCCGCAAAATATCCTTGCGACGATTTGACGCGATTACCAAAGTAGAAACTGATTCCCAAGGTAATGGCCACGAAAATGAAAAACACGGCAACGGCAACGGTCGAGGCTTCGTAAATCACTTGGCTTGCTCCTCGTCCGTCTGTTCCCCTCTTGATCGGCAGATCCATCCATACGCCACGGCCAGCACCAAGGCCGCCACAATCAATCCGAACCCATAGATGATCGCCAGGTTGATCCCGGCAATCGGCATCAACTCCATGGTTTGCGGCGAGAAGGCGTTAAGGAACACAAACCCGCCGTACAGGAGCAGATAGACTCCGAACAGCGAGAGACCGATTCGAGCGTCGCGTTCTTGCATACTAATTCACTTGGTCGATGAAAGCGGTTGCATCTATTAGCCCGCGGCGCGGCCTCGCTAATAGTTGTGGCAGGCGGGGCGGGAACAGAGTATTGAAAAAGTCAACAGACAGGCTAACCACCATGAACTGTCGCGCCAAGCCACGGCCCCGTTTGGTCGTTGAGCATCTCGCAAGGCGGTTGCGATCGGTGCCCGGCGAGACCGATTAGAGGCATGATGACCGTCATAGCGATGTGTCCCTTGATTCGCCCGCCCTTTCGTTGGTATTCCGTTCCGCACATGACGAATAAAGCGGATATTCGACGTACACTTGCCAAACTCTGGCGTATATTTACCGCAACCAACGGAGATCGTGATGACAATTGCGGAGCAGGGCAAACAAACTGATTTTTTCCGCTCGGTTGACGACTACCTTCGTCAGCAGGAGGACTTGCAGCCGACGAGTGACCGGCGGCGTACGCCAAGGTACTCGTACCCGACGGTGGCCATGATCGCATTCTGCGAGCCGCGTCAACTGCCGCAAATCAACCAATTTCAGTCGGTCTTGTGTCGCGATATCTCACGGGGCGGTTTTTCCTTTTTCCTGTCGATCTCGCCGCCGAAAGACCATTTGGTGGTCGCCTTGCGGCGCGACGCCGACTACCTGCCGTTGCGGTCGCGCGTGATCTACTGTCGACGGGGTGAAGGCACGATGGAAGAACAGATCAACATCATTGGCTGCGAGTTTCTCTGTCGCCTTGAGTTCGCCGACGGTAAGATTCGCTAGCTGGCCTTGCCTCGCGAATACCAGCGTCTGATCTCCTGAATTCTTCAGACCGCAATTCTCTTTCATCCATTGCAGTTCTACGCTAGAATAGCGCCGGTTACTGGCAGCGCCGTGGTTCTTCCTCTACTTTCACGGAGACAAACCCATGGCAAAAGAAATCACTCAGAAGTACTGGAAATGGATCGCTGGTACGGTTCTCGGCGTGGGCATCATGTGGTTCTTCGCGGCTCGATTCGTGGATGCCTGGAGCCGCCGTCCGACCGAGGAACGATTGTCGCTGGGGCGTCAGATTTTTGAACACGAGTGGCAGCGGGACGACCCACTGGCCGGTGAAGGCGACGGACTGGGACCCGTCTTCAATGAAAAATCATGCGTGGCCTGCCATTTTCAAGGCGGCGTCGGTGGTGGAGGAACAAACCGATTTAACGTCTTGGCCTACGAGGCAATGCCTGCTGGCGACCGGACGAGTCCCTCCGGCGGAGTTGTTCATGCGTTCGCTATTGACGAAAAATTTCAAGAGAGCCGCGATATCATCAGCCGACGATATCCCATTCAGCCCGGCGGCACCAAGGTTGTCAACGGATGCGAGCAACGGACACCCTCGTTCAACCCACTTGATTTTGAAGAGATCAACACGCCGCCCTTGTTTGGATTGGGATTGATCGATGACATCTCGGAACTGTCGATCGGAATGAATGGTGCCGGGCGCCGGCTGGGGAAAATGTCCAAGGAACTAGAAGGTGATTTTGGACAAGGTACGGTGGGTCGCGCACGAGTGCTTCCGGATGGCCGACTGGGGCGATTTGGCTGGAAAGGTCAGTTTGCGAGCGTGGAAGAATTCGTGGCCACGGCGTGCGCCGTCGAGTTGGGTCTTTCGAATCCCATGCGTACTCAAGATGTCCCTCAACAGAATGTGCCCGACAGCCAGGCCAAGCTGGACATCGACCGCCGCCAATTGAGAGCCCTAGTCTGTTTCGTGGAAAATCTGCCACGGCCGGTCGAAATTCTGCCCAGCGATGCCGAGCAGCGCGCACTGGCCGTTCACGGCAAAGAGGTCTTCGCGGCCGTTGGCTGCGCCGACTGCCACACGCCCGATCTGGGAGGAGTAGATGGCGTCTATAGCGATTTTCGCCTGTACGACGTCGACGAATCCAAAGACCCCGCCTATCGCGAGTTGCCCGACGACCTGGTACTCGCCGCCAGCCACCCGCTGCCTAGCGAGTGGAAGACTCCGCCGCTGTGGGGAGTGGCCGATTCCGCGCCCTACTTTCACGACGGACAATCAAGAACGCTGCGAGACGCGATCTACCGTCACGGGCACGACGCCTTGGCGTCCCGCAAGAAATTCGAGAAGCTGGGCGACGACGAGCAAAACGCGGTGATCGCGTTCCTGGAGACCTTGCGAGCGCCTCCCGGACTTGCACCCGCGGGCAGCCACGACGACGTCGATCATTAAACGACCGTCAGCGTTGTGGTGCTTGAGAGTTGGTCGAACCGGACGCTGGCGTCTTGGCGGGAGCCAGCGGCCGCTGTTCTTCGTAGAGACTGGGTTGAAACCGACTTGCATAGAAGCCGGTGGCCTTAGTCAGATCCAAGTCGACAACTAACAATTTTTCCTCGCCGCGCGGGACGAATTCGACAAGGTCGCCGTTAGGATCGATCACGCTGGACGCGGAATTCTGCCGGCGCATGGCACGGTTGACGCTGACGAAGTAGATCGAATTTTCCTCGGCGCGGCACTGCATGGCCTTTTCGTAAAACGATTCGCCCCACTTCGTCGTCGGGTTTGGCTCAAGATGATCCGAACCCGTGACTTGCGGCTGAAAGACAATTTGAGCGCCGCGCACCGCGGCCCAGCGCACGGTTTCTGGGTATCGCCAACCTTCATGGCAGATCGAGATTCCGAACCGCACGCCATCCACGTTGAACATCTGACGCTTGCCGTCTGGAACAAAGTTCTCCGACTCGCCACCGGGCGTAATCTGATTCTTTGTCTGATGTCCCAGCGTCCGCCCGTCGCGCCCCATGACGAACGCCCGGTTTTCCAGTCCGCGCTCGGTTTTCCATTCCACGCCAATGATGGCTGCCACTTTATGAAGTCGGCACGCGGCGGCAATCTCCTTGAGTGCCCGCTCCATCGCTTGTTGGTCGACCGCCGGCAGATCTCGATCCGCGCCTCGCAACCCTGGCAGATACGTTTCCGGAAAGCAAACGATGGCCACGTCTCGCGCACCGCATTCCGCCAATGTCGTTTTGACTTTCGCAACGCCTGTTTCAATATTCGGCGCACGTTGTAGCGACGCCAAACCAACACGTACCTGGATGGGTTGCGGGGCTTTCTCGCCAGCCGTTGCAAAAAGTGGACTGGAAAAAACGACGGCGACCGCGAAAACCCGAGCCAACACGTCGGTTCGATTCGGATCTATCATGATGCAAGAACTCCAAATGGGTGAGCGCTACTTATAGGCAAAAAACTCGCTAATCTTGAGTCAAGTTTAGCGACCGACGGGAGCGGGCAATCAAGCCCGAGCGATAGCTCGTATTTGGTTCGAGGCCCGGCCTCGTTAAATTCTCCGTATAGAGTGTAACCAACGATGCGGCGTGGAATTGTGTTGAAGAGAAGGAGGCTTGAGGGATTGGGGGAGTTGAGAACGCTTCCAGGCCATGACGGAGGTGTTACGACCCGAAATCTCCTGCGAGTCAAGAGAACCAATCTTGAAGGTCGCACATTTCCTTTCGTCGGACCAGATGGAAGGGTGCCGTTTATCCGCGACCACGTGGAAGCTGCGTCGAAAGATGCTGCGTCGAAAGATACAGCGATACACCGCCGCCCACGTCCGCAATTATTCCAAATCCCCAGCCCAACGCAAGAAATCGTTGGTGATTTGGACCAACCCGCGTCGCGATTGCTTGCGGTCCGAGACCTGTTCATTGATAATTGGCGGCAGGACTGACTGGCAAGGATGTCCGATTCTCGATGGAGTCGCTCAGACGCCTATCTTCAGGTCACCCATGGGTAACCAATAAATCTGCGAGGCGATCGCATGGACTTTCCCTGCCCGAATTGCCGAATCGAGCGTGAGTCTCTCGAAGCCCCATGCCTCCATTGCGGTTGGTCGCCCGTTCCCGTGTCGGGAGCCGCGGGAGCCACGAGTGACACGCGGCAGCCCGCTCCGCCAACCGCACAGCGTAGTGCTCCCTCGTCGTCGCCCAGTCTCTGGCCTCTCTTGGCGATCGTATTCGCGATTATTTTCTGCGGCGTGGCGTTCGCCGCCGTTTGGTTCGGTGCGAGATGGATTAGTACGGCCATGAATAAGACGTTGTCCGCCGAATCACGCGATCTCGCGGACGAATTCTTTGAACAGGGTCAGCAATATTACGACAACGGCGAGAGTTCAGCGGACTTCCACAATGCTGTCAGGAATCTTACCAGGGCGATCGAATTGGATTCATCGTTTGCCGAAGCCTATAACGTACGGGCGTTGACTTATCACGAGTTAGGTGATCGGGAAGCCGCGATTCGCGATTACAATCAAGCAATTCGGTTGGAACCGGACGCCTACGAATACTACAACAATCGCGGTGTGACTTGGCACGACATGGGCGACTATGCGAAAGCGATCGATGACTTTAGCGAGTCGATTCGGCTTGAAAGCAGAGTACCGCATTCGTATTGCCTGCGGGCCCTCAGCGCCTATGCAAGCGAAGACTTTAAATCGGCCAAACAGGATTTGGAAAAAGCGGTCACGCTAGACCCGTTCGCCGACTCGCTTGACTACGACACGGCGGACTACAGCTATGATGTTGCGCAGCCGAAAAACCATTTGGCGAGGTTCCTAGCAACGTGCCCCGATCCTGAGTTTCGTGACGGTCCGCGCGCCGTCGAATTGGCTTCCGAAGCGTGCCAGGACGCGGGGTTCGATTTTGAACCCTTCATCGACACGTTGGCGGCGGCGCATGCCGAAAACGAAAACTTTGCGGAAGCCATCAAGTGGCAGACCAAGGCGATTGAGGAAGCATCCCTGGAAGATGTCGCCGAAATGAACGAGCGCCTGAAACTCTACAAACAAGACAAGCCCTACCGCGCCAGCAAGCTTCGCCCTTACTAGCCTGCTGGTGCGCGCCTGCTCGCTAGTGAATTCCAAGATACATCGCACCTCCGACGGAGTCTTGACCACTGGCTGAAATCGATCGTTGCGTCCCCCGTCCCGATCTTCTAGTTTTCTAGAAAAACATGCTTGACGGCTATCTCAAGGACCTGTAAATTCTAGTTAACTAGAAGACGGCGAACCCAGGGAGAGCATACAGCCGATGGCGCGCCCCCGATCCGAATACCCGACCGGTTTGGAGCTTCAGATTCTGCAGATCCTGTGGGCCGAGTCGCCGCTGCCGGTGCGCGACATTCGCCTGGCCTTGGCGGGACAAGAGCGGGATATCGCGCATACGTCGGTGATCACGACGCTGAACACGATGGTCGACAAACGCTATCTCAAACGGACCAAGCAAGGCAAGGCGTTTCTGTTTTCTCCGCGAGTTTCAGAAGACGAAGTCTCTCAGGGCATGATGTCCGATGTCGTGAACCGTGTCTTCGGCGGCTCGGCGACCGCAGCCGTTTTGAGCCTATTCGACTCTTCTCAACTCGACGCGGATGAACTCCAGGAACTGCGTCGACAGATCAATCGCAAGGCGCGAGAGCAATCGAAGGATTAGTAAACAATGCGTCAATCTTCATTCAACAGTCACCATTTTCTAGGCTTGCAACTATGACTCCGCTGCCTATTTTTGACTCGCAGTTTTGTTCGCTTTTGACGTTGACTCTGCTGCACTTTTTGTGGCAAGGAGTGGCGATCGGATTCGTGGCGTTGTTGGGCAATTTTCTGTTCCGCCACGGCTCAGCGCATGTGCGATGTGCGGGAAATATGTTGGCGTTAGCTGCCATGTTGACCTGCCTGCCGATCACATTTATTGTCTTGGCAACCAAGCACGATGAGGTCACGGTGGTGACCGGCCTGACGGAGCAGCCAGAGACGATCACGCCTTGGGTAGCTCCTGTCCCGAGATTGCCCGCCGGCGAAAACGTCGACGGGAAGCCAATGGAAATCGCCGCTGGCCCCATCAGCGTAGCGGATCCCTCGGAAACTGAGGAGCTTCGACCGCCACGCGAACAGCAGCAGGTCGCGGTCGCCGGCACGGCGCTACCTCGCTGGGCTCCTTGGGCAACGCTGGCTTATGGCCTGGGATTAATGATAATGTTCGCGCGATTGGCGCGGGCTCATTGCTTCGGTGCACGATTCCGCCAGGACGCGACGCCGCTTGCCGAAAATGGCTTGCTCTCGATCCTTGGCCGCGAAGCGCGGAAGATCGGGCTAAGGGCCGTTCCCCAAGTGGCTTGGAGTCGTCGCGTTTGCGTCCCGGTCGTGGTGGGCATTTTTAACCCCATGATCTTGTTGCCGGGATCGATGATGACGGGCCTGTCGGTGGATCAGGTTCAGGCGTTGCTAAGCCACGAATTGGCCCACATTCGCCGTCACGATCACTGGCTAAACCTGTTGCAGCGATGCACCGAGGCGGTGCTGTTTTTTCATCCTGCCGTTTGGTATGTCAGCCGACGAGTCAGCATCGAACGCGAACATTGTTGCGACGACTTGGTGTTGGCCGCCGGATGGACTCGGCTTAACTATGCGGATGCATTGCTGAAAATGGCCGAGCTGTGCGTGTCGCCGAGCAGTCCCGCGCTGCCCGCGGCCCTGGCGGTTTCAGGCGGAAACCCCACACTGTTCAAGCAACGGGTGCTGCGAGTCCTGGCGGCTGACGCGAACCCTAAACTGCGCATCACACCCGTGGGACTGATCGTGGCCACTGCCTTGCTCGCCGGACTGTTGTCGACTCCTTTCTTGCTTCAGAGTAGGGCCACGCCTCCTGACACTCCGTCGCTGATCCAAAGCGATCCGCCCGTTGGCACACCTGCCAGCGACAAAGGCACGAAAGCGACCACAGCCGATGTTCAGGTCGGACAGCGAGAAGATGAAGAGGTCCGCCGCGCAATCGAGCGGGGCGTCGAATTCCTTCAGCGGCGCCAGGGCGGTGACGGATTGTGGCCGTATCCCTCGAAGTCCATGAGCGGCGGTGCCACGGCACTTTGCACGCACGCGTTGCTGGCTTGCGGAACGGACGAATCGAACGAGGCCGTCAAGCTTGGCTTAAAGCAGGTCCGCGACATGGAACTCTCGCACACTTACTCCGTCGCGCTGCGGATCTTGGTACTCAGTTCTGTCGACGAAATGGGTGACCGTCCCTTGGTGGAGAAGAGCCTTCGCTGGATGGCCGAAACACAAACCGCGGAGGGTAACGCGGCCGGTGGGTGGTCGTATGGTCCCAAGCGATCGCGGCGGGCCGACGGTTCGAATACTCGGTTCGCCGTCTGGGCGCTCGACGAAGCCCGAAGAAAGGGATTCACTGTACCGGAAGAACTGTGGCGCAACGTGGGCGACTACTGGCTGAGCAGCCAGCGGGCGGACGGCTCGTGGGGCTATCAAGTTTCGAGCATGGGAACGCGCACCATGACCTTGTCGGGCATCTTCTGTCTGCTGGCCGTGCGAGAGGCCGTGGCTGACGAAGCACTGCACGGCCAGATTGACAAAGCGGTCGCTCGCGCCTGGACCTGGCACGACGATCGGTTCCAAGCCAAGGATCACGCCGAGGCGAAAACGTGGCGCTACTACGGACTGCAGGTTCTGGCCTCGGCTCACGTCAAGAAGTCGGGTTTGTCCGGCAAGCGGTTCGAGGCCGCGGAGCCAATTCGCCTTCTGCTCGACCAGCAATCCATGAGCGGCTCGTGGCAGGAGGGAAGTGCCGGGACGCCGGAGTTGAAGACCAGCTTGGCTCTGCTGGCGTTGATTGACTTCTTGAAGGCAAACGGGTCATCGCCACCGAAACCAGCGAACGAAGGGCCGTGAGTATCCCGTTCCCAAATCGTGCCGGTCGTGTTACTTTTGATGTGGGGAAATTTGTTGTGAAGTCCGAGGTGGTGAAGCGATAGCAATTCGGCCGATCCACGGGCTAGAGCCGATGGATCAAATGCCATGTCCGCCAACTCTCGAATCCTGAACGTGTGGTTGCTGCCCACCTTGGTGGCGGCGGAGGATTTGGCCGGCGGCACGGTCGTCGTCATCGACGTGCTACGCGCCAGTACCACCATCGTGCATGCGCTGGCAAATGGCGCGCTGCGAATTCTCCCTTGCTTGGAAGTGGACGAAGCTCGCGAAAAAGCTCGCGATCTCAAACAGTCGGTCGTATTGGGCGGCGAACGAGAGGGCCTGAAAATCGACGGCTTCGACCTGGGCAACTCCCCGGTCGAATTCACGCCCGAAACGGTACGCGGCAAAACGGTTGTCTTTACCACAACGAATGGAACCAAGGCCCTGCAACAGTGTGGCGAAGCAGCGCGAGTCTTGATCGGATCGTTTGTGAACTTGTCGGCCGTCTGCGGCGAACTCAATG
>JAJDEH010000162.1 GCA_029259935.1 Planctomycetota bacterium
TTGTGGGACAACCTGCGATCCCACTTTCGCCATTTCAAGTTCACCTCGATGCAGCATCTCTACGAAGTCATACTGCACGACTTGGCCAAGGAACTTCCCGCACCGCAGGTGGACACCTCGTAACGGTCTCGCCGGAATCGCCGCCTTGACGATCCCCTCACGACGGACGCCCTCTCCTTTGCGACCTGCAAGCGTTTCCGCGGCCCCCCTGCGCACACGACGCCTCCACCGACTCAAAGAGACGTTCCGCCCCGCCTCGCTTGAAACAACGTCGAGTCTCCAAATTCACCCACTTGCCGCATTTCCCCCTAGGTATCGCACGCTCGCATCGCGACTGGTCTCCCTCGCCACGCCTCGAAGCAAATCCACTAACACACCGGGAATTGCTGGCTAATCGTCCACCGATCGTTGCGTTGTTTTCCAATAAACGTCTTTGATTCATCTTCCGCCCTCGGTAGTAGATGGAGTGATATTGGCAGTGGTCAATCCAGAAAAACAGCCTGCTTCGGTTTGGTTAGTTAACCAATATCCGAATGAACGCGACGAGTTGTGAGAGTTCTGCCTACAACGCCCTGGGAACTTGCAACCAAGTCCAACCCCCCTTATATCTTGAATATAACGGTTACGACGATTCTGTCAATGAGATAATTGTCCAGGCAAGGGCTCATCTTGATGCCCCTTGACCATACGTGCGACCGTCACGCCGGATTATTCGCGACTAGAGTCAATCATGGGACTGGCTCCGAGATTTTTGTCTTGTGCGGCTGTTTCGGTGGGTGCAGTCAGCTCAGTAGTAAGATGCTAGCTGCGTTTTTAAGGCGGAAACGACGCAATTTGATCATCTGGCGGTGGTCGGGTGTTCATTTTTCCGATGTGCCGTGGCAACGGAGAGATTCGTGCGGGAAACGCTGAAGAGACGTGCTACCAGGCTGACTGCACCCGTTTCGGTGGTGGCGACTCGGTGCCAGGATGGGCCGTTCGCAAAGTAGGCCGTTCGCAAAATGGGACAGGCACCGAGACTTCACCTTCTATTCCGCTGCCAAGGGAATCTTGCTCGGAGCCAGTCCCATATTGCGAACTACGCGTGAACACTATTGGGACAGGCACCGGGGCTTCACCTTCTATTCCGCTGCCAAAGGGGAACTTGCTCGGAGCCAGTCCCATATTGCGAACTACGCGTGAACACTATTGGGATGGGCACCGAGACTTCACCTACTATTCCGCTGCCAAAGGGGAACCTGCTCGGAGCCAGAATGGGCCGTTCGCAAAGTAGGCCGTTCGCAAAATGGGACAGGCACCGAGACTTCACCTTCTATTCCGCTGCCAAGGGAAACTTGCTCGGAGCCAGTCCCATATTGCGAACTACGCGTGAACACTATTGGGATGGGCACCGGGGCTTCACCTTCTATTCCGCTGCCAAGGGGTAGCTTGCTCGGAGCCAGTCCCCTATTGCGAACTACGCGTGAACACTATTGGGACGGATACCGAGACTTCACCTTACTATTCCGCTGCCAAGGAGAAGCTTGTTCGGAGCCAGTCGCAATTTGTGAAATCTTCCAGCCGCCCTCGCTGAATGATCTGGGTGGGATGACTCGGCGGCAGGTCGGTCCTTTCCCGTTTTTTTTCTTTTCGCTCTACTTCCCTGTGGCGAGGTTCCACCAATCCACTGTCTGGTCAAAGCGATCGGCTTGGAATTCGAGCTGGGCTAGTAGGGGGGGGACGCAGTGGCTTTCCAGTTGTTCCCGATTGGTTTGCGTACTGGGATCGGCTTGACTTTGCGATTCGTCACGCAGGTTGTTGAGGACGACGCCGGCTACGTCGAGCCCGTCGCGAAAGGTGACGGCGGTGATCAGGGTTTGTAGCGTTTGGTTGATGACTCCCAAGCTGTTGGGCGCGACGACGATTACCGGATAGCCGAAGTCGAAGGCCAAGTCGGCCACATAGTCTTCGTCGGACACCGGCGACATCAGGCCGCCCACGCCTTCGACAACGACGACTTCCGCGGCCGACTCCCAACGTTCCAGTCCGCTTCGCAACAACTTGGCGTCGACTTTTTTGTTTTCCGCGTGGGCCGCCAGATTGGGTGCCAGCGGTGCCTCGAACATTTGCGGGCAAACCATTGCCGAATCGCCCGGATTTCCGGCGGCAGCCCACAGGGCGTCGGCGTCGTCGGAGTGCAACGTGTCATCGTCGCGCCAGCAGCCGCTCGCCACGGGCTTGTACACGCCTACCTTGCGTCCACCTTCGGCCAGCGCGCGAGCGATCAAAGCGGATACATAGGTCTTGCCGACACCCGTGTCCGTTCCTGTTATAAATAGCCCGTGGCGTGGATATTTCGCTTCTGACATGTTGTTTGTTTTCCTACTACCAACCAATGACCGACGACCATGACCGAGAATCGCGCCCCAAGTAAGGCCATCATTGCAGTCGTGCAAATGTCGTGCAACGCGAGCAAGCGCGACAATGTCGAGAAGGCACGAGTACGCATCGCCGACGCCGCCTCGCAAGGGGCTCAAATCGTTTGCCTGCAAGAGCTTTTTCATGGACTTTACCCCTGCCAGGCCGAAGACCATCGCAAGTTCGACGAAGCCGAGGGGCTGGACGGCCCAACCTGTCGAGCTTTGGCCGCGGCGGCCAAGGAACATGGCGTCGTTGTCATCGGACCCGTCTTTGAACGCCGCGCGGCCGGTGTTTATCACAATTCGGCCGTCGTGTTTGACGCCGACGGCAGCCGGGCCGGCCTCTATCGCAAGATGCACATTCCCGATGATCCGCTGTACTATGAGAAGTTCTACTTTACGCCGGGCGACCTTGGCTTTCGCGGGTTCAACACGCGGTTCGGGCGCATCGGCGTCTGCATTTGCTGGGACCAGTGGTTTCCCGAAGCGGCTCGCTTGACCGCTCTGTCGGGTGCCCAGATTCTGTTTTATCCGACGGCTATCGGCTGGCTGGCGGAAGAGAAGGACGAGTTTGGTGAAAGCCAACTGTCGAGTTGGGAAACGATGATGCGTGGCCATGCCATTGCCAATGGAGTTTTCGTCGCCGCGCCGAACCGCGTGGGGCGCGAGGACGCGTTGGAGTTTTGGGGATCTTCGTTTGTCGCCGATCCCAATGGAAACGTCCTGGCGCGGGCCTCGGATTGTGACGAGGAAACATTGGTCGTCGAGTGCAATCTGGATCAAATCGAAGCGGTTCGCACGCACTGGCCGTTCCTTCGCGATCGGCGCACGGACGCCTACGAAGGTCTTTCTAAACGGTGGCTGGACGATGCCTGACAGTCGCCGTCCCGCCGAATTGGGTTACCGCTGGCCGGCCGAATGGGAACCGCACGCGGCGACTTGGCTCGCTTGGCCGCACAACCGCGAGACTTGGCCCGGAATTTTCGAGCGGATTCCGAGCCAGTTTGCCGAGCTGGTGCGGACTATCGCTCGGTTTGAACCGGTTCACATTTTGGCGGGCGGCGATGAAGTGATGCGCGATGCGGATCGACACGTGGGCAAGCTGGAGAACGTCACGCTGCACAATAACGTCACGCTGCACAATATCGCCACTGACGATGCGTGGACTCGCGATCACGGACCGACGTTTCTTCAATCGACCAGCGGCGGACCGCCCGCGCTAATTGATTGGCAATACAATGCGTGGGGCGGCAAGTATCCGCCCTGGTACGCGGACAACGCTGTCCCGTGGGAAATCGCCGAGCAACTTGGCTGTTTTCGGTTTTCTCCGGGACTGGTCTTGGAAGGGGGCGCGATTGATGGGAACGGCCGAGGCACGATCTTGACGACCCGGTCGGCGGTACTCAATCCAAATCGCAATCCGACGATGACCCGGCAAGTTGTTGAACAGTATTTCGCTGAGTATCTGTGCGCGAAAGAAGTCATCTGGCTCGAAGGGGGCGACATCGCCGGCGATGATACCGACGGGCATATCGACCAGCTTGCGCGGTTTGTCGGTCCCTCGACCGTGGTTGCCTCGGTCGAAGAGAATCAGGCAGACGTGAATTTCAAATCGCTTGAACTAAACTGGCAACAGCTCAACTCGGCCCTCAGCTTGGCAGGAGGCAAGCCGGAGCTTGTTCCGCTGCTGATGCCTCGACCGATTTTCCATGACGGCCACCGCCTGCCGGCTAGTTACTGCAACTTTTACATTTTGAACGGCGCGGTGATTGTTCCCCAGTTTAACGACCCGCATGACGCGCGAGCCCTTGGCATTTTGGGCGAGCACTTTCCGGAGCGGGAGATTATCGGCTTATCGGCAGTCGACATTGCGTGGGGGTTGGGCACCTTTCATTGTCTTACACAGCAGCAACCGGTGGACTAGCGATTGGAAACCGCGACCCTGTCGCGCCACCGTAACACAAAGGTTCGCCTAGCGCGCGGCCGTGATCTCCAGTCCACACCAAGGGCATTTGCCGGCGAGCACACTTCGATGATAGGAATCGCAGACTTCAGGAGTTGGCCGAACAGTCAGGGGAACTGAAGTATGGAGCCCTCCCAACTGCGACTGAAACTCGGCCAACAACTTCCACAGAGTTTTTTGCAATACCCCCGCACCGCTGGCGATTCGGTGAATCCTCGACTTATCGAGAAGCAGTGCCGGATACCGTCGCTCGTGGCTTGTCATCGAGTCGATCGCCGCAATGAACTCGCGCTTGCTAAGTAGAAAAGCACTGAGCCGTTTGCAACCTCTCAGTTCCTCGATATGGCTCATTCCTGTAATAATTTGCTCAAAACCATGGACGCTCAAAATCAGCAATCGGCGGTATTCGTTGAGATCACTTAACACGTCCCACACCGACTTTCAAATAGACAAGCTGCGTTTTGTATGCTTCGCCCTCTGGAGTTGATTGTGGCGTCCCGCTGAGGACTTCGCAACAAGCATTAGGCGGTCCGCCCGCCCTTTGTAACATGTTGGTGCTGAACAAGATTCTGCACTAGAATGGAGGGCTGAAAGCGTCCCATCCGCCAATCCCCAGCCGGTCCCATTTTCTCCCCCCCGATAGTCACCAATGCAATTTCGATTCGTAGGTCGTGTTGCTCGCCTTTGCCGGGCCTCGGAGTATTTCCAAGCTGATCGCGCGCGTCGCGCTCTGGCCGTGGCCGTAGTGGCGATTGTTTCGTTGTGGGTGACCAGTGTCGCGCGGGCGGGCGACGATCCACGAGGAGCCACTTTCTTTGAAAAGAAGATTCGGCCGCTGCTGGTTACGCATTGTTACGAATGCCATTCGGAAAAAGCGAATGAGCAGCAGGGTGGATTGTTGCTCGATCGCCAGTCGGGTTGGCTCAAAGGGGGCGATTCCGACAAGGCGGTCGTGCCGGGCGATGCGGATGCTTCGCTGCTGATTCGAGCGGTGCGCTACGACAATGAAGACTTGCAGATGCCGCCCGACGAGCCACTGCACGCGGATCAGATTCGCCTGCTCGAACAATGGGTGCGGCGAGGCGCCCCCGGGCCGGCGGAAGATTTGGGAAATACGGAATTTTCGCGACTGGGCGACCAAGACTATCTGTTCGACAAAGCCAAAGACCATTGGGCGTATCAACCGGTCCGCGCGCCGGTGCCTCCCCAAGCCGCCGATCCGCTGTGGAATCAGCATCCCATCGACCAGTTTGTTTACGCCGGTTTGACGAAGGATAACTTAACGCCGTCGCCAGAGGCCGAGGCGGCAACGCTGCTGCGCCGGCTTTCCTTTGACCTGACCGGGTTGCCACCGACACGAGAGGGCGTGCGGCAATTCGTGGCCGCGGCCGCCCAGGATCGGCCGGTCGCGATAGTTGAAGTGATCGGCCGGCTGCTCGAATTGCCGGGATTTGGCGAGCACTTTGGCCGGATGTGGCTGGACGTCGCCCGCTATGCCGACACCGACAGCTTTTATCGTCCCGATACCCGCACGCCGCACTACTTTCCCTTCGCCTTTACCTACCGGGATTACGTGATCGAGGCTTTCAACCAAGACAAGCCTTTCGATCAATTCGTGCGCGAACAACTGGCCGCCGATCTGTTGGGTTTGGACGCGGATGCACCCGAAATCGCCGCGCTTGGATTCTTGGCGGTTGGGCCGCATGCCAATCGCAGTCAGGCCGAGGCACTCGACGATTGGATCGACCTTACCACGCGCGGACTGATGGGGATTACGGCGGCTTGTGCCCGTTGTCACGATCACAAGTTCGAGCCCGTGCCGACAGCCGACTACTATGCGCTGCATGGCGTCTTTTCGTCCATCGCGCGTCCCAACGCGCTGCTGGAAAAGCAATTGCCGAAAATGACGAACTATTCGGCAAGCGACGAAGATCGGGCCGACTACGAGAAAAAGCGAGCGGCGATCGACGAGAAAATCACCAAGGCCGGCGCGAAAACAGCGGGAGGCAACCGCCGGTCGGTGGCGCAGAAAATCCGCGAAACCGAACTGGCCGAGCTATTGCTGTTTCATCCGGGCGCTCCCGTGCATGCGATGGTCGTCAAGGAAAAGGCCAAGCCTGTTAATCCCGCCGTGTTCGTACGCGGTGATCCCACGAATCGGGGCCCGCAAGTTCCGCGACGGTTCCTGAAGATTTTGGATCCCAGCGAGCAGCCGTTTCCCGCCGACGCCAGCGGCCGCTTGCAACTTGCCAACGAAATCGTCGCCGCCGACAATCCGCTCACCGCCCGCGTGTTCGTCAATCGTGTGTGGGGTTTTTTGATCGGTAGCTATCTTGTCGAAACTTCGTCCGACTTTGGTTTGCAAGGGGCGGCTCCGACCCATCCCGAGTTGTTGGATTGGCTGGCCCACGACTTCGTGACAAGCGACTGGTCGGTCAAGCGGTTGGTTCGCAACATCGTGTTGTCGCGAACTTATCAGCAAAGCAGCGAGATTCGTGATGATATGGCCGCGCTCGATCCGATCAATCGGCGTTTGTGGCGGGCGAATCGAAAACACCTTTCCATCGAAGCGATTCGAGACAGTCTGCTTGCCGTCGCCGGCCAGCTTGATCGCACGCCACGTGGACGAGCGGCTCGTTTGTGGGGAGACAGCTACACCCGCCGGCGTTCCATTTATGGTTACATCAACCGGTTTAACCTCGACCCGACCTTGCGAGTTTTCGATTTTCCAACTCCGATGCGAACTCAGCCCGGACGTGGCGAGAGTATCGTCGCGCCCCAGGCGCTATTTACAATGAATTCGCCCTTTGTCATCGACCAGGCCGTGGCCATCACCAAATCGAAGCAGTTCGCGGCATGTGAAACGGCGGAACAACGTGCGACGGAACTGTTCGAGACGATTTTGCAACGCAGCCCCGCGCGGCCGGAGGCCGTTCGGGTTGTTCGATTCGTCGAACAGCAATCACGGTTCTTCGCGGACCCAAAAAAGAAAACTCAGATAACCTCTCCGTGGCCGCTGGTCGCGCAGTCCTTGTTGATGAGCAACGAGTTTCAGTACTTGGATTGAGCCGTGACGCACAGAGAATCGCCAGGACATCCCATGAGCCAAGAACCAACTTTATCACCGATTACGCGTCGTAGCTTGCTGCGGAAAGCCGGTTGCGGGATGGGATCGCTGGCGTTTGCCGGGCTGTTGGCGGATGAGGGTGCACTGTCGGCCGCACCAGCCGGCCAGGACCCTTTGGCATCTCCGTTGGCGGTTCGCTTGCCCCATTTTCCGGCCAAGGTGAAGCGGGTCATTCATTTGTTCATGAATGGCGGGCCGTCGCAGATCGACACGTTCGACCCCAAGCCGCAACTGGCACGGCTCGACGGACAGCCGCTGCCCGATTCGATCAAAAACCGCTTGCAACTCACTCAGCGGAAACGTGTCGGGACGATCTTTGCTTCGCCGTTCCGATTCAAGCGCCGCGGCGCAAGCGGAATGGAGATTAGCGAACTGTTTCCGCACGTCGCCAAGCATGCCGACGATCTGTGCGTGGTGCGGTCGATGGTTGGCGAGGTCGCGAATCATACGCCTGGTTTGTTGTTGACGAACTGTGGACATTCGACGTTGGCACGGCCCAGCATTGGATCTTGGTTGCTGTACGGGCTGGGAACCGAAAGCCAGGATCTGCCTGGATTTGTCGTACTCTGTCCGACCGGGATGCCGACCGCCCAGTCACGCAACTGGACGAGCGCTTTCTTGCCGGGTGTCTACCAAGGGACGCACATCGAGACGGAAAACCGCAAGAAGGAACTCATTCCGTACCTCACGCGAGACGACATCCGGCCGGCGACGCAGCGCGCCCAAGTCGCCTTGACGCAGTTCTTAAATCAGCGACATCGCGCGGGGCGGCCCGGCGACGAGCGTCTCGAGAGCCGGATCCACTCGATGGAGTTGGCGTTTCGCATGCAAACGGCCGGGACCGAGGTCTTTGATCTTAGCCAGGAGCCCGCGCACATTCGCGCGATGTACGGCAACACGACTCAAGGCCGCAACATGCTGATGGCCCGGCGGCTGTCGGAACGCGGAGTACGTTACGTGCAGTGTTATCACGGCGGCGGACAGCCGTGGGACAACCACACCGGCATCGTGCCGCGTATAAAAAAGCTCTCACAGGAATGCGACCAGCCCATCGCCGCGTTGCTGACCGATCTGAAACAGCGTGGGCTGCTCGACAGCACGCTGGTTATCTGGGGCGGTGAGATGGGTCGCACGTCGACGATTCAGACTGGTCCCAAGGACCCCAACAAAATAGGTCGCGACCACCACATCGATGGCTATACGATTTGGATGGCGGGTGGCGGCATGAAAGGGGGATTCGTGTACGGCACAACCGACGAGTTCGGCCTCGCCGCAGCCGACAACCCGGTTCAGCTTCACGATCTGCACGCCACCATTCTGCACCAGATGGGTTTCGATCACAGGCGGCTAACCCTTGGGTTTGGTCACATTTTTTTATTTTTGTCAGTGTCGTTGTTTTGTGTTTTGATTTTTTGAGTTTGTGGTCTTGGCAAAGTTTATGCCGCAAGGCGCATAAGTTGGATTCGATGCGGGAAGCTGTACGGCCGTTTGGTG